>JAICKN010000149.1 GCA_025927855.1 Terriglobales bacterium
GTCCCGCACAGATGCACGGTCGTTCCGGGCCCGATCTGGCTGGAGCCCGAACCCCAGTTGGAGGATGAGTTGAAGAAGCTGACTGCTTTCGCATTGCTGCAACTGGAACCGTCTGCAGCGCCCGCGGATGATTGTGCGATATAAACGTTGGCGACCGACGCGGAACTGATTCCCGCAAATGTGATGCAGCAAATTCCAAGAATTAACAGGTTCTGGAGCCTTGTCACTGAATCCTCCGTAATCGTGTGCTGGTTCTCCAATGTCGGAAAACCTTCTCGGCAAGTACGCCAGTAGGGGAGTTGCTCACGAAACTACTGGAATGGCCAGTTACGGTTATAGAAAACCTGCTCTGTCCCCGGTAGGTCTCTTTGGTACATGACCGGGGTCCAAGAATGAACTACCGCCTAAGCATTGGAAATAGAAGCCTTAAAACCTTTAGTGCTGGGCCGGCCAGAGCCTTTCTTAAGCCGCTTTAACAAATACTGCGGACGAGCCAGCCAATCGTACGCTCCAGCCAACTTGGCTGCAAACAGCTCCCGATCATCGCAGGAATTGATTGGCAGCCGCTTCAAAAACAGCGGATCATTGCTCGCATCCGCGCGACCGATCATTGTACATACTCCATTCGCATATCCGGCCTCCATGAGCCGGTCGCGCAACTTTGCCACAAAAGCTTTGTCCGTCTCCGGGAAGGCATAGGGATAAGCAAACGAGCGTATCTCCGTCCCCAGCCTTTGCTCCATTGTTTCCTTCGATTGCGAAAGCTCCTGCTGCACCTGAAAATCTTTAATCTCATGTAGTTGCGGATGGTTCACTGTATGTGAGCCAAATTGCATTCCGGCGGACTCCAACTCTCTGATTTCCCGCCATGTCAGGCAGTCGCGCCCCTTGAAACGGGCCGAAGTGTCATTGATGTGGGCGGTCGGAATAAACATAGTTGCAGTAAACCCATGCGCCTTCAATACCGGGGCGGCCACGGTGTAGAAGTCGCGATATCCATCATCGAACGTGATGACCACCACCCGCTCCGCCGAACGGCTTTCCGCCTTGATCGTGCCGACCGCTTCCTCCAGGGAGATTGTGTAATAGCCGAGTTCCTTCAACTGCCGCATTTGCAATGCAAAAACACTGGGAGCAGTGTTCGTGCGGTAGTAGGGATGGACAGATTCGATGTCGTCCGAAATGGCGTGATACATAAGGATCGGGATGGCAGGCGCGGCCCCGGGCTGGTCTTTCACCAGAGGTTTAACAACCTTCAGCGTAACCCAACGATCAAGTCGGAAACTCATTCCCAAGGCCTGCTGGACTGGTTCGAGCAGGTTTATCGGCCCTGCCCCACTGCCACCCTGCCGAGAAACTGAAATACGCTATCTGCAACCCGTCCCTGCTGTTCTTCCGTCAATTGAGGAAACATGGGCAACGAGACAATCCGTTCAGCCAGCGCTTCCGTTACGGGGAAACTTCCCGGACCGTAATTGAGCGATTGATAGGCTTTTTGCAAATGCAAGGGAACCGGATAATGAATACCCGTTCCGATGTTTTCTTTTGCTAAATGCGCCATGAGACCTGCGCGGTCATCCGTCTGCACGACATAGAGATGGAACACGCCGCGTGACCATGAGGGCTCGTAGGGCAACACCAACGCGGGCGAAGCCTCTTTCAGCAGCTCGCCATAGACAGCAGATCGCTCCCGCCGCTGAGCGTTCCACTTGGCCAGGTGCGCAAGTTTCACGTGCAGAATGCCGGTCTGAATGGCGTCCAGCCTGCCGTTATATCCTTCGATATCGTGGTAATACTTTTTTGCCTGGCCGTGGTCGCGCAATGTTTTGACGCGCGCAGCGACACCAGCGTCGTTAGTGGTCACTGCGCCGCCCTCGCCACATGCACCCAGATTTTTCCCCGGATAGAAGCTGAATGCCGCGGCCACGCCCATTGACCCCGCTTTACGCCATGAGTTCAGTTTGCGCGAGAAGTACTCTGCGCCATGCGCCTGGCAGGCGTCCTCAATTACGAACAAATGATGTTTCGCCGCGAGATCGAGGATTGTGTCCATATCCGCGCACTGGCCATAAATATGCACGGGCACAATCGCAGATACTGGCCGCCCGCTGCGGCGGCTGATTAGTTTTCCATCGGGATCTTTCGTACATTGTTGCTCGAGATATTCTTTCAGTTTCTCGACATCCATGTTGTAGGTGCGGGCGTCCACGTCAACGAATTCTGGTATCGCGCCGGCCTGAGAAATGGCTTCGGTGGTCGCAATAAAGGTGTGCGGGACGGTCACGACCACATCGCCAGGTTCGACCCCGGCCGCCATGAGGGCGAAACGCAGCGCATCTGTCCCGCTGCTGACGGCAATAGAATGCTCTGTACTGCAGAACACGGCAAACGCATTTTCAAAATCCGCCACCATAGATCCGCCGATAAACCCCCCGGTGCGGATCGCTTTGAGGAAAACTGCGGTCAGTTCGTCCTCCAGTTCAACATGGGGAGTAACCAGATCAAGAAATGGGATGTTCGGTGTTTGATTCACTGTGCGGCCTCCATAGCCTTGTCGAGATAACGTAACAATTTGGCTGGATTTCCAGCCACGATGCTGTGGGGAGGAACATCTTTCGTGACAACACTTCCCGCTCCAACGATGGCGTTCTCGCCAATACTGACGTTGCAGAGAATGGTGCTGCCAGAACCTATCGAAGCGCCCTTTTTCACAATGGTGGGTTCTACTTTCCAGTCAGCTTCGGTTTGCAGTTCCCCATTCGCAGTAGCGCGGGGATAACTGTCGTTGATAAAGGTCACGCTATGTCCGATGAACACATTGTCCTCAATGGTGACTCCTTCGCAAATGAAGGTGTGGCTGGAAATTTTGCACCGCTTGCCAACACTGGCTTTTTTTTGTATTTCCACGAACGCGCCAATCTTGGTCTCATCGCCAACCTCACATCCGTAGAGATTGATGAATTTTGAAAGCTTCACGCCGTTCCCCAGCTTCACATCAGGGGCGATGCTCAAATAAGTGTCCACTGGCTCTCCTGTCCTTTTGATCTTTGTGGGGATTCGTTCAGGGCCGCGAGGGTTTGAATTTTGCCCATGCGCTCTGTTGCTTTTGCGCCCGCTGGCGAGCCTCTTGGATGGCGGAACTTTCTTTGCCCCCCGCCAAATGCTGGGCCAACGAACGGACTGTGGTGTACTCAAACAGAGCTGTAATTTCCAAGTCCGGGTCCAACACCCGCTGCATCTCGGAATGCACCGCTAATAGCTGCAGCGAATCGCCTCCAATATCAAAGAAGTTGTCCTGGAGCCCTACCTGTCCCACTCCCAGCATCTTCGCCCAAATCTCGGCAATTTGCTGTTCCAGTCCGCTCTGCGCAGAGATCGTTCCTGCTTCTGCAGACGGGCTTTCTCCGGGGGGCGGTAAAGCGGTGCGGTCGACTTTGCCATTGGGAGAAAGAGGCAATTCACTTAAGAAAACGAAAGCTGAAGGGACCATATAGGCCGGCAACTTGCTTTGCAAAAGTTCGCGTAACGCCTGCGGGTTCCGGTCCCCACCGCTGCCGACGATATAAGCGGCCAGCTTCTTCTCGCCCGGGCCATCCTGTCTGGCCATTACCACGGCGGAGCGGACCTGCGCATGCTGCATGAGCACAGCTTCAATTTCGCCAAGCTCAATGCGATAGCCGCTGATCTTGATTTGGCCGTCTGACCGGCCTAGAAATTCGATGACGCCATCTTCCCGGTAGCGGGCCAAATCTCCGGTTCTATAAATTCGTATCGGCTCCGATTCGAATTTTTGCTCGACAAATTTGGCCGCGGTCAATTCCGGCTGATTCAGATATCCCCGAGCCAGGCCGTCCCCGCCGATGCAGAGTTCCGCCGGTTCCCCAACCGCCGCCAGCTCGTTCTTTTCATTGATCAAATAAACCTGCGTGTTGGAAATCGGCTTTCCGATGGGAATGGAAGAAAGATTGGCGTCTTCCCAGGTAATGGCGTGGCAGCAAGAAAACGTTGTGCCTTCCGTGGGGCCGTATCCATTTATTAATTGGCAGTGAGGCAGTCCCTCCAGCGCTTTCTTCACATGCGCGGGGGAGAGCGCATCGCCACCCACCAACAGTTGACGCAGGGGCCGCAGATCTTCCAGGCGTTGTTCTACGATAACGTTGAATAATCCCGCTGTGAGCCACGCGGATGTAATCCCGTGACGCGTAATTGCTGCGCCAATCTCTCCCAGGGACTGCACCTGCGGCGGCATGATCGCCAGAGAGCCGCCATTCAGCAGCGGCGCCCAAATTTCCAGCGTAGAGGCGTCGAAGGAGATCGGCGAAAACTGGAGGAACACTTCGCGTTCGCCCACCCGGAGATAGTTCGTATTTTTCACGAGCCGCACGACTGCGCGGTGCTCGACCATGACGCCTTTGGGCTGACCGGTGGAACCGGATGTGTACATCACATAAGCAAGATTCTCTGGCCCTGAAAGATTCTCGGGGTTTTCCGTGCTTTGCTGAAGGATTTCTGCGGCATCCCGGTCGAGGAATAGCATTCTGGCGGCCGACCAGTCTGCGCCCAAATTCTTGACCACATGTTCCTGGGCGACAATCACCGGCGCTGCTATATCGGCAGCCATAAAGGCGCGGCGTTCTTCCGGGTAGCTGGCATCAATCGGGACAAAAGCTCCGCCTGCCTTCAGAATACCCAGCAGCGCTACTATCATCTCCAAAGAGCGCTCGACCATTACGCCTACCAGCACTTCCGGGCCGACTCCCCACTTTCGCAGCCAATGCGCCACCTGGTTCGCCCGGCGGTTCAGTTGCCCGTAAGTCATCTGCGTATTCTGGAACTGCGATGCGATTGCATCGGGGCGGCGTTCGGCTTGCTCCTCAAATAGCTGATGTACGCAGAGGTGGCGGGGATATTCGGTCTTGGTTTGGTTCCATTCTGAGAGGGCGCGTTCACCTCCTCCACTGGCTGCGATGTCTTGATTAACGATTGTGTTCATAGTCTTTGTGGCAAACGAAGATTACGCGAGCAAAATTTCCTTCTCGCCAAATAGACGTTCGGCAATAATGCCGCGCTCGCCGCAGCTCTCGATCAATTTGTTCGATTGCACAATGGGGTTGGATTGTTCGGTGTACTTAACGCTCATGACGTAGTTCAACCATGGTTCCTGTCCCATGGCATACACGTAAACCTCCTTGCAGCCAAACTGTTGCACAATCCGATCAGCGCGCTCGAAATTTGAACCAGCCAGGCGGCGGGAGTGGTCTTTACTGCGTTCCGGTTTTTCCACGAACAGCGGGCCATAAAGCCAGGACATGGGAGCGCCGTCACATTCCATACCCACAAATAAGACATCAACATCGCCGACAGCTTCATGGACGTGCTTGTACATCTCCGGACTGATGTTGCAGGAATCAGCTGCGAAAAGCAGCGAATGGCCATTTACGCGGGCGAGGTACGCCAATTTCGTGCGGATATCCAGGTCCCCGTGCTCCCCTAGAAACGGCAACGCGGTTAAGGCAATGGGGCCGACCTGCAATTCTTCCATGTCTTCCATTTCCACCACATTTTTAAAACCGGCAGCCTGCAAAATAAGCTTCATGGACGGATCTTGATACGAACCGCCGGAATTTTTCGGCACCACAATCGTTCGAATGCGCCTGCGCAACTGGAGCAGCGTCTCAAACAACAAATGGTCCTGATGGTTATGGGTAATCAATACGCAATCAATTACTTCTGGCAAATCTTCGTAGGTATAACGGGAAATATTGTTCTCATAGGTATAGCTGAGGACCGGATCGGTCAGAATGCTGGAACCGCCCGCCTCCACCAGAATGCAGGCATGACCAAAATAGCGCCAGCGAGCTCCCTGCCCTTCATACCGGCGGTAGGGCCGCGGAGCGTCTGTAGTTAGGAACGAACGAAATACTCGATCATCTCCGGCCGTAAATCCGACTTTGTCTTTAATCTGAGCGAAACATGCCGGGTACTGCTTAAGGCCAAACAAAAAGTCCACCTGCTCACTGGCAAACGGCGTACGTAGATGTACATTCCCGGGTTGATGAAATCGCGGCGTGCTCAAAACAAAAGGCCGCTCATCGGCGGAGATTAGCGAAAGCATAAGTGTCTGCAGCGACGGATCATAATAGCGGCTGCGGTAGAGAAGCGGTTCGATCAGGCGAAAAGATGCGTTGTTGTGCAGATCGTAGACCAACTCTACATAACCTTTAAGCGCCTCCGGAACTTTTTCATATAGCGGCTCCAGGGAATAACCGGTGGCATTCGCCCGCAGCATGCCATCCAATTCACAAAATGCGCGCGAGAGCTCCATCAGGGGAAGAGCCTTAATTTCTTTTTCCAGCAGCCTAATATCGTCCACCTGCTCGGGCCCCAGGTCCATAAATGGCCCTCCCAACAGCTTCGGGTTTTTTACCGCTGCGGCATGGGCCGCTGGCGATTTAATAAACGATTCGATAATAGGCAGATGGCGGTCGGTAAAATTACGGGCCGCAGTCGAAGGAGCGATCAGATGCGACCATGCGTACCAATGATGCACCAGAGGTTCGACCACAACATTGGGTTTGAGGTAAAACTGTTCGCTCATGAACTTAGCAAATCTAAAATGTTCTAAAACGACAAAAGCACAAGCTGTTCTGACGGAGGCATGCTGTGAGCGACAAAAGAGAAACACTAACCATTTTGTAAACCGTGAGGACTAGAGACGCACAAGCGATCCGCGGTTCTTCAAAGATTCGCTGGCCGCTTCGAGCATGCGCACCACCTGCAATCCTGCGACTCCATCATTGTGGGGATTTTTGCCTTCGGAAATGCACTGGATGAAATATGCCAATTCATCTTTCAGGGCTTCGGTGCGATCCAGTTGCGGGGCCCACATGTCGCCGGAGCGGTAATTCACGAGCAGGTTGTAAAGGCCTTCGCGTGAGCTGATGTTCACGCCTTTGTCGTAGATTTTGATCTTTTCATCCGGCTCTACGTCGTTCCAGACCAGCATTTTCTTTTCGCAGCCAATCAGCGTGGTGCGGACTTTGACCGGCGAAAGCCAATTGACGTTGATATGCGCGATGATTTTGTTGGGGAAGTAAATCGTCATGTAGGCGACATCTTCATGGCTGTTCAGATGGGTCTCGCCCGTGGCAACGATCGCTTCTGGCCGTTCTTTGATCAGGTAGTCAATGATGGAAAGGTCGTGCGGCGCTAAGTCCCAGATAACGTTTACGTCATGCTGAAAGAGACCTAGATTTACGCGCGTCGAGTCGTAGTAATAGACCTTGCCCAGCGTCCCGTTGTTGAGCAGCTCCGCCATCTTCTTGACCGCGCCGGTGAACAGGAAGGTGTGGTCTACCATGATCCTTAAATTCTTTTTCGCGGCAAGCTCGATGAGTTCTTCCGCCTGCTGGCGGCAACTGGTGAAGGGCTTTTCGACGAAAACGTGCTTGCCGTTTTCGAGCGCGGCCTTGGCCAACTCATAGTGCGTCCATACAGGAGTAATGACGGCGATCGCGTCAATTTCCGGGGATGACATCAGCTCTGCTGCATCTGCCGTCACCAAAACGTTGGGATAATTTTTCTGGATTTTTTTCCTTGAAGCGGGACTCTTGTCGCAAATGGCAACTACTTTAGAGCCGTCCAGCTGGTCAATGTTTCTAACCACGTTCGGCCCCCAATATCCATACCCTACAATTCCAAATTTAATCATAAGTATTCTGCTTCGTTTTCACCGGTCTTAATTGGATTGAACTTTCAACCAGAGCCTATCGGCGAACTGCGTCCAATAACTGAGGGATTTTGAAAATGGGGGGAGGGCTGTTTCTTCTAGTATGCGCCTGCGCCGAACAAAACCGCAGCCGGCGTACGTAAAAGAATCTTTATGTCCATCCACGGCGACCAGGTGGTGGCGTATTTCAAATCCAGGCGGACCATGTCGTCAAACTTTACGCGGCTCCGGCCCACAACCTGCCAAAGCCCGGTAATTCCCGGTTTCGCTTCCAGTATCCGGCGGCGGTGCCAAATATCATAGGCTTCCACCTCGTATCCAATGGCAGGCCGCGGCCCCACCAGCGACATTGTGCCTTGCAGCACGTTGATGAATTGCGGCAACTCGTCGAGGCTTGTACGCCGTATGAACGCGCCCACCCGGGTAATGCGAGGGTCATCTTTCAGTTTATAAACGGTTGTACCGCTTCCTTGTTCCGCCTTGTTTTCCGCCTGCCCCGCAATGAGCTGCCGGACATATTCCTTATGCGCGCTGGCGTTGTTCCCCGCGCGCATGGAACGGAACTTCAGAAATACGAAGGGCACGCCATACTGCCCCACGCGTTCTTGCCGGAAGAACACCGGCCCCTTTGAGGTCAGCTTAATTGCAAGAGCAATCAGCA
>JAICKN010000239.1 GCA_025927855.1 Terriglobales bacterium
CCCATCGGCCCTTCCATCTTGACTCCCAGCCCAAGCGGGACTGTCTTAAGCACCCGCTTAAACGCCGTGTCGCGCATGCGCGTGGCAATGGTGATCTGCTCTTCAAAAGGCGCGCTGGCAATCGAGAACGTGCGCATATTTCCTTCTGCATCGGTTTCCGGGGGATCGAGCAACGTGAAATCGAGCGACTGCCCGGGCGTGAACTGGAATCCCTGCGGCTTTTCAAAATGAAAGGCCATCGTGCCTTCCGCCACAGGACCGCGCCCCAAGAGCTTTACCGTGTGCACATTCGAATCCTCCGCTAATAACTTAGGAGTGATATTCCCACGTTAAGGTTACGGGAAAATCCAATAAACTTTCGCAAAAATTAAGACTAAATGAGGCCAAATTTTGCGAGCCATTTGCACCCCTGCCGTTGGTGAAATTTCCCGGGAAAAGTTAAGCTATGAGCAGGCGTGCTTTCCCCTACCGTACAAGCTTCCCGCGTCCAACTCCGTGTGCTCCGCGCCGTCGCCGCCCTGGAATGGGCAAAGGCCGCATTGGCTCTGGCCGGCGCGTGCGGAGTCGTTCTTGTCATCCGGCACGATCCCTGGGACGTTGCCAACAGCCTGTTGGACTTCCTGCACATCAGCCCCGACAATCACTTCGCGCAGATGTTTCTCGACTGGGCCGATACCCTGACCACAAGCAAGCTTTGGGCGGTGGTGGCTGTGGCTTTCGTGTACATACTTTTGCGCTCCGCTGAAGGGTATGGCCTTTGGAACGCCCGCCCCTGGGGAGAATGGATCGCGTTGGTCTCTGGAACCATCTATTTTCCTTTTGAAGTTGTAGCGATCGTCCATCATCCCAATCTATTTCACTTCGGCGTGTTCGCGGTAAATGTGGCTGTGGTCCTCTATATGGTGAGGTTGCGTCTGGACGCGCTGCGCCATCGCGCGCAGAAAGAAACGAAGGCTCAATAGAGAATTGTCCGGCTATGGATGAAGAGGGTGGCCGCACGAAATAGAGCAATTCCGTTTTTCTTTTATTCGTCAAACAAGACTTAAAAAAACACAGACGGCAGCTCTAATTGACTGGCCTCAACCAGAGCTGCCGTTTGTTGCCATTCGAGCGATCTAGCGCCCGTGACCTCTGCCGCCACCGCCTCCGCCGTGGGACCCACCGCCACCACCGTGGAACCCACCTCCGCTCGAATGTTCCCCACCGCCAGAACGTCCGCCGCCGAAACCACCACCACCGCCGCTAGGCCGCCCTGAAGGCCGGACAACCGGCTGCCGCATATCGAGCGGCGGACGCGAATAGCTGCGCGGCGCATTGTAACTTCTGCCCGAATTCATCTCTGGCCGGGAGTTCATCTGCGGCCGAGAATTCATTTCCGGCCGGGAGTAATTCCGCGGCGCTCCATTTTGAACTTGAGGAGAGGAAGGGCGCGATTGCGGAAACGACTGCCTCCAATTTCCCGCAGCATTGCCCTGGTTGGCACCCGGCCTCGGCACAAAGTTCGGCTGACGATTCCCGCCTACGTTCCCCCGATTCCCATTTTCCAGTGACGGGTTCCGCCATGTTGGGGAAGGAGCATGTGAGGTAGGCGGAACCACGTTGGAATGCGACGCGATACCGGAATTCGGACGCGGAACCTCATTATGGACGCCGCCCTGATTATTGTGAAAACCAGGCTGTTCATGCGCTCCCCCTACATTCTGATTTGCCGGTTCATTCCCTCGACGCCATCCGGCGTTTGGCAGAGAATTAGCACGTCCCCCACCCGGATTACTGCGGAAGCCAGGTTGGTTCTGCGCTCCCGCAACATTGTGGTTTGCCGGTTCATTGCCACGCCGCCATCCCGCATTGGGCAGATTCACACGGTTATTCCCAGCAGCATTAAATCCAGGACGCGGAATGTTGTTGCCATGCGAAATAATGTTGGGCCCACCTTGCCGGCCTTCTGCATGGACGGGCGTGAAGTGGCTGTTGCGCTGGATTGAGTTCTGCACGCGCGAAGCCTGTCTCTGGAACGGCTCCGGACGGGCCGTAGTCTGCCTTCCGAAAAAGTGCTGCCCAGCGCGATTATGAATGCTCGACGGCGCTGCCGCGCGGTTCGAAGCGCTCAAGCTTGCTCGCGAAGGAACAATGGGAAGATTGCCCGTCATCATCCGGCCACCGTGGAATTCTCCAGCAGCCAATGCATGCGCGCGCACGCCGCCCGTACCAAAGCGGTTGGCTTCAATCGTAGAAATAGAACGGCGGAAATGTTCGTTCGTCCTCGCGAGCCGTAAGTTAGAGAAGCGGTCACCCCGATGAAGTGGGCCGAAACGGCCAAATCCACGGCCGCGGAAGTTGAAATTGTTGATGACTACAGTATTAAAGCGGCCGCGGAACCCTCCCCACCAAGGGAAGAACGGATCGCAGGGGCCGATTGGCAGCCATCCCACAGAGCCGAAACCGAAGCCCACAGAAACTCCTACACCGTGGCCGAAGCCGAAGAAAGAAACATAGGCTGGCGCCCAGATGGGCCGATAAAACGGATAGCCAAACCCAACCCTGACCGGGCCGGGCCACCACGCCCACGAACTGCCATAGAGGAACCAGCGTCCGTAGTGATACGGAGCCCAGCCCCATGGTTCATAAGAAACCCAAGTCCATCCCCAATAAGGTTCCCAAACCCAGCGGCCATCGCGATACGGGACCCAGCCCGGCCCTTCAGCCGGAATCCAAACGGAACCGTAATCGGGCACAGACGTCCAGTGGCCGTAAGCGTCCAAATCTTCGCTTCCGGTGTAATAAGGATCGGTATGGCCCCAGGATTGAGCGCTATGGATGATTCCGTCGCGATCACTGTTCCAGCGGTCCCAACTATCCCTGGAAGGCGCTTCCGCAATTTGATAATGAGTGTTGGGGTCGGCACCGGTCACGGTAATCATTTGCCCACGACGCACATGCGTGCTGCCCTGCGGAGTCGCAATGTCCGCCTCGCCTTTGCGCACAACCACTTCTGTATCGCCGTTGGGCAGAATCGCTACGCGAAAACTGCCTTCGCCACTGACGGGATGGACTGCCGTATTGGGAGTGTCAATTTCAGCCGCAGCATCGCTGTTTTTGAAAACATCGTAGTTCACAATACCCTGGCCGAGTTGCACCTGAATCTGATTGCGGGATAGCTCACTGATGGTGGCCGCGGAACGATTGCTTAACCGCAGAATATTGGCGTAATCGAGTTGTACCTCGGCGCGAGAATCATCTCCCGTCGAAATTTTGTCACCGCTGACAAGGGGAGCATTGAGGACCGCCGCGGACCAATCGTTATCGTCACCGCGCTGCGTGGAGACCGCTCCATGAATGAGGCTTACGCGCGCGACGCCATGGTCTGCCGAGTTTTGATTCGGCGAATTCTGATTTGAAGCGTCCTGGTCTGATGAATCCTGGTCTGACGCATCTTGATTTGCCGTATCGCCAATTTGTGCCTGGGCCTGCGCCTGATCCGGCGGCGGAGGAGGCACCGACTCTTGATCTTGCGCCTGCGCCCCAAATGTAAACAGGCCCATGGCAAGAAGCGCGACCGCAGTAATAAGTTTATTTTTCATGGCTCAATCACCTCCGGTCCCTCCGGAAGAGGGTTCGGCGTATTCCTTAAGGGCAACTGCAATGCCAAAGGTGAGCGAGTTCCGGGCAGCAGGGATTCGCCTTGTTTTCAGCAGGATGAGGCTTGAGAGTTGCGGCTCATTCCCACAATCCGACTTCTGGTGGCTGAATTCGGCCTCGGGTGGTGCTTTTCAACCACTTCGTTCTTTGCTTTCTGAGTGCCCTAGGTTGAGGGATTCGGAGCTTACTTTAGCGAGAGCGTAGCCAACAAGGGAAGGTTCGCTTTTATCTGGTCATTCACGAAAATATATTTCCCGCCGCTCTCGGCAAAAACGTAAGTGGCATCCGGCGGCAGATGCGAGAGCGCCTGGCTACGCAATTCCTCCGGCACAAAAAGGAAGACACGCTGTTTGCTGTTCCACAATTGCGAGAATTGCTGATCGTCCAAAAATGTGGGAGGAACATCCCGGTAGGTAGAACCATACTCAAGGCCAGTGCCGTAGCGGCCGTTGTAAATCCATACATGCCGGTTGAGATAATAAGGAATGCTGGAACCATTATTGAAGTCGCCGTACTCCACAATCTGGCCTTGCGGCCCCAAATAAGGGCGGATATCTTCCGCCAACCGGTAAGACGACAGCCGGGGCGAGAACCGCTGAAATGCCCAATTCGCCGCGAAGCAAAAGATTCCCATGGAAACGGCGATTGTGAGCGTAGATGCCAGGTTCTTGCGCGAGCGGCGGAGTATCCAAGCGATCCCAAATCCGATGACAAAAACGACCATTGCCAGCAGGGCCGGTCCGCGAAAAATAGCGAATGTTGCTGAGGTCAGGTCCAGGAAGTGCGCCATGGAGAGGCGGTATGTGCTTTCGGGCTGGTACTGAATAAGATTGCCGACATCCTGCGGCTTCACGCGCAACGACGACCAAACGAGGTATCCGAGCACGGCCGAGACCGCAATCCCCGCGGCCGAGAGCGCTCCCTGCAGCCATGTGAGCCACCGGGCATGCAATTCTTCCGCATGAGCCAGCCCAATGCCCAGAAGAATTGCGATGGCGGGCCAGGCCCCAAAGCTGTAGTACTCCATGCGCGAACCGCTGGTCAGCGAGAAGAAGAACATGATCAGCCCGGCCCAAATGAAGAGCAGCAATCGCGCCTGTTGCTCCGGCTGCATGTTCTTTCCCCAGGTGCGAAAGCGGGGAAACTCGCGCAGAGCATAGGGAAGAAAAAGACTCCACGGGAAAAACCACACCAGGTGCAGTCCCCACCAAAGTAA
>JAICKN010000061.1 GCA_025927855.1 Terriglobales bacterium
GCCAATTCACGTCCTTACAAACTTAGATTTTCCGGGGAAGGGGAATTATCGCACATTGGAGAGGCGAGCCGGAAGGTTGCGCTTAAAGCATTACAAACGCGGTGCCGCCGAGCTCGAAGTTGATAACTAAGGTTGGAATGGATTGTGATGGATAGAAGGCTGCACCCGCCGATCATAGACTTTATCTAAAGCAGCCTGGTAAGAATCTTTTGCACGGTAGAAAGCTCGCTTCGCCGCCCGACTCAGCGTGCCAAAGTTTTTCAGCGTGGTCGCCTCTGACCTGTTTGTAGCTTTTGCAGGCAAGAATTTGCGCTCCCTTTTATCCGAGAGCGCTTCCGCCCAGCTTCGAATGGGCTGGCCTTGTCGCCCCATTTGCTTCAAGATTTCTTCCCCGCGAGTTCCTAGATGATCTGTGATTCCAATTCCTTGCTTGTCAAGTTGCTCTCCCATTTTTAGGAACAAATGATCAGGAATATGGGACATCGCATTTTGACTGGCCTCATAGAACATTCTTCCTGCTGTCCGTTCAAAAACGTCTAGTTCAATTAACGCTTGAGCCAAGACACTTTTCTCTTCGCAATCAATTGCTGCATGTTGATCGCAAATCTCACGGAAGACAAAATCCCAAAGACGCCAAAGTTCGTATCCGACGAGCATATTTCGATGGTCCCAAATAGAGTTAGGTCTCTCTTCGATGTCTGAGGGGAAAACGAACACTAAGGATTGGAATGGCTCGACAGGATTGCCGAAAGGTCCTCGCACCAATGCATCTATTTGCCGAGGAGTTGCATTTTTAAGCTCTTGAAAGCAACGCTCTGAAATCAAGGAGTCCACCACATTTTCCATTCTTATCCAATCCTCCCCAAAATTTGGGTGATTTACCATCAGAGAGAAAAGCCGATAGAACAAGACTGAGAACATCACGTCGGTCATTCCCACTTGGCGCAGATAGAACAGAACTTCCTCCCGAAGCCTCCTGCTGGCCAGGGGTGCGGTAGCGTAGTCCAAGGCGACTCGCGCCTTAGCTGTCATAGACCTTTTGTTAATCGTTGCAAGGTATTCGCAGTAGACATCTCGGCAAATTCGCAGTTCTCGTTTTAACTCGGCAGCGACATGGTTGATATATTCATCGTGGACTTCTAGATCGAGTATTTTTAGCTGTTCGCTAAGATATTGGACTCGGACCTCGCGGTCGGCTGTAGATGAATCTCGGCGGGCGATGCGGCTGCGTACCTCAAGAAAGAGGGCATCGTGCGGTAAATGTTCCCATCTAATACTTTTCTCTAAACCACTCTTCCTTTTCAACCTCAGTACCCTCGATTTGACCTAGATTGTTTGCTAATTCCAGATGGCACGGAAACCTTGGCGACAAGTGTAAACACCTCAAGAACTTGTCAGCATACTATTCCGGACAATTCATGCGCAGTTAAGAATAAAGTCGAATCCCTCGTTTTTGGTGGCGAATTGTTGTCCGGAGTTATTTGCGGACAAATGGAATGCTTTTCTTTTCACGTCCTGAGAGCAGACGATGAGGATCGCAGCAAACTTTCGAAGGCTGACAATGAAGGAGATATACGACGGTTAGGCAGGTCACAACCGGTTCGGAGCAGGGTATCGCTCGTGGCAAACAACGTGCTATCGTTTTGCCCGAGGCAAACAACGGCAATCCGCTGAAAGGAAACTTTGAGCGGATGGCAAGAAGATACCAAGACCCGAAACCTAAGCGTCGTGGCGGATGGTGGGTCATACAAGTTCGCCAGGACGTTTTGGTCGCCGGAAAACTAAAGCGACTCAACAAACGAGTGAGGGTAGCATCTGCAACAATGCCCGAACGCGAAGTTCGGAAAATTGTCGTGGAGATGCTAAGGCCGATGAATCAGGGATTGCAATGCATTGGCTCTGCTACCAACTTTGCTCAATATGTTGAAAGCAAATACATGACAGTCGAGATGCCTTTGTTGGCGATGAGCACGCGGAATCGTTACGCGGGAGTTTTGAAAAACTATCTCCTTCCGCGATTCGGTGAACTCTGTTTGCGGGACATCACACCTCTGTCATCTCAGGAATATTTCTCAAATATGGCCACGTCACCGCTTTCTCATGAATCCAGAGACAAGATCCGGGACGTGCTTTCAAGCGTGCTGGGCTCGGCCGTTCGATATGGATTGTTGGTAAAGAATCCTGTTGAGAATGTGCGTATGCCCGCAGAAAGAAGAGGTAAAAAACGAAATAAGCCCTATCTTACCCCTCAACAATTCGAACAATTACTGGCGCAAATTCCAGAGCCGTACGCTTCAATGGCTTTTGTAGCGATATGGACTGGCCTGAGAGTCAGCGAACTTGCCGGGTTGCGGTGGGAGGACATAAAGGAAGACTCGATCACAATTGACGAAAGATATTGCCGTGGCGACTGGGGCAAGCCGAAAAGTGAGTGTTCGAACGCCACAATCGCGGTCAATCGCTGCGTCATTGAACGAATTCATCGGATGAAACTCTTGACCGTGAACGTAAGAGCTGGCCGGGCAATTAGGAAACACAAGGTCGTCAAATCCTGTGAACCGGGTGATCTCGTCTTTCAATCGGTAAAGGATGGCAAACCCATGCGGGATAACAACATCCTTGCCCGTTTCATAAAACCGGCTGCCAGAAAACTTGGACTTGGATGGGTGCACTGGCGCAGCCTGCGGACATCTCACGCCGTTTGGTTGAAGATGGCCGGAGCGGATGTTAAGGATGCACAGGGTCAAATGCGACACGCTCGTGCATCTACAACGATGGACATATACCAGCAGTTTGTGCCAGAGAGCCAAAAGCTGGTAGTTAACAGACTCAGCATTCTAGGTGCGAGTATCAATTAACCTTCAGAAAGGAATTGCAGCCAATTGCAGCCAAAGAAGGATATGCGCAACGCGCAAGTTATTGAAAAGATGGTGGCCAGGGACGGAGTTGAACCGCCGACGCCAGCCTTTTCAGGGCTGCGCTCTACCACCTGAGCTACCTGGCCATGCTTGAATTCAGAACTTTGCCGCCTCCGCAGGTCATTGGCGATCTGCTGAACTTGTCACGCAGTAGCGGTCAAGTGAGGATGTCAAAATACTGAGAACGGGTGCAACATCAGAATTATAACAATGCGGTGCAATTCGCTCAATCGCAGTAGGCCGGAAGCAGCGCCTGAAATGTGACGGACGGATTTCAGTTTCCGTCAGTGGTAAGTCCGCCAGCCTGGCTGGCATCGGCGACAGGCCATTGTTGCCTTGCTCACTAAAACAAACCATGCGCGCGCTGAGTTTGCTGGGCGCTCCTATTGTGGAGCAGTTTCGAGAACATCCATGACCTGCATCGCTGTGGTCAGGTCGACTCCCGCCCAAGATTGATATTTTTTCACTGCGTCAATTTTCCGGCCTTGCTTCAGCAGGGCCAGCAATTCATACCGCCGTTGCGGTTCCAACGCTCCCGCGAGCGAACGCGCATGCTCCTGCTGTTCACGCCGTTTTACGTTCATATCGTGGAAAGCTTTCATTCCCGCGGCATTCGGGCAAGGGTACACGAGGAACCATTTCCCGTTTTGCGCGGCGACTGCGCGAATCACCGTGACGGATTTATATGCAGTCGGGTTCCAGTCAATTTGAAATTGACGGGTCGGCTTCACGGGATATTGGAAGAGGCCCTCAGGTAATCCGGGCGGAAGAGAATTGTTCGCGGTTTCTGTGACAGTAATTTTATAGTTTTCACCCGGCTCATCTTCCAGGTCCTTGTTGAGTATGTAATCGAAATATTCGCGCGTTGTTTCATTGGCGCAGGCGAGTACCGCGGGATGGATGAGCGCTTTAATATTCGCCGGATCTTTGGAACGAACAGCCTTCACAAAAAGTTGGGCCAATTGCCCGGGCGTGGTTGCCGCAACCTTTTCCGCGGGATGAGCACTAGCTGAATTGGGCAAGCCGGCCAGCGCGGCTGAGAGAACAACCACGGTAATTAATGCTTTGTACTGCCTAAGCGAAGCGGCGGTGACTGCCATGGCAATCGTCACTAGCACTGATGAGCCTACCTTTCGAAGGTAACCAACGCACCGCTGGCCGCGGGCAGTTCAACCACGGCTGCTCCATTTTCCATTGAGGCCTGTTCCGAGTACGCTGGGGACCATGCGCCATCTGCGCCGACCACTGCACCGCCAAAAGTTGTGTCGGTCGTGTCATCTATACGCGGCGCGTTGAGGCGGAGTACGCCGGCGCGCTGGGCTGGAGCCCCGGCAACCGTCAGGCGCACAGCTTTCTCCGAATTTTTATTAAGTAGTGCGACTCTCATTGCGCCCGAATCGCTGCGGAGGCCATACGCGGTCAGCAAGGGCGCTTGCTCCGCGCCCTCCAGTTTGCTCTCGACTAATTGGCCTGGTCCCGCCTGAGCGAACAACAACATTCCGTAGTAAATCGGACGGGCGAGGAAGCCATCGGGCTGCGTTCCCGCAATCGGCGTGTACCAGCCATAGCCGCCGCCGTGAAAATTAATGCCCATGCCACCGGCTGAGGCCAACTGGTACATAAGATCCGCGCCCCATAATGCGGAGGCAAATGTGTCGCTGACGCCCTGCTTGCCTCCTCGATAACATGAGTTAGTTTCGGCCAAACGGAAAGGCAGGCCGTACTCCTGCACTGTCTTCTGCATACCTTCTAATTCTCTCTGCAACTGCGGGCTTGGCCGCAGCAGGCGCTCGATGGTCATCGAGGGATCGGTCGGTGGGCCTTCCGCATAATAGTGCTGCGAAAGAAAGATGGCCTCGTTTTTAAACCGTTTGGCGAAGGGCACCAGCCAGTCGTTGTTATAGGCGGTGTCCGGGCCGGCGAATGGCGCATTGGGAACTTTTGCGCGTATTGCCTTATAAAAGCTTTGCCATTCATCATTAAACTGATCGGAGTTGTAATCCGCTTTGCGAATGCCGTTGCGGTAAAACAGGTCGGGCTCGTTGCAGAGTTGAAAGGCAATCAGCTTCGCACCGATTGTATCCATAACGTAGGCGGCTTCGGCGGCCGCAGCTTCCGGCGTGCCTGTGCCCATATTTAGTCCATAAATTAATTTCCAGCCGGTGGCATCAATAAAATCGCGCAGATTTCTCACGGCCAGGGGCGCAATGTTCACTGCGGCAGAGGGTTTTAATCCTTTGTCCGGGCCAACGGCCAGCGCGAATGCGACCGGATTCGTTTTGTCTCCGCCAATGCTTGCAGTGTTTGGCGTCGTTGTCTTTTTTTCGACGCTGGGCGCCCAATAGCAGTATTCGCTGGTGTTGCCGCCAATGCGAAGCACTCCCGATTTTCCCAGCCGCCGCATAAGGCCGGCCAACTGTGTGTTATTTCCAGAAAAGAAATTCGGATTACCGAGCTGCGCCGATTCATAACTCAATCCAGTGAAATCCGGACCGATTTTGTTCCCCAGGCGGTCGGGACGCAGCGTCAATCGTACGGGCACGCTGGAATTGTTCTGAGCAAAACTGAAAGACGGCTTGAGTATGGGGAGCGCCGCAGCTGAGGCGGCAGAGAGGCGGATGAAATCGCGGCGGTTCATAGCAGCAGAATTTCACCACACGCAACGCTGCGGAGCAAGCATTTTCCGAAGGGATCGCTGTGCGAAAATCACGAGCGCAGCTCCCTTGGTAAGAAGAGATCTACGCGTCCGGCGCCAGCCGGAAGATTAAATTCGTTGCAGGATTCGGCGCAGTCAGCCTCTGGGCGACGAAGGCAAAGTGAAGTCCACGCCGCGGTCATCATTCTGTTTTGCAGTCGCCTGAAGATCGAGATCGGCTAAAGCGATCTTGCGGTGGTGACCAGGAGTTAAGTCAATTAACATATCGCCCACAATGGCGTAGTTGGCGATCTCTAATTGATGCCCGTCTTTGAACACTAAAATCGTCTGGAGTTCAGGCTCGGTTTCTTCGGGCTGCTCAGGAGCAGCAGTTGGAGCAGGAGCAGCGGCTTGCTGTTGCGGACCGGTGCTAGCTGGCGGCTGCGCAAACTGGCTGCCGCCGGGACCGCGACGGTCAAAAATTGTAGGACCGCCGTTGTATTGGTCGGGAGGCTCTTGCGCCTGCTCCGGTTGTTCTTCCTGATCGGTGTAATAAGAGTTGTCGTAGTCGTAATAGTACGGAACGTAATAGGGCACTACGACAGCGCGGCGGTTGTGAAACTCATGCCGCCGATGCTCAAATCTGCGCGGCCTGGACGGGATCAAGGGATTGATGCAGCAGCCGGCGCGCGGCAGGAACTCGCCTCCACGGTGCATGCGCGGAGCAAAGGAGCCGGTCGAAGTAATGCTCGCCGGGACTCCCGGGGCATGATTAATGTGGCCGCCAAAGTTTTGGGAAGTCACGGAAGCAGCTACGCCATGGATCTGGGCAATAAGTTGGGGGGGTGTTACAAACGCAAAGGCCACGAGCGCGGCGACAGCCATGAGGCCATTCATATATAAACGCTTGCACCTTTTTAGCGACATTGGAGACCTCCCGCCGGAACGTCCCAGTCAAACACGCCTTCTTGTTAATTAGAACGCAACTATGAGGTTAAAGTTGCAGAAATTGTGAGGTACGAAGGTGCTAGAGATGCTTGCTGGGGGTCTAGCCGGCAGCGCATTGAATCATTTTCATTTTGACGTAGCCACTCTTGTTTTTAGTGGGTTATGAGGATTGAAAGCGCAGCTCACGCCTGAATCCGCAGCAATTGCCAAAAATTCCAAAGCGCGCCAGAGGCGATAAAAGCGCAAATCAAGGGCAGCACAATGGGCCGCGCCGGGGTTTCCAGCAGATCGGCCGCCACGCCCGAAACAAAAACAAACAGGAAAGGAAGCGCGATTAACGTAAACCCAAAGCCGGGGTAGTGTGGAGTGGCGATCACTAAAATAAAAAGAAACAGTCCCACCAGCAGTGGCGCGGCGTTTCCAAAATAACGCGCGCGCCGCCACAGCGCGTAAACAATCACGGCAAGCGGCAGCATCAGCACAAATGCCGGACCGGCATCGAGTAGATGCAACAAAGATTGCGCATAGGCTCCCTTCATTTTGAAGGCTGGCCAGAGCACGGGGAAGAAATCAGCATGATGCAATCCGCTATAAAAAATCGAGAAATGGAAGTAAAAAGCTGCGAACAAAAGCAGCACGGCAATGCCACAGGCAGAGGCCCAAATAACCAGCGCCGCCATCCTTCGTGCGGGCGCCAGATACAACATAAAGGCGAGTGCCGCGGGCACAAGAAGCAGTAATGAAAATTGCGAGCCGATGGCCAGAGTGAATGAGACTCCGAGAAGAAGAATGCGCCGCCAGTTCCAGAGCACCACTTCCCGCGGCGCATAGAGAGTGTGGGCCACCGCAATGGCGGTAAAGATTGCTCCAAATGCTCCCCAGGCCGCGCCGATTTCAGGCGGTGTACGCCAGAGCGAGGCCGAGCGCAGGATGGTGGGGGAAAAGCAATAAAGCGAGAGCGCAATATACCCGCCCGCATTTCCGTACAAACGCCGGGCAACATACCAGAGGGATGCCCCGAGCAACACCGCAAAGCAAAGGGACGGCAGGGACAGCAGCCATTGCGCCGCCGGGACTGTAAGGCTCCCCGGCCACAGCCTGGCCGGAAGCAAAACAATCAGATACCAGAGCGGCGAATGGTTGGGATTGTTGCGAAAGACAAAAGAACCGATGGAAGGTGCGGAAGAGGAGGAAGGGGACGTTCCGTTCATTGGCTCAATATGCGCGGAAATCATCCCAGTCGGCATGCCGCCCGATGCTTCCGCAACCGTCGTCTGGACCACAAGGTCGAGCGGGTCCGATCCATTTTTCGGGTCCTTGGTTTGGCGGTACACCAGCCAGGAAGACTGCGCCAGAAATACGAGCAGAAGAAGCGCCGCCAGGAATTGCGGACGTCCAAAGCGTTCACGCGTAAAGATTGTTTTCATTAGGCCGGAAGGAGTGTTTTACCATGTTTGGGAGCCATAAAGGAATGCGATGGAAGAACAAAAGCCGCGGATTTCCGGGACCCAGCCTGAAGTGAGCGCCGTGGAAAAAGACCCGCAAAGTCCCAATTTTCCGCAGCAGGATGCGCCGGCACGACATCCGCGCCATTTTTCAGAGAATATTTTTCTTGACCCGCAAGGATTGCGCCTGGCCTGGCGCGTGCTTCTTTTTTTTAGTTTCGGAATACTGATTTTCTTCATCGAACGCAGCATTCTCGGGGTCTTGCTCGGCCATGTTCATCTCGGCCTTTGGGTCTACATGATCGGCGAATCGGAGCTTTTCGCGGCGGTATTGGGCGCTTCCATAGTCATGTCGCTCATGGAAGGGCGCGATTTTGGAGCGTACGGGCTGCCCGTTCATGCTGCTTTCAAAAAGTTATTCTGGAACGGGGCGCTCTGGGGAATTGTTTCCCTTTCGCTCTTGCTGCTCGCGATGCGGGCGCTGGGCGCGTTCCATCTTCAAGGGCTCGCCATCCACGGCATCCGAATTGTGAAATTCGCTCTCTTCTATGGATTGTTCTTTCTCATCGTGGGTTTGTTCGAAGAATTCCTATTCCGCGGATATCTGCTGTTCACATTGGGGCAGGGAGTCGGGTTTTGGCCGGCGGCCATCCTGCTCTCCATAGCATTCGGAGCCATCCATTTAGGAAATAGCGGAGAGTCGTGGGTGGGCGTCGTCGCAGTTGTATTCATCGGATTGTTCTGGTGCCTGACGCTCCGCCGCACGGGCAATCTGTGGTTTGCCGTCGGACTACATGCCGCCTGGGATTGGGGAGAAACTTTTCTATATTCTGTCCCCGATAGCGGCGCGACCATGCCGGGACATCTCACGCGATCGTTTTTTCAAGGATCCCGGTGGATCACCGGCGGCTCAGTCGGGCCGGAGGGAAGCGTATTGATTTTTGGACTCATCGTCCTTATGTGGGCGCTATTTCAGCGGTTGTACAAACCACTTAATTTTCAAGCTTAATGCTGCCCGGATGGCGAATCATTCGTTGGAGTTCGCTTTGAAGAACACGGCGGAAATGCGAACCGGGTGACGCGGCAGGATTACTTACTTCAAATCAGTTACATACGAGATGATCCAGATTTGATCCGCAATCTATTGCGGTCCCCAGCGGAACTCTGCAAATTATGCTTTCAAGGAGGCCAATTCCATGAAAGCTTGTCCGGTTCAATTCTCTTCCAATCAAACAACTTCCGGCAATCCGCGGCCACACGCTTTAAAGCCAAACTCATTGAGTTTGGATTTCCAACACGCTGGCCGTATTCAAGACAGCTTCGTCGCTGCCGCTGAAAGGAAGTCTCTGCTTTGGCTGGCGGCGCATACGCCTGAGTGGATCAAGCCCGACCACCTCACGCTCCTGGGATTTATTTCTCAAGTTATGGCTGGCGCCAGCTATGCATTCGCGCGATGGAACCCGGCTTGGCTTCTGGCCTGCATCGGCTTTCTGGCATTGAACTGGCTGGGAGATAGCCTGGATGGAACCCTGGCCCGGTTCCGCGAAAAGCAGCGTCCGCGTTACGGGTTTTATGTGGACCACATGATGGATAGCGTCGGAGGAACTTGCCTCATGTGCGGACTGGCACTCTCCGGCTATATGGATCGGTATATCGCAATGGGATTGCTGGTCTTCTTCCTTCTGCTTTCCATTCAGTCTTATCTGGCGACGTACACGTTGAAGGAATTCCGGCTCTCGTTTTGGGGATTCGGGCCTACAGAGCTGCGCATTTTGCTGTGCCTGGGAAATCTGGCTGTGCTTCGCTGGCCTCGCGTGTTGAAGCCGCATTACCGGCTGTTTGACCTGGGAGGAGTGATTGGAATCGCCGGGATGGCTGGCATGTTTGTCTTCTACACGGCGCAAAACATTCTCCGGCTCTATCGCGAGGAGCGAGTTTCATGAACCGCCGTTCGCTGAAATTCCAAACGCTCGCGCGCTGGGCAAAATTCAATGTGGTGGGAGGATTCGGTGTTGGAGTGCAATTGGCCGCGCTGTGGCTATGCAAAAGCGGGTTGCATTGGCATTATCTGGTTGCGACAGGATTGGCGGTGGAAGCGGCAGTCGTACACAACTTCATCTGGCATGTGCGGTTCACATGGCGCGACCGGCCGCCGCAAAACAATTTTGCGAGGTTCTTGAAATTTCAAATCACGAATGGCCTCGTTTCCGTCGCTGGGAACTTGTTGCTCATGGAAGCGCTGGTGAGCGGAGTCAGGCTGAATTATCTTCTGGCCAACTGCCTGACCATCGCAACCTGCTCTTTGCTGAATTTCGTTGCCAGCGACAAGTTTGTTTTCCGGCAAAGAACTTGCCCATAACCACTAACAATTCAGTCTTGATTTGCGCATCCGCAACGGCTCTGCTAGTATCTAACTAACCGGTTAATTAGTAATGCCGAAGTCAAAGACCAATCACCGCAAATCGCATCTCGGCTCGCGCCGGCAGCCGGAAGTAAGCCGAGCTGCCATTCTGCAAGCCGCGGTTGAGGAATTCGCCCGCGACGGAATTGCCGGCGCTCGGACCGATGCCATTGCGCATGCGGCGCACGTGAACAAGGCCCTGCTCTACTACTACTTTAAAGATAAAGAGGACCTTTACCAGGCCGTGCTCGACCAGGTATTCAGCGATCTTTTGGAAAAGATCATGAGAGCGCTTGCAGGGCCGGGATCGCCACAACAAAGAATTCTGGCTTATGCCGGCGCGCATTTTGATTACATTGCGGAAAATCAGCTATATCCGCGAATTGTATTAGGAGAAATGACTCGCATGCGGCTGGGCAAGCCGCACAGCTTCGGGCGGATTACGATGAGGTACTTCACGCCGCTCTTTCAAAAGCTGGCCGAGTTGCTGCGAGATGGACAAAAAACAGGCGAATTCCGCGCCGTAGATCCCGAGCAATTTGTCCCTTCCATGATTGCGGTCATCGTCTTTTATTTCAACTCGGCGCCCATTATGAAGCTGATGTCTGGAAAAGACCCGTTTTCGCCGGAGCGGCTGGCCGTTCGCCGCGCCGCAGTGCTGGATTTTATTTCCGCAGCTCTTTTCTGTCCGTCCGCTGCCGGCAAAGGAGAACTAAAGTGAACGCGCGTAACCGGGTTTTCATGATTTTAGGCATCATCATTGTGATCTCCGCGGTCTACTATTTTGTTTCCACGCCACGGTCCAAAGACATGGTGCTCATTGGCACGGTAGACGCCAACCAGGTAATTGTGAGTCCGCAGATCGAGGGCCGCCTGGCGAAATTATTGGTGGATGAAGGCACTCCGGTCAAGCAAGGCGATTTGATCGCGGTCATTGATCCCTCGGAATTGGAAGCCGAAGCTCGCGCCGCCGCTGCCACGATTGACAGTCTGCGGTCGCAGGTTGCCGCCAGCATGGCCACAAGCCAGGCGACTAGCGGGTCTACCACCAGCAGCGTCGCCAACGCGGAAGCCAAACTGGAATCATCGCGCGCACAGCTGTTGCAGGCAGAAGCAATGCTGCAACAAGTTGAGAGCGATAGTCGCCGCACCATTGAGCTGGCGAAGTCCGGAGTCGCCTCAGAACAGCAGCGCGTTCAAGCGGAGACAAATTTGAAGGCGCAGCAGGCAACAGTGCAGGCATGGAAGGACCAGGTTTCGGCTTCGCAGGCCGACCTGAATACGGCTGTTGCCAACACACATCAGGCGCACGCTGCCCAAAGCACAGTTTCTTCCACGCGGGCGCAGTTGGCCAATGCGGAAGCCGCTTTGAAAGAGGCGGAAGTGCGCCTCGGCTATACCAAAATTTATGCTCCTGTTTCCGGTACGGTTTCCGTCCGCGCGGCGCGGCAGGGAGAAGTTTTGGCCGCCGGGCAGCCGATTGTGACCATTGTGGACTTCGGCGATACATGGGTCCGCGCCGCTTTGCCGGAAACACAATCGGACCACATCAGTCTTGGCGATACTTTGCGCATCCGCCTGCCCGGCGGCACGGAGACTTCCGGCAAAGTATTTTTCAAATCGCCGGAGGCTGACTTTGCCACGCAGCGGGACGTAAGCCGTCGCAAGCGCGATATCCGCACCATCGTGCTCAAAGTCCGGCTCGACAATCCCAAGGGAGCCTACGTTCCGGGCATGACCGCGGATGTGCTGGTCACCCCGCAACAGCTTGCTGGAACAGCACCCACGCAGAGTGCTTCGCAACAGCAGCCACAATGATGATGAGCAATTCCCAACTCGGAGATCCCATCCCAACGCCGGGGGCCGGAAATGGCGCGTCGCGTGCAAACGCGATTCAGGTGGACCATATCGTCAAAAAATACGGCGATTTCACCGCTGTGAATGATGTGTCGTTCTACGTCAAGGAAGGCGAAATATTCGGACTGCTCGGACCCAACGGCGCGGGAAAGTCCACGCTCATCCGCATGATGACCACGCTCATCCCCATCACGAGCGGCTCCGCGCGAATCGCAGGCCATGACGTAAGCAAAGAACCGGATGCGGCCCGGCGCGCTATTGGCGTAATTCCGCAGGCCCTTACCAGCGACCTCGATCTTACAGTCGAGGAGAACATGAACATATACGCCAAGCTCTACGATGTGCCCACGAATAAGCGTATTGCGGCCGTCAATGAATTGTTAGAACTGGTGGA
Source organism: Terriglobales bacterium (assembly GCA_025927855.1). Classification (GTDB taxonomy): domain Bacteria; phylum Acidobacteriota; class Terriglobia; order Terriglobales; family Acidobacteriaceae; genus JAICKN01. Next base: position 12,599 of record JAICKN010000061.1, read on the forward strand.
CTTGAGCAAATGGCGAAATGCGCAAACCAAGACGCTTTCCGGTGGAATGCGCCGCCGTCTGGAAATCGCCCGAGGATTGGTGCATAGCCCGCGCATCTTCTTTCTCGACGAACCAACGACTGGGCTGGACCCAGTTTCCCGTGTGGCCGTTTGGGAGATGCTCATGAACATTAAAAATAACCGCAATCTCACCATCCTGATCACAACGCACTACATGGATGAAGCCGACCGGCTGTGCGACCGCATTGCCATTGTGGACCATGGCAAGCTGGTCGCTCTGGACACGCCTCCGAACTTGAAGGCGAGCGTCCCAGGTTCGAACGTAATTGAAGCGCAATTTCTGAACGCGCCTGCGGACTGGGAAGAACGGTTACACAAACTCGAGAACGTTACGTCGGTGCAGCACGAGGGCGCGGGAATGTACCGCATTCTCACCGGAGATGGTTCGCGCACCACCACCGAATTGGTGGCGATGGCGGTAAAAACCGGGGCGGCGGTGAAAACTCTTTCCGTGCAAAATACCACCCTCGACGATGTGTTCGTCCACTACACCGGGCGGCAATTGCGGGATGAACTCGTAAAAGCGGCGGCTTTTGTGATGCCGCCCAGACCAGGAATGCAGCCATGAACCGGATCGCCGCCATAATTGAACGCGAGATGCGGAAATATTTCCGTTCTCCCGCGCTGATGATTGTTTCGCTGATTTTCCCGCTGGTGCAGCTGGTGGTGTTGGGTAACGCCTTCGGCGGAAAAATCCGTGATACCCGGCTGGGGGTTGTGGATGAAGACGGCGGCCCGCAGGCTGTAAAGATTCACGAAGCGTTCGATTCCGTCCGCGCCAACATGCGAACCTTCGAGCCGGTGTATTACACGAACGAGCGCCAGGCTACCGAAGATGTGCGCAATGGCAAGATTAACGCCGCCGTCATTATTCCGCCGCAGTATTCGCGGCGCGTCTATGAAAAAGAGCAGCCGCATATCGCGCTGGTGGTGGACAACACGGATACGTTCATCAGCAGCACGATCGAAGAAGAATTAAGTCAAATCACAGCGGACTTGAATAATCCCACGGTCGAGCCGCGCATTTTGCAGCAGACGGCGCTGCAGATTGTCGAGCTTTATCCCTACATTGAATATATGAAGTACTTGCTGCCGGGTTCGATCACGCTGGCAATTTTTATGTCAGTCATGATCGGCGGCGGCATGTTGTATATAGACGATAAAGCCCGTGGTGTGCACGAAGGCTATCTGGTCACGCCCATCACGAAAGCCCAACTGGTGCTGGGGCTGAATGCGGCCAGCGCGATCAAGGCCATCATGACCGGAACCATCATTACATTTATCGGGTGCCTTCTCTCCGGCGTCGGTTCAGTCTTTGACTTCCGCACCGTCGTCGGCCTGCTGCTCATGGTAGGACTCACTTCGGTTGCTTTTAATGCCATGATGTTCCTGCTGATGGTGCGCGTGGATGATCCGCTGGTGCCGCGCGCAATCTTCGGCATCCTGAACACCTTGCTGTTTTTCCCCAGCGGCGCGGTATATCCCATTCAGGCATTTCCTTCCTGGCTGCGCTGGATTGCCAATGTTGATCCGTTCACCTTTGCCGTCCACGGCTTCAAGTCGCTGCTTCTAAAAGAAACGGGATTTGGCGCCATTGTGCCCGACATTATCTATCTTTCGCTGTTCGGCGTTATCGCATTGAGCCTGGCCACGCCTCTGTTCAAAAGGACGTTGTGACCCTGCACAAAAGAAGGATTTGAAGTGGTCCTTCTCAGAATTTCGGGGCCGCTTCACTTCGATTTAGCAGTTGGCCGGAGAAGACCATTAGCGTTCCCCCGCGTTGCTGCATTTAGGCCTGTCATTTATACTTCTTGTTTGCACCCACATTGACCATAGGATCAGGAGCAGGTACTTTTCATGCCTAAGCGCACATTCCAGCCGAACCGCCGTCGCCGTTCCAAAACGCACGGCTTTCGCACACGTATGAAGACCAAGAACGGGCAGGC
>JAICKN010000097.1 GCA_025927855.1 Terriglobales bacterium
AACCCGCAGGGCCGGGTCCCGCTGCAGACAAACGATGCAGATTCGCATTTTACCGCGTCGTCACAAACCGCCCGGCTGCCATTCAACCATGGCGGCCAGAGGGCCTCCATCCCCGGCGCCAAATTTCAGCCTCCAGACAATGACGCAACTGTGACCTGGGCAAGAGAATTGAAAGATAAAACAGTAGTGTACGAACTCAAAGATAAAGACTCGGGCGCAGTGAGGGTGCAGGTGCCGAGCGATGAAGTATTAGGCGTGGCGCAGAGCATTGCCAGCGATCTAAACCAAGCCGAAAAGATTGGACAACAAAAAGAGATAGAGGGCGCGGAAGGCAGGAATACGAATGTCAGTAAGCTTTAATCCATCTGGTTTGCTTTCGGGCAGCGGCATTGACGTGAGTACGGTCGTCAGCCAATTAATTTCTCAGCAGAGCGCGCCGTTGCAAATCATGCAGCAACAGCAAACGGACTTGCAGAACCAGTCCGATGCGCTCACCAGCATTAATCAAGATTTGACGGACTTGGCCGCGGCCGTAAGCGCTCTCGCCGACCCAAGCGGCGGACTTTCCGCTCTGGGCGCAACTTCTTCCGATTCTTCCATTCTCACGGCGACAGCCCAGACTTCGGCTACACCCGGCATTCACACGGTTGTCGTGAATAATCTGGCCACAACCTCTTCCTATTACACCGACGCCATTCCGGACGGAAGCGCGCTTTCGGCGGGCAGCTTCACTCTTACTGTAGGGACGAATGCGCCGGTCACTTTCAACGTGAGCGCCAATAGCACACTGAATGACCTGGCGAGCAGCATCAATGCCGCCGATGCGGGAATCACGGCGAGTGTCATCAACGACGCGAATGGATCCCGATTAAGTTTAGTAAGCAACAACAGCGGAGCGCCCGGCGATCTTACCGTGACCAATGACACTACCGGCCTCGGCTTTACCAAAGGCACGGCGGGAACGAACGCTTCTCTTACCGTGGACGGCGTTCCGATCAGCAGCGCAACCAATACTGTGACCGGAGTCTTGTCCGGAGTCACCGTTTCCCTGCTATCCGCCAATCCGAATGAGCCGGTGCAGCTTTCCGTAGGCAGTGACACCCAGCAAGCCACGCAAGCCATCAACAATTTCGTCACCGCCTACAACAAGGTGATCGGGGACATTAATCAGCAGTTCACAGTGAACCCGGCGACAAAGACGGAGGGAATTCTTGGGTCGGACAGCTCGCTGCGCTCCCTGCAATCCAGTCTGCTTACGGATGTGACATTTGCCAGCACCGGCAACACCGGGATCGTCAATCTCGCGTCGCTCGGCATCAATATGAACGACGATGGCACATTAACGGTGGACAATACGCAGATGGAGAGCGCCCTGGCCAGCAATCCTTCGGCGGTGCAGAGTTTTTTTCAAAACGCGTCTCTCAGCGGATTTGCCAATGCATTCAATAATGATTTGAATAACCTGACAGATCCCACCCAGGGAATCCTTAGTCTGGACCTCAACCAGAATGCGTCCGAACAGCAGGATCTCAGCAACCACATCAGCGATTTTCAGGCGCAGTTGGCAGTGCAGCAGACCCAGCTAATAAACCAATACAGCGAGGTAAACGCCCTACTGGAAGCGTATCCACTCACGCTCGAATCAATTACTGCCCAGCTGGGAGCATTAAGCGGCGGCGCTACGAACACAAGTTCCTCGGCTGAACCCACGGGCAGCTCATCCGGCAGCGGCGCTTAAGGAATTTAAGAACAGATATAAGAGCAGAAACTAACAGGAGAGAATAAGAAAATGAATGCGAAGAGCGCCTATCGCGAGAGCGCTATGCGAGGAGCAACTTCCGTAGGGCTGGTGGTGATGCTCTATGAGCAGGCCGTGCAGGACCTGCAACGCGCGCTCGAAGCCATGAAAGAGAACAATGTCGAGCGACGCGTCCGGGAGATAGACCATGCTATGCGCGTTCTGGGGCAACTGCAGGGAACGCTGGACAAAGAACAAGGGGGGGAGATCGCCCGCAATCTCGAAAAGTTTTATGAACTGGCGCGCGCCAGCATGATCACCGCGCAGGTGCAATTGTCGCCGGAAATATTGCGCAGGCGGATTGCCGACCTGCTGGAGTTGCGCGAGGCGTGGATTGAAGTGGACCGGCGCACATCGCAGCCCGCGGAATCGGTCGAGACGGCGGTGAACACAGAGCATCTTGCAAATACTTCGCCGGCGGTCAGCCGCGGAAGCTGGCAGGGATAAAGGCGAACATGAAAACTTTTACGGAATTGCAGGCAGTGAACCAGAAATTACGGCTTATCACCGGCCAGGTCGCGGCGCGGAATCATGCTCCCGCCATCACCGCGGGCGAACTGCGGGAACTGGTCTCGATCCTGCGCCGCATCGGGGTATGGCTCCATTCCAAAAATCGCTTCTCCACGTTTGCACTGGAAAGTGATGTTCAGGAATATCGAGAAAACCTGGAATGTCTGCATCGCGCGTTACCTGCTTTTCACGCATGGCTGCTGGTGGAGCGGACCCGGCTGGAACGGGACCGCGCGCATAGCGATGCCGCCTCCGCTTGGGCCGATTGCAACAAAAATACTTTTGAAAGCTAGATCTTTCTCGTTTTCCACAAATCACTACAATCCTTTCTGCGGAATTTACCGGGCTTAACACTTCCGAAAACAGTTCTTTCGGCCAAAGATTAAAACTCCATTAGAAACAAAGAATGTGCAGAACCTAAAAATGGCATTTGGCTTGCGCTAACTTCTTGTCAGGCCGTGTTTGTGCGCGGACCACAACTTAAATTCGTTCTATCAATGATTATTTGTGAAGATAGGTTGCTCGCGAAACCGGAAAGAGACTGAGCATGACGGTGCAGGAACAACATCAACTGGGCGTCCAGTTATTTGAAAAAGGGCAATATCAGCAAGCGGGACAGGTTTTCGCAGAAATTCTTGATACAGGAGAAAGCAGCGAAATCTGGAATGACTGGGCGTCGGCACAGGCAGCGGCCGGCCGCCTGGAAGAGGCCAAACGCGGCTTCGAGCGGGCATTGCAACTGAATCCCAACAATCGCGAGGCAGTTGGCAACCTGGCGGTTTTGGTGCGTTACGACCTGCCCAGGCAAGGCAAGACTTTGCCGCCGGACTCCCAAAGCATCTCTGCCGGTACAGCCATGACTGCCGAGATGAAGCGCAACTGGGACTTTGTGGACAAGCGCCAGCTGCTGTTCGCCCTGATTGGCTATGACTTCGGCATGGAGCCCGAGACCAGGCTGGAGGAAATACGCGAATTCAAGCGCCGGGAGTCGCAATTTTTGATCAATACCCTCCAATTGACGCCGCAGGACGTAGTGTTGGACCTGGGCAGCGGGTGCGGCTTTATCGCGCGGGTCACTGCGCCGCTGTGCGGAAAGCTGTATTGCCTGGACATCAGCCGCGAGTTCCTTCGGTTTGCGCAGGAGGAGTTGCAGAGCTTTCCGAATGTTGAATTCCACCGCATGGAATTCGCCGACCTGCATTCTCTGGATGACAAGCAGGTCACCAAAGGCTATGCCAATGCGGTGTTCATCCACTTCAATCTCTTCGATATTGTGCTTTACCTGCGCGAGGTGTACCGCGTATTGCGGTCCGGAGGCATCTTCCTTTTTGGCACAAACAACAGCGACTCTCTCGATATTCACCGCGACCGCTACTTCCGCATTGTGCTGCAACATTACGTCCGGGACCGGACGAGCCCCACGCTGATGCAATGGAATTCAGCATGTTCCGTGTGCGCGATTGCGCGGCAAATTGGATTTGAAGCCCGGGAGTTGTGGTCAGGAAACGGGACCGCCATGATTCTTGTGCGCAAGCCCTAATGCGCTTTGCCCATCCGGTTCCACCGCTGCCGTTTCAGATTGCGGGCGGCGAGGATGAAGATAAGGACGGCGTGGAAGTAGAAGCGGAGGAAGCAGAAGCGGAGGCAGAGGCTACCTCCGTAAGCGCCAGCTTCAGCTTTTCTGCCTGGGGAAATTTGGCCAGGCCTTCTTGCAGAAGCGTGGAAGCCTGCGGCCACTCCCGCAACTGAGCCCGTATGCTCGCTGCGCGCATGAAGGCCTCCGGCGTCGGCCCGGCTTTGGCAATTCTCCGCTCTGCGGATTCCGCCGCTTCCGAGAGCCTTCCCAACGAAACATACGCTGCAATCAGGCGGTCATATAACTCCACGCTTTCCGGCACGCGGTTGAGGGCCTGATTCATTTTGCGCAGGCCGGGCGCGACCCGGCCGGCGCGCAGTTCGCAGAAGCCGGCTTTGCTTTCCAGAAATGGATTGGCCGCCGACAATTGCGCCGCGCGGTTGTAGTATTTCGCCGCCGAGGCAAAATCCTGCAAAATAAAGTGCGCCTCTCCCAGCGTTTCGGCCACGAGCGCAGCCGACCGCCCATGCCCGGGCACGTGGCGCAGGCGTTGCATGGCCTCCACAGGATGGCCCGAGCGCAAAGCGGCCATGCCCGCGAACAACCATGCGTCGTGGTTGGCCGGATCGAGAAGGCACGCGCGGTCGAAACATTTCAGCGCCTCGCCGTAGTTTTGAAAATTGTCCATCTCCTGCAAGCCAAGCTCAAGATGGGCGTGGGCGTCGTCCGGCATCTCCGCGGCTTTCATGCGTCCCAGCTCGAGGTAGAGCTTGTTTTTCTCCAGGAGCGATATCTGGCTCCGGGCATGGCCATAGTGATGAATGCAGAAGTTCGCGTCTTTAATTTTTCCGCCACGCCGCAGAATGGAGCGGTCCACCATCTCATGCACCCGCCCTTCAAAGAAAATGTCCGGGCTGTGCCGGAAGAGGCGCACGATTTCCTGCTCCACATAAGCGGGATATTGCCGGGTGCGAGCCAGTGTGGAATCGTTCGCCACGGCCCGCGTATTCCAGCCGCGCAGGTTGAGATCGCGGACGTAATGACGCAGGGGCACGCGATATCCGTCGGCATCTTTGCCGCGCAAAAGCGATGGCAGGGCCCTTGCCGCTTTCTGGTCCAGCTCTTCATCGGCGTCAAGCACTATCACCCATCCACACTCAACCGCCGCAATCGAGGCATTCCGCGCAGCGGAAAAGTCCTGCCGCCAGGGCTCAGAGATCACTTGGGCGCCAAAATGCGCGGCAACTTCCCGGGTGCTGTCCGTGGATCCGGTGTCCACGATCACGATTTCGTTCACAATGTGGCGTGCGCTTTTCAGGCAAATGGAAAGGTCCTGGGCCGCATTGCGCACAATCATGGCCAGCGCCAGCGTATTTCCTGCAGGGCTGATGCCAACCTCCGCGCCTGAGGAGAGTAGATTGTGCGGTCTGGCATTGTTGGGACTGGCATTGTGCAGACTGGCATTGCGCGTTGCGATGTTCTGTTTTGCCGCACGCGCGAAATGATTTTTGTTTTTGGAGGAATGCTTGGCCCACCCACGGGCATTGCCATGCGGATTTCCCTTCCCAATTGACCGCCGGCAATCGGCCATTTTTTGAAAAACTTGTTCAAAGAATGTTCCTCCGGGCAACGAGGTTGGAAACAGCGCAAAAGTATGGCGCAGTTGTTCCAATGCCTGCTCGGGCCGGCCGGAACGCAGAAATGCGTCCGCCAGTTCCATATGCTTCAGCATTCGTATGAATATGCGCTCCGCCGGGGGCAGGTGCGTCAGCGCCTCGGGATATTGCTCTTCGACCCGCATGATGGAAAAACAGAAATCAGGGGCCATCTGTTTTGCCGGATGCTCCTCAGTGCGGCGCAGCATCGCAAGCACCTCATGATCCAGGCGCGCGGCCGAGAATTCGCTTAAAACGTGGGCCGGGCCCCGCTCGCGCAAGCGCATCCAGAGCGCGGGGTCTTCATAGAGCTGTATGGCGCGCGAGGCAAACTGCTTTGCGCCATCGGCAATGAGCAACTCCTTTCCACTGCTGACGTTCAGCCCTTCGGCCCCCACCGTGGTCGTGACCACGGGCAATCCGTGCGCAAGCGCCATCAGGTTTTTCGTCTTGATTCCAGTGCCGAAACGTACGGGTGAGAGAAAAACGCGGTGCTGCCCAAAACACTCCGGGAGATCGGGAACGTGGCCCAAAATCCTGATTCCCGCCACATCCTGTAACTGGCCTGGTATTCCGGTTCCCGCAAGCGAAAGGTTTGCGCCGGGCAGCTTGCGCCGGATTTCCGGCCATATCTCACGCAGCAACCATTCCAGCGCTTCGCGGTTCGCGGTGTTCTCAAAGTTCGCCAGCAGCAAGAAATCCTTGCGCCCGGAAAACCAGGGCCCGTTGGTTTGATCTTCGTTGGTTTGATCTTCGTTGGTTTGATCTTTGTCAGTTCGATCTTCGTTAGTTGGCTTTCCGCCATTCTGCTTTCCATCACCGCTTTCCCTGTTTGCAGCAGAATGGACTTCCGCCACCATGGGCCAAAGTCCGATTTCGAGTTCAGGAGCAAGCCGCAACAGTCCTTGGCGGTCATCTTCGGAAATGGCGGTAACCAGGTCAGCCTGCCGAAGGATTTCTATTTCGCGCTGTTCATAGTCGCGGGCGCGTTCTTCATCCGCCATGGAATGCGTGAGCTGCGCCATGCGCCGCTCGCGTTCGCCATGGCGGTCATCGGTGAGAACAATGATCGGGAGCTGAGGCGAGCAGCGGCGTATCTCCCTCAAGTACTGCTCCGGAACGGAGATTCTGCTCCAGAACCACAGGCAAAGGACCACTACATCGAAAACGCCGCGCTGCACGACATCCGGCAGAGTCCATGCAGGGACGCCTTCAAAGCCGAGAAAACGGAGATGCTCAACGTCATTGGCATAGACCGTGATTCCCATTTTTTCGAGGGGCGCACGGTAGCTTGGCGCATTCTGGCCATTGCGAGCAATGAATGTGATCTCGCATTGATTGCGCGCGAGCGATTGCAGCACCTGCATCAGCCGTAGGTCCGCGCCCGAGCGGTCAAAATGCGGCAGGCACTCGTGCGCTACCAAGACCCGCCGGCGTTTTAGCTCAGAATGGTCCATTGAAGACTTTTGCCTCGCACTGATTTCTTCGGCATTCAACCGCGGAAGTATCAGCGCCATGAAATTTTCCGGGATTCCCTTGGGCGAGGAGAGTTTCACTGCAGGAAATCGAAGAGGCTGGTAGGCGGGCGGAGACCAATGGCTTGCAGCGCCGCCTGGCGCGAATTTTCAGTCTGCACCAGATCGCTGGCCACGGAAGCGATGTCTGCCCCGGCAATGGTGTTTTCCTGGCTGCTCAATTGCACCTTGACGTTGTTTAAATATGCCTCCTGCGATGTGACCTGGTTCATGTTGTTTCCGTAAAAGACGCGCTGCTGGGTGACATTGTCAAATGCGCCGCGGACTTCGGTAATCGCGGAAGCAATGCCGTTGTCTGTCAGCACCGCGTTGGTAAGATCGGCGATGGACTGAAACATATCTCCATGGGGGGCGTTGAATACCTGCTCGCCCGGCAAGTTCGTTTGCATCTGGTAGCCATTGCCGACGGTCACGCTGTTGACGTTGGCATTGCCGGCATAGGTCACGCCCGAGGGAGAATTTTCGTCAAGCACAAAGGGCTGAGTTTGCATCGTGCCGGAGAAGATGAACCGCCCTTGATAGGAGGTGTTCGCCAGGCTGACCAGCTGGGTCTTGATGCCCTGCAGTTCGCTGGCAATGGCCCCGCGGTCCGCGTCGGACAACGTACCATCATTCGCCGCCTGCACGCCCAGCGTGATGGCCCTCTGCAAGGCGGTCTCGACTGAATTCAGCGTGGAATCGGCCGTCTGGAATTGGCCATTGATGCTGTTCAGGCTTTGGTTGAAGGAATCCACCTGGCTTGCCTCGTCATGGTTCTGAACAATCTGGGCGGCCGCAGCCGGGCCATCGGAGGGTTGATTGATGCGGCGTCCGGTGGCAAGCTCCAGAAGGTCGTGGTTCTGCTGCTGTTGCGTCTGGTTCAGGTCAAGCAGCAGGTCCGGCATCGAGTTGGGATTCACGCGGATCATTTTTATTTAGAAGGTCCCCAGATTGACGGCTGTATCCATCATTTCATTGATCGCGCTCACTACGCGGGCGGCGGCGTTGTAGGCCTGCTGATACAGAATCATGTTGGAGGCCTCTTCATCGAGAGAGACGCCGGAGATGCTGCCGCGCTGGTCCTGCAACTGCTGCAAAGTTAATTGCGAGGCGTTTTGTTCTGCGCTCCCGTTGGCAATATCGCTGCCAATTCCAAATACGAGGTTCGAATAAAAATCTGTCGGGGTCTGCCCGGAAACGATGGGCTGATCGTGAACAGCGGAGATTGCGGCCAGATTGCCGTTGCTGCCCGCGCTGCCGTCGGAGCTGGCTGCAATCGCATTTGGGTCCGTGGTGGCCGCGGCCATGCTGGCGGCCGCGCCTACGCCTGAAACCGGCGGAGGCACGAAAAGATTGCCTCCCGCATTGCCCTGCAAATCAAATCCGCCGGCATTGGCCGCATTGACTGCATTGGCAAAAGAGGATGCCAGCGAGTCCAGGCTTGAGAGCAGGGCAGGGATATTCTGGTCGCGTACCTGCAATAGCCCAGCAATTTGCCCCGAGGCAATGCTGGCGGTGATGTCCTTGCCCTGGGCAAACACATGCTGCAGCCCGGAGGCATCCGGTTGGGTGCCCAGATCAAAGCTTTGCCCTCCGGCAACCAATGCGGTGCCGTTGGAGGTGGTCAGCGTCGGTCCGTCGTCACTCTTGATTTGCGAGATATCAATCAAACTGGAAAGCTGGTTAACGAGCTGATCGCGCTGATCGAGAAACGCGCTGGCATTGCCTCCCGTATTCTGCACACTGGCAATCTGCTTATTCAGTTTTGCGATCTGCGAGGTCAGCGTGTTGATCTGCTGCACCGACTGCGTCACGTTCAGATCCAGGCTGCGCTGCTGCTGAGTAAGGTTGTTGGCGGTGTTGTTGAACGCCTTCGCCAGGTTGCCGGCAGCGGTCAATACTCCCTGGCGCAGGGAAAGACTCGCGGGATCGGTGGAAAGCTGTTGCACGCTGCCGAAGAAATTTGAGAGCTGCGCGCCAATGTCGCTGCCGCTCGCGCTGTTGAACATGACCTCGATCTGCTGCAACGACGTGACCGAAGAATTCAAAGAACCTTGCTGCTGCGTCTCCTGGTCAATGCGCAACTGCAGGATGGGATCGCGCACGCTTTGCACCTGCTGCAGGTTCACCCCGGTCCCGAAGGTGAGCGGGCCGATTACTACCGGAGTATTTTCCGTGAGTACTGCGCGCTGGCGGGAGTAGCCGGGCGTGTTGGCATTGGCCACATTGTTCGTGGTAACGTCCAGCGCGCCCTGGTCGGCCATCAACGCGCTTATTGCGGTGGCCAGCGTAGCATTCAGTCCCCCCATGCGATGCTACCTGCTTTCTTCGCCACTCAGGCTGTTTGGCCCAAAGCTGGGCGAGGCCAGAGCAAGAGAAGACTGCGGTGATGGACTATAGGTGGGAGCAGCGCTCATGAGAACGCGTGACCAGATATCGGCGGTGCGGAGCGCGCGCCGCAGCAATGCTGCATACAGCATGGCCAAACGGCGAACTTCATTTTCCAGAAGTTTAAGCCGGCGCGTCAGCCCAGCCCAGCGTTCTTCATCTTCTGCCGGGACATGGTTGAAGCCAGCCTCATGCGCAGCGATCGAAATTTCATGCAACGTTGCATGAGGCTTAGCCGCGAACGAGGACAAATCCAAGTTTTGGAGCGATCGGTAGAGAGCATGTTGCTGTGCAGTATGCAGAAGAACAGCGTTCACATCGTCGGCGAGAACGGATATTTTCGACTGCTCCAGCGATTGGCAGAGATCGGTCAGAAGCGAAAGCCTCTGCTCGCATCGCGAAAAAATCGCAGCAATAAAATTGTTTTCGCTTTTGTTTTCGCTTTCGCCCGTATGTTCAGTCATAGGCCCAGTTCGTTCCATCCAGCCAGGTTCCGGCGCACGCATGCGCTCTCACCGTAAAAATCCTCCAGCTACGCGAGTTGATCAACTTGATGTGGCGGCGTTTCCTCGCCCGGATCCGCCGGCTCATCTGCCTCCGGCCGCTTTGGCGCGTTCTTAGTGGACCGGCGTTTCCGCACGTCGCCCTGTTCCGTACGTAACGGCTGCTCGCGCGCCTCTCCCAGTGACGATGCCCGCTCCAACCGGTCAGTCGTTAAATCACTCACGCTGCATGTCCTAACATCTGCGACATCATGGCCTCCGCGGTTTGGTGCGGGGTCACGTCATAGCTTCCATCGCGAATGGCCGCGCTCAGCGCCGCCACTTTTTCCTGCCGGATTTCCGGCAGGTCATCGACCTGCGCGGCCAGCGCATTCACATGGGTGGAGGAAAGGTCTGCCCGGTCTCCGGCTTCGTTGCTGACGCTACTAGCGGACTTGGCCTTCTCGCTGTTTGTGCTCCCGCTCTTTGCGCTCGACGATGCGCGCTTCGATTCATTCAGTGACTCCGGTCCGTTCGGATTTAAATCAATTCTCATTGCACTCTCCCTCCTGAATTCATCTTGCAATTCAGGTATCGGCAGCCGGTTAAAAAACTTTAATCTTGCCCTAATCTTTTCTTAATGCGACTTTTAACGCGATTCTGATGCGGCTTTTATCGCTTGCTTTGTCGCTAACCTGCATCCGGAATGGGCAACCGTTATGGCTGTTTGCCTCTCTGCCCTGCACCTCTTTCATCGGCGGTAGAGCAAAAAACTTTAGTCTTACGTCCTTTCAGCATCTACTTTGCATTCAATAAGCTATGGGCAATCATAGGGGCGATTCCCAGCCCCCCGGCATTGGCCAGTCCGGTGGCGAGCGCCTGCGTCTCCATGGACTGATATTCCCCCGACCCCGCTTGATCGTCATCTCCCGGCAGGCTGGCGAATGCTTTTTGCAGCGGCTCAAGCAGCGAATTCAGCAAAATGGCTTCGAACTGACGTGCCGCATGCATGGCCTTTTGGGACTTCTCCTGAGTGGAAAGACCGGAAGAAACCGCCGCTTGAGTGCTTCCGGGCACCGGCATCTGCGCTCCCGGTAGCTCCTGCAAGGAAATTCCTGCTGTGAAATTCATCAGATCACCTCCAGATCGGCATCGAGCGCTCCGGCGGCCTTGACCGCCTGCAGGATGGCGATTACGTCCCGCGCGGTCGCCCCGATCTTCTGCAATCCGGAAACAAGCTGCTCGACGCTCGCTCCCTCATTCAATTCCACCTGGCGGGCCGGCGCTTCGGCAGCGCTTACGGTTGTCTCTGGCACGGTGGTGGTCTGTCCGCTGGCCAAGGCATTCGGCTGCGACACCGCGAACTGCGTCGCAACCTCGACGGAAAAGCTGCCATGCAGAATGGACACTGCCCCAAGGCGCACATCCCTTCCCATGACGACCGTCCCCGTCCGTTCATTCACCACCACGCGCGCCCGGCGGTGCACCTCGACTGGCAGGCTTTCCACGCGGGCCAGCAACGATGGAACGTCGGC
>JAICKN010000116.1 GCA_025927855.1 Terriglobales bacterium
CGGTGCTCCATAAGGAAATCAACGCCATGGTCTTTCAGCGAAATTGGATAGGGGTCTTCTTCTGAAACTCGCTGCACCACTTCTATGTTGCTGACATCGAGTTCGTAACCACCGGGCGCGCGTTTATCGGAGCGAACTTTTCCTTCCACGATGACGCTGGATTCCTGCGTCAGTCCTTTGATCGAATCAAAAACTTCTGGGGGAACGGCGCTCTTGGGGACGACGCCCTGAATCAAACCGGAGCCGTCGCGAAAAATGGGAAAGAGGAGCTTGCCGCTTTCGCGGAGATTGTAGAGCCATCCCCGGATGGTAACAGTTTGGCCTTCGTGTTTGCCGATTTCAGCAATGGTAGTAACGGTCATTTACGGATCCTTGCGACCTCTACTATATGCCAGCGGAAAGGTCTGCGGAATTTTCCTGCGCGGCAGAGTCGGCGCGAACTCTGGCTTCATTCACTTTTTTTGCCATCGCATATTTAAGCTCTTCAACCCCGGCTCCGGTAACGGCGGAAATAAGGAATAAATCCACCGCATATTTTTTGCAGTAGCGTTTTAGTTTGGCAAGTTTGTCTTTGTTGGCTACGTCAATTTTCGAGGCTGCCATAATCATTGGCTTAGTTTCCAATTGCGCGCCAAAACTGGCGAGTTCCCCCAGGATCACCTCGACATCTTTTACCGGATCGGGCCTGCCGCCGGCATCGGAGACATCCACTAAATGAACCAGCAACCGTGTGCGCTCAATATGCCGAAGAAACTGCACACCCAACCCTGCGCCCGTGTGCGCGCCTTCGATGAGTCCGGGAATATCGGCCACTACGAAGCTGGTTTCTTCGGGAGGCTGCCCTGCGATTACGACTCCAAGGTTGGGCTGCAAAGTTGTGAAAGGATAATCGGCGATTTTTGGCCGCGCCGCTGAAATCCGCGAGATCAACGTGGACTTGCCTACGTTCGGATAGCCCACAATGCCCACATCCGCGAGCAGCTTCAATTCCAGCCGGAACACCCGCTCTTCCCCCGGCCTGCCCTCTTCATGCTCTCGGGGAGCCTGGTGGGTAGAGGTAGCAAACTGCGCATTGCCGCGCCCGCCGCGGCCGCCGCGGGCAATAACCACTTTTTCATCGGGCCGTGAAAAGTCGTGTACTTTTTCTCCGGTTTCATCGTCGTACACAATCGTCCCTACGGGAACCTTAAGGAGAACATCAACGCCTTCTTTACCTGTTTTGTTCGAGCCTTCGCCATGGCGCCCGCGTTGCGCCTTGTATTCCGGATTGAAGCGGAAGTGCACCAGCGTATTGTGGCGCTCGCTGGATTCCATAATGACGTCGCCGCCCTTGCCGCCATCGCCTCCAGAGGGGCCGCCGCGTGGGACGAACTTCTCGCGGCGGAAGGCCATGCAACCGTTGCCGCCATCGCCGGCCTTTACGCGGATTTTAGCTTCATCTATGAACATGGATCAGTCTTTTGAGTGCAAAGGTGAAAGCGAGTATCTATTTTCGAATTCCGGTCTGATGGCTTGCACGTACCACTCTTCCAGAGAACGAAACTCCCTGATGGATTTGTAGGTCTTCGCATCTATTAACAAGAATCTTTGGCTTATCGTTTCAATTATGGAGAGGTATATTCCCGAGTGAAAGACCAAATAATTTTGAGGTAATCCAAGACTGCGTTGATATTCATTAACGTCGGCAATTTGATCATATGGATATAATGAAGAAAAGGGGTAGAAAATCGTTTCGCTTTCAAAAAAATCTCTACCACCAGTTTCACTCCATAAATATTTTAGATCGTCAGGAATTAACCATCGCATCTCGTCGAGCCAAGAGTCCAGTTTCTTGTTTTCGATTGGGCCTGCCCAGTAGAACAATTCCGGTCTGGCTTTGGCATCGATGAGTAAAGTTAACTGCATAGTTGAAAATCAAAAAGAAAAAGCCTCGACAATGCCGAGGCTCAAAGCCCTGCCGATTGAAACCTTACTTCGCTTCTACGGGCTCGACCATCACGTACTTGCCCATCTGCCCGCGATCCATGAATTTAATGCGGCCCGTAATTTTGGCGAAGAGCGTATCGTCTTTACCCTTGCCGACATTCAATCCTGGCTTCACTCGCGTGCCACGTTGCCGGATGATAATTGTGCCGCCGGGCACCACTTGCCCGCCGAACGCCTTCACTCCAAGACGTTGCGCGTTTGAATCGCGTCCGTTGCGTGAACTGCCTAATCCTTTTTTGTGCGCCATAAAATCTGCTCCTGGCTTTAGCTCGTTTCGCTCGCTATGAGCTCTCAGCCGTCAGTTTTCAGTAAAAACTCTTGTTCGACCAGTGCGGCCTAAATATACCGTCAAAACTACTTCTTTTTGCCGGATGATTTCTTTGCCGGCGCCTTTTTAGCAGCCTTCTTTTTGGCCGGAGACTTTGCCTTTGCTGTTTTGTGTGTTTCCGCTACTTCCACGGGTGCGGCCTTCTTAGGCTTCGCCACTTTCTTCGGAAGCTCAGGCGCGGTGAATTTTTGCCCGTCAAAAGCAATCTCGGTAATCCGCACGGCAGTGTAGTTCTGGCGATGTCCGCGCAGCTTTTTGTACTGCTTCTTGCGTTTGTAATGGAAAACGAGAATCTTGGCGGCGCGGTCCTGCTCTACGATCTGTCCGGCAACCCGGGCATCCGGCCCGGCCTTTGAGACCTCGCCGTTTCCAGCAGAGACCGCGAGCACATCGCCAAAGGAAACATCGCCTTCAGAGCCTTGCATGCTCTCCACACGAATCACGTCGCCGGGCGCCACCCGGTACTGTTTTCCTCCGGCGCGAATGACCGCGTACATAGCTATGCCTCCATAAATTTACGGCCAAGCGCACACCATCGCGCCATGACCATTGCAGATTTCTCTTGTGCTTGCTGTCTGCCGCTTCGGCGCTTTCAGCAACGATTGCGGAACGACCCCAGAACAGGGGTCGCGGATTACAGCCAAACTGAAGTATTTTAACGTGTTGTAAGGAAAGGCGTCAAACCGAATGGCCGGGATGACGAGTGCACCGAGGAGCAATCAGCTTCGGAGCACGCTATTTTATGCGACCTTAAACCGCGATTTCCGGGATCGCTTCCAGCAATCCCCGGGTATACGGATGTTTTGGTTCCGTCGTGATCTGCTCGGCGTTTCCTAATTCCACCAGCTTCCCGCGATACATGACGGCAATGCGGGTAGCCAAATAGCGGACCACCGGCATGGAATGGGAGATAAACAAATAGGTAAGCGCGAATTCGCGCTGCAAATCCGCCAATAAATTTACAATTTGCGCGCCTACGCTTACATCCAGGGCAGAAACTGGTTCGTCGGCCACAATGAACTTTGGGCGGAGCGCGAGGGCGCGGGCAATGCCGACGCGCTGCCGCTGCCCGCCGCTGAATTCATGGGGGAAACGCTGCCGTGCGGATTCGTCCAAGCCCACGGCGCGTAGCAGTTCCGCTACGCGCGAACGGCGCGTGGCCCGGTTCATACGCTCGTGAATCACAAGAGGCTCGGCGATAACGTCCTCGACCCGCATGCGCGGATCGAGCGAACCGAACGGGTCCTGAAAAATGATCTGCATGTCGCGGCGTAAATGGCGCATTTCTTTTCCACTCAATGCCAGCAGATCGCGGCCATCAAATCGAATACTTCCTGAGCTCGGCTCAATCAAACGAAGAACGAGCCTGCCCAGCGTGCTTTTTCCCGAGCCAGACTCGCCGACCAGGCCTAGAGTTTCTCCGCGCTCAATGTCGAAGGAGACATCGTCCACGGCGGTCACTTCGCCTTTGGCCCCGCCGCCAAACATAGACTCGCCCAACGGGAAGACTTTTCTCAGATTGCGTATTTCGACCAAGGCCATGCTTCGATGGTAGCAGCATCTTTCGCCGGGAAAAGTATCCGCGAAGGAATCCCAAGTCCTGGTCATCGGCGAGGTCGCCCGGCCGGGCGTTCCGCCGAGTATGGTTAAATCTCCCTGTGAAGCTAAAAATCGCATGGATCGGCAAGACCAAAGAACGGGCCATTGAGTCTTTGACCGAAAATTATCTCGAACGCTTATCGCACTATGCGCAGGTGGAAGAATTGGTGTTAAAAGATGAAGCGCAGCTATTGAAGCTGGCGCGCGGACCGCGGAATCAATACACGCTCATACTTCTGGATGGCGGCGGAAAGCAATTTTCGTCCGAAGATTTCGCGCATTATCTTGGCGACTACCGCGACCGCAACTCGCTTCCGCTGCTTTTTGCCATTGGCCCGGCCAATGGATTTTCCGCCGAAGCGCGTAAATCCGCGGCCCTGGTTCTTTCTCTGGGAAAGATGACGCTGGCGCACGAACTGGCGCGGGTTGTCCTGCTGGAACAAATCTACCGGGCCTTCACCATCCTGCACGGGCACCCTTATCATTTAGGGCATTGATATTTCGGAATGCATTTTGGTGCATGTGCACCTTCGTGATGTTCTCTGTTTAGTCGAACTAAGTTAAATTCGAGGCCAGATTTTATTTCTCCCCCAAGGGATTGCCGAGGTTTGCCATGAAAGATCCCATGCTGGTGCTGCGCATGAAAGAACTGGAACTGCTCAAGGTCAGAAAAGAAATTGACGCCCTGCATATTGTCGCCCGGCTGCTGAGTGAAGAAAGAACGATTGAGCCGCAAAGCGCGCGAAAGGCGGAAGCAGGGACCGCGCCGAAGATGGCGCAAAATTCGGAACCGAAAGCGGAAACGAAGGTTGAATCAAAACCCGAAGCAAAAGCGCCCGAATCTAAAGGCATTGCAGCGAAACCCATTGAAGCCGACATGATGGAGCCAATCATCATGGAACCTCAGCCCGTGTTTCGTCAGCTGATCGAGATGCCATAATTCAAGCTCGAAAAGGTTCCCATACTGCTGCCAAATGCCTGCTTTGCCCGAGGCGTGGCCAGTTCCCAAACTTTGTCTCATCATTTGCAGCACCGGATGAGGCAAAGTTTGGAATAGCAAAAAATATCTTCCGTTGAACCGCCAGCCGCTCTCCTCGTCTTTCAGCCCACCCTCGCAAAACAGGTACAATCAATACTGATCTTATGGCAGACATTCGCCGCGGACTGATCATCGTGAATACCGGGCCGGGCAAGGGAAAGACCACGGCCGCCATGGGAACAGCTCTGCGCGCCGTGGGCCAGGGCATGCGCGTGCTCATGCTGCAATTCATTAAGGGTTCATGGCACTATGGAGAACTCGACGCCGTTCAGGCCTTTGGCGATAACTTCATTATGAAGCAAATGGGCCGGGGCTTCGTGAAAGTCGGCGCGGAAAAACCCGATCCAGAGGATGTGCGCCTGGTGGAAGAGGCGTGGCGGGAAGGCGAGCAGGCAATCATTTCCGGCGAATGGGACCTGGTGATTCTCGACGAAATCAATTACGCAATCAGCTATGGAATGCTCGATCCGCTCGAAGTGGCCGAGGGCCTGAAGAAGAAACCGGAGATGGTGCATGTTATATTGACGGGGCGCAATGCGCATCCGGCGATTGTGGAGTTGGCTGACACTGTGACTGAGATGCGCCAGGTGAAGCATGCCTACGAAAAGGGTGTGATGGCGCAGCGCGGAATTGAATACTGAGCAGTTTAGATTTTTCTGACTGCTTCCAAATATGACTTGGTTCAAACGCCAATCCGGTGAGCTGGCCAATTCGGGCGAGAAAAAAGTTCGCACCGAAGGGCTTTGGGTCAAGTGCGAAAGCTGCCGCCAGATCATATGGAAAAAAGACCTGGAAGAAAATCTGAATGTTTGCCCCAAGTGTGACAAGCATTTTCGCGTGGATGCCCGCACGCGGCTGGCCCAGCTTCTCGATGACGGTCAATATGAACTTTTCGATACCGACCTGGTTTCCACCGATCCTCTGAAGTTCGTGGACTTAAAGGCCTACGCTTCCCGCCTGAAACAGGCGCAAAAAGATACGGGTCTAAATGATGCGGTATTGAACGCGCGCGGCAAGCTGAACGGACGCCCGGTCATTGTGAGCGCGATGGAATATGCTTTCATCGGCGGCAGCATGGGCGCGGTCGTCGGAGAAACCATTACGCGCGCGATTGAACAGGCGGTCGAAAGCAAGACGCCCATTCTTATTGTGTCGGCTTCGGGTGGCGCGCGCATGATGGAAGGCGTCATCAGCCTGATGCAACTGGCCAAAATTTCTGCAGCGCTCGCCCGTCTGGATGAAGCAAAGGTGCCTTACATCTCCATTCTCACCGATCCCACCACAGGTGGCGTAACGGCGTCATTTGCCATGCTGGGAGATTTGAACATTGCTGAACCGGGCGCATTGATCGGCTTTGCCGGGCCGCGCGTGATTGAACAAACTATCCGGCAAAAACTTCCGCAGGGTTTTCAACGCAGTGAATTTCTACTGGAGCATGGCATGTTGGATGCCGTAGTGCCGCGCAAGCAGCTCAAACCCTATGTTGCGCGCGCGCTTGATTTTATGGCGGGGCCGGTCGGTACTTCTGCGAATTAGTCCTTGGCGGACTAGGCCTTTGCAAATCAGCATCTGCAAATCAGGCCGTCAAGATTCAGGGAATTGTCCTTGCAGCGGGTTTCCCGGCTGGCTTGTAGTCCTTGGGATAAACGACGACATAACGGCGCAAACCCTCGCCTTCGCTCTCCGTTCGCAAAGTTTCCTGGTCGCGCAAGGCCAGGTGCACAATCCGCCGTTCGCGCGATGACATGGGCGCAAAGCTGTAAGGCGTTCCCGTGCTGCGTACTTTTTCCGCAGCAACCGTCGCCGCCGAGCGCAACTCCTGCAGGCGCATGGCCCGCTGATTCATGCAATCGAAGCTGATTTTTTCGTGCTCATTCGGCGGCAGGTGCAGAATCTCAAACGCCAACACTTCAATCGCCCGCAAAAGCTCTCCATTGCGTTCTAAAAGCAACGTGGAATCAGGGCCGGAAAAATCCACCAGAATGTCCGGGCGCTCCCATTCACGGTCCTCGCCCATGGGAGGATCTACCGTGATGCGGTATTTGAAGCGGAGTCCGCCCTTGCTGACGACCGCCTGAAGGAACTCGTGGATTTTATTTGCGGCTGCGACTTTATCTTCAATTGGCATGCGTAGCTCTTTTCCGGCGCTTTGAGCGTTTTGAGACTAAGTTTTAACTTTTCCTTTTCCTGCTTGCTTTCTTGCCCTCTTCTGCGCCATTTCACGCATTTCGCGTCCCAGGCTGGTGCGGTTGATGACGCTCTGCTGCACCATGGAGAACAAGTTGTACACCACGTAGTAAAGATTCAACCCTGCCGCTAGATTGAAGAAGAAAAATCCCATCATCAGCGGCATCATCCAATTCATCATTTTCTGCTGCGCCGGGTCCATTCCCACCTGCGGCACCATGCGCTGCGTGACCAATTGGCTCAACACCAGGAAAATCGGCAGCAGGAAGTAGGGATCGCGCGAAGAAAGATCATGGATCCAGAGCCAGTGCGCATGCCGCAGATCAATGACCAGATCGAGCATGCGGTAGTACGGCCAGATCAGGATGATTGGGATGATCATCGGCAGGCAGCCGCCCACCGGGTTCACACCCTCGCGCTTATAGATTTCCCCGATTTCCGCGTTCATTTCCTGCTTGCGCGGATCGCGCATGCTGTACTTTTTGTACTTTTCCTGAATTGCCTTGATCTGCGGCGCCACTTTTTGCATTTTTAACGCAGATTTCATCTGCGAGAAGCGCAGCGGGAAAAGCACGACGGCAATGATGAAAGTTTGAATGACAATCGCCCAACCCCAGTTCGGCACCCAGTGTTGGTAAGTCCAGCGCAGCCATATAAAGAGGGCGCGAGCGAACGATCCCCAGAACCCGAAGTTCAGCACTCCACGCAAATCGGGAGAATCTCCGCTGATGGTGGGAACGGGAATTGCTTCGAGCGTATCGAGAGACTTAGGCCCGGCGAAAACGCGTTCGATGGTCGGCCCGGATGGATTGCCGACCGCTACTCCCAGAACATCCACGGCCTCGGTTTCATTGGGAGACTGCGGGTCCTTGGGCACCTGCAGGGGATTGCGCAGAGTGATGACGGCAACATTCTGCGGATCTTTGGGCAAAAACGCCGTAGCGAAATATGCGTCGCTTACGCCTGCCCAATCGTATGTGCCGTGCAGCGTGTTGCCGCCGCTGACCTTTTTAAGGGCTATCTGATCAATATTGTTATTGTTCTGATAAATGATCTGGCCGGCGTGGTAACCCACATTGTTGTATTGATCGCCAAATCCCGCCGGCCATGCCGGATATGCCGCGACTGTCGCGCCCTTCGACATGACCGAACTCTCGACTTGCATTACATACGTTTTGTCGAAGCGGAAAACCTTGCGCACGGAAACATCGGCATCGCTGTATTCAAACGTCAGCTCTGTGACCTGGCCGCCGCTCTGCTGGGCCGTTACCACGTAAAGCACAGAGTTCAGCTTGTCGCGGAGAGCCGCATCGTAGGTCCAAAGCGAAAGAGGATACCCGTATTTGGCCGCCGCCTCGGCGTTCACCAGGTCCAGAGGATTGCCTTTTTCATCGTCATACTTCGGCTTGCCATTGCGTTTTTCAATCAGCTTCCAGGACTTTGCGACCGCGCCGCGATTGGTGAACGTAATCTGGTAATAGTCGTTCTGAACGACCGTCTCTGATTCGCTCGTGGCCTTCTTGTTGGCCACGGGCTGCGGTTCTTTCTCCTTGGCAGATTTGGCGGCTGCGGCTGATGCCTTTCCTTTGGAAACAGGATGCTCGGGCGGATTTTTGGCTTGGGCGACAGTTTGGGGTGGAGTTTGGGCCGGAGCCTGCGCCTGCGTCTTTTCCGCGGGAGCAGCGGGCTGCTGCGGCATGTACTTCTTCAGCAGCGGCTCAAAGAGAAGAATGACCAAAAAGACCAGTACGAAAATAAGCAGCATCCGCTGCTCTGATCCCGGTTCCTGGTTGGGGCTATGATATTCAGGCAAGAATTCTTACCGTCCTGTGACTCCTAAAGTTTGTGCACCGGCCCCGGATGTGCCGTTCCTGCTAGCGGCCTGATTTCCGGCACCCGGAATGGCAGGATCGAAGCCGCCCCTCGCGAAAGGATGGCAGCGCAGCAGCCGCCATATGGCTATCGCGCTGCCGCACAGCACGCCATAGTGTGCCACCGCGTCCGCAGCATAATCCGAGCAGCTTGGCACATAGCGGCACGCGGGCCCCAGCATGGGAGAAAGCGCCCATTTATAGGCCCGTAAAAGAGCCAGCACGACGCGTTTGGCAAATTCACTCATCAACCAACTTCGTTGTTGCTTTTGCTTGTTCCGGCTTTCTGCTGGACCACCTGGAAAGCGCGCTCTACTTCCCCGAGCAGCACAGGAAATTCTATCGTAAGCAACGACTTTTTCGGGTTAATCACCACATCAGCGGACAAAATGCGTTCCGGAAATTGCAGGCGCACCGCTTCGCGCAGCAGCCTCTTCATGCGGTTGCGCTGCACGGCGCCTCCCAGCGTCCGGCTTACGGTGAATCCAATCCGCAGGCCGATTCCTTCCGGCCGCGCCAAATAGAAAACTGTCATGTGTGCAGCGAAGTGACGCTGGCCCAGTTTATAGACCCGCTCGAAATCCGCATGATGCAAAAGATGCGCGGAACGGGGAAATACGTGTCTCTTTCCAGATGCGGGCCGGGATGTGTGCCGCTTCGGGGCCGCTGCAGTCACAAACTCATTTCCAAATCTGTTTGCAGGCCCAAGCGAGGGGCGGCCTGGACCAAAGACAAGCTATTCACGAAAACCGGGTTTTACCGAGACGCGCTTGCGGCCCTTAGCGCGCCGCCGCGAAATGACTGCCTGCCCGTTCTTGGTCTTCATACGTGTGCGAAAGCCGTGCGTTTTGGAACGGCGACGGCGGTTCGGCTGGAATGTGCGCTTAGGCATGAAAAGTACCTGCTCCTGATCCTATGGTCAATGTGGGTGCAAACAAGAAGTA
>JAICKN010000182.1 GCA_025927855.1 Terriglobales bacterium
ACCAAGCGGCAACGGCAAATCTACGACTTCATCTCGGAGTTCTGGCAGAAGAACCAATACGCCCCTTCCTTCGACGAGATTCGCATCGGGATGAAGCTGAATTCGCTGGCTACGGTGCACAAGCACATTACGAATCTGGAGAAAAAAGGCCTGCTCTCGCGCGATTACAACCGCAGCCGTTCGATTGATTTGCTGCCGCCGAAGGGAAAGCTGAAGCAATCGCTCGCGGTGAATACGGGGATGGTTCTGCCGCTGCTGGGGCGCATCGCCGCCGGGCAGCCGATTGAGGCGGTGCAGAATCCGGAGACGATTTCGCTCGCCGACTTCGTGCGCTCCAAGGAAGTTTTTGTGCTCGAGGTGCGCGGTGATTCCATGCAGGATGAAGCCATTCTCGATGGCGACTATGTTTTGGTGGAAAAATCGAAGACCGCGCATAACGGAGATATCGTGGTCGCACTGGTCGAAGGCACCGACGCCACGCTCAAGCGCTTTTACCGCGAAGGCGACAAGATTCGCCTGCAGCCCTCGAACGTAAACATGAAGCCGATCATTGTTCCCGCCGCCGTAGTAGACATTCAGGGCAGAGTGATCGGAGTGTTGAGGAAGTATTGAAGACGCTATCAGCTTTCAGCTAACAGCTTTTTGTTTGTTCCTTAATGGATTGTCATTCCGAGCAAAGCGAGGAATCTGCTTTTTCACGCTGCAGCATCAGCAGATTCCTCACGCCTGAAGGCGTTCGGAATGACAAGACTTTAGGGTAGTGAAGTTCTCAGGGACAACGCACTGAAGACGGCATGAAACGCAGAACAACCTACTTCCCCCCTAGCACGAGTTTCGCAATAGTCGCCAGCTGCATGTTGGAAGTACCTTCATAAATTTTGCCAATCTTTGAATCGCGCCAGAATTTTTCCACCGGATAATCCTTGGTAAAGCCGTATCCGCCGTAGATTTCAATGGCCAGCGAGGTCACGCGCTCGGCCACCTGCGAGCAGAAAAGTTTGGTCATGGCGGCTTCCTTCACAAAAGGCATTCCGGCATCCTTCATACGCGCCGTGTTGTAGACCAGAAGGCGGGCGGCCTCGATCTCCGTTGCCATCTGCGCCAGTTGGAATTGCACCGCCTGAAAATCGGAAATTGCTTTGCCGAATTGCTTGCGTTCTCGCGCATAGTTGGCGGCATATTCCCACGCGCCACGTGCCAGTCCAGCCATTTGCGCGCCGATTCCGATGCGGCCTTCGTTTAAAGTTTCAATGGCGATCTTGTATCCCTTGCCCACTTCTCCGAGCACGTTTTCCCCCGGAACGCGGCAGTCCTCAAGAATGAGCTCGCAGGTGGAAGAGGCGCGGATGCCCAGCTTGTCTTCCTTTTTTCCGACGCGAAAGCCGGAAAAGTCCTTCTCCACGATGAAAGCCGTGATCCCTTTGTATCCCGCTGAAGCATCTACCGTGGCAAACAGTATGAAGACTCCGGCTTCCTTGGCATTGGTGATCCAAAGTTTGCGGCCATTTAATACATACCCGCTGCCAATCAACTCGGCGCGAGTTTGCAAGGCAAAGGCGTCGGACCCGGATCCCGCTTCGCTGAGGGCGTATGCGCCGCAGGTGTTGGAAGCCATGCGCGGCAGGTAGCGCTTTTTCTGCTCGTCATTGGCCCAGCGCAACAAGGCATTATTGACCAGCGTATTTTGCACGTCCACGATGACGCCGGCGGAGGCGTCTATGCGGGAGAGTTCTTCCACTGCCAAAATAGATTCGAAAAACTTTCCTCCGCCCCCGCCGAGCTCTTCTGGAATTTCAATGCCCATCAGTCCAAGCTGGAAGAATTCGCGGAGAAGGTCTTCATCGAACATCCCCTTTTCGTCCATTGGCCTGACCAGCGGGCGCAACTTCTCTTCCGCGAATTGGCGTAGATTGTCGCGAAACAAAATTTCATCTTCGGTTAGCGCTGACGCTGGGCTGGGCGGAGGCATGGAAGGTATCTCAGGCAAAAGGACACCGCTATGGCTGGATGCCGCTCGGGAATTTTAACATTCGGCCGGAATCTAAATCTAAAACCACAGAGTGTAGAGAGAAAGAAATACTATTCGCGCGGCTTGCTGTAGACCAGCTTCAGGCCATCGGCTTTAAGAATGCGCTGCACCTGGTTGCGCGCGTGGGTGGCCCAGGGGCCGACGGAATCGAGCTTGGCATAAGTTTGCCAATGCTTCAGCGCAAGGCGCGGTTCTTTGAGTTTTTCGTACGCCAGCGCAAGGTTGTAATGCGCATCTCCGTAAGTGGGAGCGAGTTGCAGCGCGGTCTTGTAAGCCTGCACAGCTTCACTGACCCGGCCGGTTTCATCCAGAACATTGCCCAAGTCGAAATAGGCGAGGGCATAGCGCGGATCAATGGCGATGGCTGCGCGGTAGTGTTTTTCCGCAAGCGCGAATTCCTGGCGGTTGTAATAAAGGGTGCCCAGGTTAATGTTCGCGGCGGCATGCTGCGGATCCAGCTCCAGCACCCGGGAGTAAGCCGCAATCGCCTGCGGATGGTTTGCCGGGTCCTCTTCCAGTGAAATGGCCCGGGCAAACAGCTCGGTAACATCCACCGGTTGCGGGCCGGGAGGAGCAATAGGCACTGCGGCGCTGGTAACAACATGCTCAGTGGGCTGAAAGTCGAGCATGAACTGGCCGGCGATCGGCTCCACGAGTTTACCTTCATGGCGGAAGGCGATGCGCTTCCCGGTGGAAAAAGCGCCGGCTTCGAGCAGCGGATTTTCCATTCCTGCCACTTGCTTCTGCATGGCTTCAAGCGACTGCCGGATGACCGCGGGCTTTACCTTGCGCGCGCACAGGTCGCGCACCTTTTTAATTTGCAGAAGGTCGAAGAAGGAATAAGTATCAGCTGCGCTCACCAAGCCAGCTTTTTCCCACGCTGTCAGTTGGCGCGCCGTGAGCCGAAGTATGCGAAGCAGATCTGCTCGATTGTAACGGTACACAGTAATAAGAAAACTTCTCTGGAGCCATTATCGGAAAGCGCAACTGTGCTTGCAAGTGGAAAACAGGGCAAAGTTGTCGAAAAGTGCAACCTGGGGCGAGGCTACAGAGTTATTTCCCCGCGCTTTCGCCTTTGGCGCGCGCCGCGCTACGCTCCTGCAGAGCCAGCAGGACCACGCGCAACATCTCGTCCCCGGGAGCAGGTTTTCCGGTCCAGATTTCAAATTGCCGCGCCGCCTGCTGCACAAACATTTCTATGCCGGGGATCACGCTTGCGCCGCGCTGCTTGGCCAGCCGCAGCAGGTGCGTCTCGATCGGATCGTAAACCATATCGAAGACGAACTTGGCATTGATTTCGTAATCGTGCAGAGGAGACTCGCGGGTATTCCCCATGCCCACGGGAGTCGTGTTGATGATGACGTCAAAAGAAAGTTTCTTAAGGTCGGCGCGTTTGACGATCTTCACTTTTGCCTGGCGCGCAAGTTTTTGCGCGCGTGCGGCGCTGCGGTTCACAATGGAGATATCCCCCCCGCGTTCTTTTAATCCGAAGACGGCGGCGCGTGCCGCGCCTCCCGCGCCCACTACCAGAATTTTGGCGCGTTCAAGAGGGAGCCGCTGCTCGAGCGGACGCACCACCCCGGCAATATCAGTGTTGAAGCCGTAAAGTTTGCCGTCCTGCCCGCGCACGACTGTATTGCACGCGCCAAGTTTGCCGGTATGCGTATCAGTATTGTCGAGGTATTCGACAATTTCCTGTTTGTACGGCATCGTGACGGAAAGGCCGTGAATCGGAATATCGCGAACGCACGCCAGCAAATCTTTCAAGCTCTTGGCGTGAAGCGCGAGATATACGCCATTCACATTTTCCCGCCGCAATGCCGCATTCATAATGACGGGCGAAAGAGAATGAGAAACCGGATCGCCGACCACGCCATACACGCGGGTCGCGGCGTCCACCTGTTCGACCCTGTAGGTGCTGCGGAGTTCCTGCGCCGTCACCTGGCCGGGAGCGGTTTTTTCGTCTGCGCTTAAGGCCGCAAAGGTGAAGGCGCTGCCGGCGCGCAATCCCAGCACACGGCTTATCAGGCCCTGCTCTCCCATGCAAAGCCCAATCAGGCTGTGCTGATCGCCCTTCTTCTCCAGCAGCTTCATCATTTCGACGTTGTCATAGAGAGACTTGGCGGTGCCGACGATTTTGTAATAATCCGCAGGGACCTTGACCATCTCTTCGAGCGTCTGTTCGAGCCGGGCAGTTGCGCGAAAATCGTGGTGGGAGAGGATCAGCACTGCCTTGCTGCGTAACCGCTCGATTTGTTCCGGCTTGCAGTGCTTTGCAGTCTGAAGCTCAATATCAATGAGCTGGCAGCCCAGCGCCGCAGCCTTCGCCAGCAAATCCAGCTCAGCGGCAATGGATCCGCGGAATTTTCCACCGTTCGCGGCCCGGCGGCAGGTGGCCACAACGATCACATGGGGATGGTATTCCAGGAACTTCTTGATGCGTGGCAAGGCCAGCGCTGGTTTGGGCAGGTAGTCTAACCTGAACTCCAGAAAGGTGTTATCCCGCGCCAGGGCCTCGGCTTTTTCCACAATTTCCGCCGGACCAGCGCCGATTACAGCCACGCAAACCCGTGGCAAACGCAGAGGTAATAGCCTCGACATGTAGCTGCTGCTGACAGCTTTCATAATTGAAGAGATGATTCTATAAGGAACGGCGCGATATTACAGGCGCGTAATTCCAGATGCAACAAGGATTTATGAAAAGTCCAGCCCAGAAAACTTTTTTACGTCACTACGATAACACCAGCGTAACCTTGACCGCTGCTTACCCTGTTGTTACTGTCCGGTGTGAAAGCTTTTAATTTCTTTGATTTAGGGGAACATCGCAGGCCGCGCGACACAGGCCGCGTGGGCCTTCTTTTGGAGGTAAGATGAAGAAAACAGGACTGTTGCTAATCCTCGTGCTGGTCGCTTCGGCCTTTGCCCAGGATTCAGCCTCTGCCCCTTCGCCGGCCATTGCCGGGCATCCGGAGGGAACGCTGCAGAAAGCAGACAATTTCCCTACCCTCAAGATGCAAATGCCCACTGAATCCGATATTTACTGCGCGGGATTTATCAGCAAGCACTTGCTGCCGAACGCCAGCTTTGTGGCCGGGGGGCTGCAAACCCCAAATACTACCAAATTCGCCAATGGCGACCTCGTTTATCTGGCTGGTGACGGCTATAAGGCCGGGCAGGAGTATTCCGTCATTCGCGAACTCCGCAATCCGGACCGGAATGAGATTTATGCCGGGCAAGAGGCCGCCATTAAGCAGGCGGGCCAGCCCTATGCCGACATTGGACGGGTTCGCATTGTGGACTCGCGCCACCGCATGGCCATCGCCCAGGTGGAATACTCCTGTGATCCTATTAACCCGGGAGATTTGGTTACGCCTTTTGTGCAGCGCGCCTCCATCGAGAGCCAGGAACCGCACATGTTTGACCGCTTTCTGCCTCCCAATGGAAAACTCAGCGCCCGCATCATTATGGCAAAAGATTTTGATTCAGAACTGGGTACCGGCGATAAGGTCTACATCAACGCGGGAACTAACCAGGGCGTAAAAGTGGGAGACTACTTCCGCGCAGTACGCCGCTATGAACGCGACCTCGAGGATCCTGTGGATTCGCTCTCATTCAAAGCTTCTACCGCGGAAGATACACAAAAGAACCCTCCTTCGCTCGACCAGCACATGTTTACCAAGAGCAGCGGGCCCGTCATCCATGTGCGTGATTTTCCCCGGCGCGCCGTGGGAGAGGTAGTCATCATTGGCGCTACTCCTACGACCGCAACCGGCATGATCGTTTCCGCCCTTGAAGATGTTCACGTCGGAGACAGCGTAGAACTCGAAAACAAATAGCAGCAAGCACCGATTCGATTAGAGAAATGCCCAATCCGCAGGGTTGGGCATTTTTATTGCAACAACGAAGAACCCATAGGTCTTTGCGTGGTTGCGATGGCAGACTTTTCCTGGAATTCTGGACTTGAAATGAGAAGTCTTCTTCGAAATTTTTCTGCCGCTTAGCGCTTTCGGACCGTCCGGCGTTCGATCTGCTTTTCGTAGAACTCGCCCTTTACGATTCTCCTCACAAAAATGCTGGGAGTGTGGATCTGATCAGGCTCCAGTTCCCCGGTTTCGACCAGTTCCTCGACCTCTGCGATGGTGATTTTGGCCGCTGTCGCCATCATGGGATTGAAGTTGCGCGCCGTCTTGCGGTAAACAAGATTTCCGCGCGTATCGCCCTTCCAGGCTTTGATTAAAGCGAAATCAGCTTTCAGGCTGCGCTCCATGATGTAGTCGCGTCCGTCAAATTCGCGTATTTCTTTACGCGAGGCCACAACGGTACCCACACCCGCGGGCGTATAAAACGCCGGAATGCCGGCGCCTCCCGCGCGAATCCGTTCCGCCAACGTCCCCTGCGGCACGAGCTCTAAATTCAGCTGATTTTTCAAAATCATCTCTTCCAGAAGTTTGTTCTCGCCTACATAACTTCCAATATGGCTACTGATTTGCCCCGCCGCCAGCAGAAGTCCCATGCCGAAGCCATCCACTCCAACATTGTTGCTGATGGTATGAAGGTCCTTCACGCCTTTGCGTACCAGCGCCCGGATCAAGTTTTCCGGAATGCCGCACAGGCCGAAGCCGCCGAGCATAAGCGTCGCACCGTCCGGGATATCGTTGACCGCTTCGTCGGAGGAAGAGAAGACTTTGTTCATACTGCGG
>JAICKN010000166.1 GCA_025927855.1 Terriglobales bacterium
GGGCCAATCACCGCGCCTTGGGTCATAAAGCCCGCGCCCGTCGAGGGAATCCCTTTGCGCACGCATGCTTCGTTGACCCACATTTGCGCGTCCACTGGAGTGTCCAGCGCGCGTATTACAAAGTCCGCGCCCTCAATCGCCTCCATCACATCCTGTACGCTGTTTAGAAACTTTTTCGTAGCGCGAATTTTCAGCGAAGGATTAAACTGCGCCAGCCGTGCCGCCGCTACCTCAACTTTGGCGCGACCTATGTCGGATGGCGTGTAAAGCAATTGCCGGTTCAGGTTCGACATTTCCACTGTGTCGCCATCCACCAGATGGACCTCGCCGATCCCGCACGCGGCAATGTTCAGCGCAACGTTCGATCCCACGCCGCCTACCCCTAGAATCGTTACCGACTTCGTTTTCAGGCGCGAAAGCACGGACCTTTCCGCGCCGCGGGCTTCAATGTTGAAACTCAACCAGCCGAGCTGCCGCGAGTATCTCTTTTCGTCTTCCTGTATTTCCCACTCCGTGCTGTACCGCAATTGCTTCAGTTGCCACAGCCGCTGGAAAATACTTTCCGTCTGACTGTCCAGGCCGCCCCGCATCTCTTCCAGCTCCCGCAGAGTGGTCCCTTGCCGCAAGTTGGGCAATAGATCCCGCATTTTATGATTGCCTTGTACCGACAGTTGGTCGGCTGAGGTCCAGGCGAAGATCAGCGTGCCCTTGTGATCGTCCAGAACGGTGGCGAAAGGGTTCAAGCGAACAGGGCGGGTGCGGTCAATGTTATGGCGAACGATCGCTGCTGGTGCTGGTGCTGGTGCGGGCACGGGAGCAGACTGCGCTGGCTTCCGGCGGGCCAATGCCAGCCTGCCTATGAAAACGATGATGCCTAACAAAACTATGCCGCCAACGAATAGATAACTTCTACCCCGGCTAATTCCCAGCCAGCCACTTACCTGGAAGAGGAAGCTGAGACCCCCGGCCCACATCGCCGCGCCAAAAACGTTGGAGCTGATGCCAAAACAGGCCAGCAAACTCCGCCCCATCGGCGTCATTTGCACGACCGCGTTGTAGCGAAGCGCCCTTTCGTTGATTGGCTTTCTGGTGACTTTGGAAAGTACAAATACGCGCAGCCATTCCAAGGCACGGTCGCGTAAGTTTGGAATGCCCAGAATGGTTGAAAGTATCCAGTATCCGTCTAATTTTACGAACGGTATAAGGTTGAACCCCATTGTTACCAGGTTCATCGCGACATATAACAGGAGTAAATTGCTGCGATGGCCGGAACTACGTAATACCAGAATAGCGATTACTGCAACAGCATTCACCAAGGCCTGCACATACACGCCTGCGGCAGATATGGCTACTCTATGCCACTTGTTCTTCAATCGCCACGAATCGGTAACATCGGCATAAGCGGCGGGCTGCAGGTAGTAGAGCATGAACCCCATGCTTCGCACCGGAGCGCCGAAAAAAGTACAAGCCACGGCATGACCCAGTTCGTGAAGAGCTGTGGTAACAAAAATCATGCCGATCAAAGCAGCGATTTGCCATGTATGCAAGACGAATGTCTGCAAAAGGCTGGTGATGTTCGCTACCTGCAAAAGACGGACACTGGCCGCCACTCCGAGCAGCCCGATCCAGGTCATGAGGGCAAGGAATAATTTGTTCCGCAGGAGTCTCGCGCCCGCTAACTTCGCGAGCAACTTGTCGGCGCCCGTAATGCGGATGCGCAATTGCCCAAACTGCGTCCACTCAATGGCGCGGGCCGGCGGAGGCGCAAAGCTCTCCTGCGTAGCGCGCTCCACCCGGACCGGCTCATCACTGAACAATATGAGCTTCGCGGCTTCGAGCCTGCGCAGGAATTCTTCGGCAAAGGCCGCTTCCATACCCAGATAAGCGGCAACATCCTCTTTCCTGATCTGCCCATCGAGGCGGGTCAGCCAGTCATACTCCCGTGGACCAAGCCGAATATATCTTCCAGTCTGATGGTTCAGGATCAACCACGTCTCTACATCAGGTTGAGGAAGATCGGTTTGCACGCGTGGATTGAGATAGGGATAAATGGCAATACCTCGAATATGAGATGAATGCGATATTAACTGCCGTAAGTGTGCTGCAAGTTATAGATATAAGCGCAGCACACTTACGGGTACGCCACTTGCCTAGCAGAAAAAGAAGCTGGCAATCGCGATACCTACGGCAACGCCGGCCAGAAAATGTTCGGCATTGTCAACGGCATCCGGTGCAACAATGGACTCTAGCTCTTCAACGATCATTTGTTCACCTCGTATTTATGATTAAAAAGACCGCGGACAGAACACAGCCGCACATCCGGGTACGGACTACGAGCTGCAGGCCAATGCGACCAGAGCAACGCCGACAACTACGCCAGCGAGGCCCCACGCGCCAGCTTCGCTTGGCGCTACGACTGATTCGAGTTCTTCGATAATCATGGGGTCATTCCTCCTTTCCGTAAAAGTGAACGCATAAAATTGTTCGGTAGCGTGTGCAACTATTTCATTTTTGGCAATAATCCGCCGGTCCCCATTCCTGATGGGGACGCCCGCCCTTTGGCGAGGCATTGCCGCGCGGTGTAAGTAAGTTACGGGTTATAGATACGGCGGACTAAAGTACAAGGTACCGAGCACATCCGTAATGGAGTACGGGGAGGAAGCAAGAATGAAAGTGTAATTAGAATTTAATTGCGTGGCCATCTCGGTATCCCTCGTTATGGAATGTCCTTCGGCGCATCTCGTGCATCTATCGGTGTAGTAGTGACGATTATGATGAAAACGTATCAAACAAATTGTGCAGCTGAAATGTTGTGAGCTGAATTTTGTGCGAAGAGCAAACTAACCAAATCGTGCAAACGAGTCAATAGGGGAAATGGTAAATTTTCTGGTTCTTTTCCTCAGAAAAAGTTTCTTATCCACAGCGAGTCTGAACTTCGGACGTTCTCGTTAAGAATTGATGGGAAAATAATTTAATTTCACTAAGAGATTTATCGTAGTCAGATATAGGCGGCATAATTGCCTCCGCGAGGATGTACGTTGCGAGGCTCGTCGATTCATCGTTTCGCAATCCCGGAAGGAAACCTCAGCGCCTGAAACGGACCTCTTCTAATTGCTATCGCACGGCCTGAAAGCCTGCCCTGATACGAAGCCTCGCGGAAGGACGCAGATGCGAACCCTTCCGTGGTATGACGCGATGATTCCGTAGACTCCCACGTTTCGGAAACGGTGAAACGTGGGGCCAGCCAGCAAATCCGAAGCCTCAGCGCCTGAAAGGGCGGAACATCTTCAGTTGGTTATTGGCAGGGCTGGAGGCTTACCGATACCGAGATTTGCTGGGAGAGCCTGCGGAATCGCTTTGGCCGTTGCGGTTTGGCCCGAATGCGAAGGTTTGCAGGGCATCTTTGCTGCGCGCGGCTGCGTAATCCATTCCAACTAAAATATCCTCAGTGGAATATCTTCCGTAATCAGGCATTCTCTTCCGAAAAACAGCTTCTGGTCTTATTCTGTCTCTGGCGCCCGGGGGGGTACAGCGCCGATCTCACCTTTATGATTCCACTTCGTCTTTATGCAATGTTAGGCGGCGGCGCGGGTTTTGTGCTTCTAGGGTATTTGATGTTCCGGCCCAAACAAAAAAGCGCGGAGCACGTAGAGATGTTGCGCCGCGATTGGCTCAACCAGGTTGGCCGAATTACCGACGGCACAGTGATTGACGTCCATGAAATCTCGCACAACGACCGCCCGGCCACATTATTGATTTATCAATATGATGTCGCGGGAGTTTCCTACGAGGCCTCGCAGGATGTCACCTATTTACGGCAGAGAATCAACCTGCATTCCTGCCGCCTGGGGCTGCCGACTTCGGTCCGGTATGATCCGCAAAATCCGGGCAATTCTATAGTGGTCTCAGAGAAGTGGATGGGTTTGCGCCAGTAGATTCTACGATCCCTTGGCCCTTCATAATGAAATAACGCGCCTTTTCCAGGGGCGAGATCCCACCCTGGGTGGGCGGAGCTTTGTGATCCCTTCGGTGTGCTCTGAGGAGCTACACCGAAGCCGCGGATACCGAAAAGCAGGCTTCTCGACTTCACAGAAGGCACGAAAGACATGCCTTTTGTTTCCCTCGAAATGACAGAGATTTTGCGGGAGCTAGCGCTAGAGATGGCCTTTTGCTATTAAAAATTAAAAATTGGAATCAAAGAAGGCGAGAAGCAGGAGCCAGCCTATTAGCCAGCCCCTGCCTGAATTGGTGGGAATATTGAGGGCAACATTCATGAACTGAGAGTATGGGAGACGGGCGAGAACAACAATCCTGCCGAATCTGTACTTCCACGGCGGATAAATCTGTAGCGTGAGCGCGATGGAAACTTATTTATAGCTTCGTCTAACGTTTCTTTCCAAATTCTTTCAAAAAAGTCTGTGTCCTTAATATATGGGTGAAAAAAGCCCGGCAATTCTTATTGAACTTGCCTTTTGGATTTTCTTTTTGATTCTTCCCCAAATTTAGTTTTCCAAAAATTCATCCGCCCAAGTTCACGATCGGATTAAGACCTCTTGCCACAAATTTTGGGAGGCATTGAAAAGCGCTTAGCACCGCGCGGGGAATTTCGCATCTAAGAAAGCGGTCAAATAGAGCGGTTTTGCACAGCCTGCAAACGCAATTTCAGCTTATTTCCGCAAAATCCTACCCTGCCGAGGGTAGTTGCTCAAGTAAATCCCTGTAGAAGCAGGGTTGAGATTTCTGATGTCGTCTGATGTAGCTCCTTTCACTTCAATGCGGTACAGCAAATCCTCATATTGGATACATACAGCACCGGATGGTTTCAAATCGCCTGAAAACTTACTCTCTGGATGCAACGGAATTATTGGTTTCGTTGTGACCAACTCGGTTGCCCTGTGTGGAATCACGGGTTGAGACAAGAATACAAGGAGATTAAAGTGAGCTGCGATACGACCACCACCGCCAGATTCGAAACTGATCTCGACCTAGTAAAACGCGCTCAAGAAGGAGACTCCGACGCTTTTGCCTCTCTCTTCCATGCCCATAAAGCGCGCATTTATTCGGTGTGCCTGCGCATGACGAACAACACGGCAGAAGCGGAAGACCTGACACAGGATGCATTTTTGCAGGTGTTCCGTAAATTAGCGACGTTCCGCGGAGACTCCGCCCTTTCCACATGGCTCTACCGCATTGCGGTGAACACGGTGCTCATGCACTTCCGCAAAAAGGCCCTCCGTCAGATTTCTCTCGATGAGCCCTATAACCAGGACGCCCGCCAGGTGCGGCGTGAATACGGCAGCCGCGATGACCGTCTTGCCGGTTCGGTTGACCGCATTGCCTTGGCGCGGGCGATCAAGGAATTGCCCGATGGGTACCGCACAATCTTCCTGCTGCATGAAGTGGAAGGGTTCGAGCACCAGGAGATTGCCCAACTGCTGGATTGCTCCGTAGGAAATTCCAAATCGCAATTGCACAAAGCCAAGCTGAGGATACGGGAATTGCTGGGCTACGCCCGCACCGAAGCCACCGAGACGACAAAGGCTGATGCGGCGGCGCGCCCAGAGCAGCCAAGGGATGGCTGGGAAGCGGGCCTGCCGGAAGTTGAACTGGCCGGCACGCGGAACTCTTCTGCGATGTACCGCTCGGCCGCATAGAATATTTGCATTACTCCAGACAATAAACCCTGGCCAGTTGTGGCCAGGGTTTATTGTTTTTGGTCCGAGCTCAAAACTTTTACTGTTCGCTCATCGTGCCCCCGATCTCGGCTCCGGGATCGGTTTGGATAATGTATCCGTCATTCCCCGAGACGAGGTAAATGATGACGTTGTTGGAAATATTATTAAGCACGGCGGATACCCTTCCATTGCTGGCGATTGTATAGGTTCCTGAGACTGGGGTCTTGCTGAAGCCGCCGGAATCGATCTCCACAAAATTGAAGGTCAGGTTGCCATTGCCCTGGAAATTCAATGCCCCGATGCGGTCAACGAAAGCCCCCAAATTGAGATCAAAGCCGCTCATGGAAGCCCCGAACTGGCCGTTCAGCGTGGAGTTGGTGAACGCCGTACTTTGCTGGGCATCCAAAGTGCCGTCCTCAGTTTGGTTGGGATCGTCCGTCAGAAAAAATGCGCGGGACGAATTGACCAGCCAGAAAATCTTGTGCACCGAGCCTAAGGCGGTAGAAGTGAGATTGACATCGGCGCGGCCATCGGGGGAGAGAGTATAAGTTCCCGATGATGGATCGCTGGCGGCTGTGGCGCCGTTCAGGGCGATGTCCTCAGTTCCGGTGGTGATAGTGCCGTTCCCGTCCGCGGTAAAAACCCCCGCAGTCTGCATGCCACGGCTTTCTCCCAGGATATCGCCCTGGCTGCCGAACGCATATCCACCGGAGAGCGCCGCCATGCTAAACGGGCCGCCGCTTTGCGTCTCCGCACGGCCATAGCCCACGGATGAGACAGGAAGAATATCAATATGATTGGCGTCAATTACGTAATACTCAAATGAGAGTGTGCCGTTGCTATCCACCAGGGTGCCCGATCCCCGGCCTGAGGTGGGCGCGTTGAAACTTCCGCTCGAGAACGTCAGGGAATTGGTGGCGCCGCCTAGAAACAGGACATCCTCGGAGCCGCTGGAAAGGGTGCCCGCCGAAAGTGTGAATGCGCCGACGGAGGACATGGATCCCCTGAGCGAATTGAAATTATGCAGCCGGAAAGCAAAGGTCCCGGAGGGAGCGGTTGACATGGTCGCGGCGCTCTGCGCTTCAGCTACGCCGGAGCCATTTGCGCTGCCGTCGGATTCTGTCATGTAGACCTTGGAGGAATTCACGATGGTGATGGAAAATTCAAATTGCTGGCCGCCGATGGTGACATCTATAAAACCTGTTCCGTCGTTCCCGACGGTGTAGGTCCCCGCGATGGCATTGCTCAGCGAAGTTCCAGTCTGCTGCACAAAGTCATCCGTGCCGCTGGTGATATTGCCCTTGCCGTCAGCGACAAAAAAACCGGCTTCACTGAAGTCATTTCCATTCGTGCCGGTGAGTTCATAAGCGTATTGACCGCTCAGGCTGGCCTTCGAAAAGCTACCCTGCGGCTGGAAGACGCCACCGCCGCCCGGAACGCCACCATTGCCGGAACCGCAGGCAACACAGATGAGGAGCAACGCGAATGTAACGATCAAAGAAGTTTTTTTCATAACAAGCGCCCGTCGCAGCCGGGCTGACTCCCTAAAGATTTTGGCCCCTGTGCGTACGCCATGCCGCGCACAACCGTGCTTTCCACTTCTAACACAATTCTTTCAGGAAAGTTGCTGGGCAGGGTTGCTGTACCGCCGAGGGATACATTTCGTAAAGTTTTGTCAGAGGTTTGAC
>JAICKN010000046.1 GCA_025927855.1 Terriglobales bacterium
GACGCTCCGAGCCCTTCACCGGCAGTTGATCAAAGGGTCGAAATCGCTATTGGCCTATTACCATTGCCAGGAGGCATGTACTCGGGACGGCAAGCAGACCACGGAGCGGCACTTTGAGGAATTCGTTCTCCAGTTGCAGCCGAATGCCGGATATATGCGCCTGTATCGGGATGAACCCAGGAAAAAAGACGGTTTGGTAGCGCTAACGGGAATCGAACCCGTGTTTGAAGATTGAGAATCTTCCGTCCTAACCCCTAGACGATAGCGCCAAATTGACGTGGCTACAGAGCATGCCTAAAAGGCAAATCTCATTGGCACTATTCAGCTTAACACACCTTTTCCAGCTCCCAGTTCGGCTCATCCATGAGAGCAGAAGAGAGCAGTCGGTCCTCAACAGCGAGCGACGATACTCTCGCTAAAAGCACTCTCTTTAATAAGCAGAGCCGGTACCAGACCGGTGCTGGCTGAAATCAGGCCCGCAAATAATTATTCTTCTAACTAAAAGGCGTACGTGATTGCAGCGTAGGGATAGTTGTAGCCCACGGCTGGCGTTGTGTTCTTCAGAAACGTTCCAGGGAACAGGTGGCCAAAGCCGGCCGAGAATGCTGTTCGTTTGTTGTAGTTGTAAGCCGCGACGAAATCCAGTTCTTGCCCCACCCAACGCCATGCGGTGCCCGCGGCCGATCTCGCCAATGCGGCGCTGGCACCGCTGTACAGCGCATCGTGGGTGTTGGCCAGCCAATACGATCCATATTTAGCGGTCAGCCTCCATTTGGCTGCGGGGGTGAATTCCAGTCCTTCGCGGATCATTTCGATATTCTTCAAGCCAATCTGGTCGGTCATCGCATATAGATCGTGGCCGGAAGGATAAATCTGGTCAAACGTGGCGCGAGTGCCATCGGCAGCATTACTATCGCCGCTGGCGTAATCAAATTCGCTGAAGACCCGCGGTTTGTGGCGCGAGTTCATGAATGTGTATCCGGCAACCCAGTGCCCTGCCCAGGCGCTGATCGAATCACTCCCAACGGAGCCGGCCTGGCGCGCCATTTCAACGTCGTAATCAATTCCCTTGGCTGGTTTTACGCTCCAGTGGAAGCCTATTGTGGCCTGGTTCATCACTCCGAGCGGGCCTGCTTCCGATTTCACTCCCGACTGGCGCCGCCAGAACAGAAATGGCTCAATACTCGTGTGGGGAAGAAGCTTGGAGAGTGTCCCATAACCCCCATAAATGTTGTTACCCGGAACGCACTTGTTAAACTTGCGGGTCACAATTTTATCCATGCAGGCTGCAAAGGCATCCACCTGGAACCCATTGCCGCGAAAGGTGGTGCGGAAGCCGTCGAAGCTGCGCGGCGTATTCAG
This sequence comes from Terriglobales bacterium, assembly GCA_025927855.1. Lineage (GTDB taxonomy): Bacteria > Acidobacteriota > Terriglobia > Terriglobales > Acidobacteriaceae > JAICKN01. The sequence goes on from JAICKN010000046.1 coordinate 1,363, forward strand.
CCAATTTGCGGTGCCCAAAAGCCGCTGGGAGCCGAATGCGAGTTCCTGGCGACCAGCCCGAAAACCGAATCTGCTTTTCTCTACATCGCCAAATTCAACGTAGCCCTGCCGCAGATCAAAGTCGTCCTGATTGGGAGGCAGCGGAGCGACTTTGGCTTCATCCTCGCCAAGAATGTGGGCGTCCTGCCCTTGTACAAAAAATCTCATCCAGCTGGTGGGTTGTATGCGCATGTTCAGCCGAACGCGGGTCAGCAGATAACCATCGCCGTCATCCGGTCTGAAGCCTGCGCCGGTAAAACCTTCGCCGCGCAGGCGAATCTCGCCGCTGAAAGCCAACCAGCGAGGCAGGCTTTCATTCAGCCTGTCCGTGGGGGCTTTGTCTGCCGCGAGCGTTGCCGATTGCGGGCTGCTGCCGGCTTGCGGCGGCGTGAGAGCGGCCATCTTTTCCGGTTGCGAAACCGGCTGCGTTGCGCCCGGCGAAGCCTGCCCCATCATCTGCGCGGCGGCCAAAATGATTGTTCCGCAAACGTATGGTATTCCTGCAAATAGTTTCATCCCACCAACTCCCTTTGGTTGCTCTAAGCAAATATTGATCGTTCTTCTGAAAGTCACAAAAAGGTAGATTGAGTTAAATGAATGTAGCGGTCAACAATGACTGGAACAATAGTAGAAAAGCATTATCGAGGCGTGGATAATGCGGATACGTTGAGAGAACTATAGCCGATTCAGGGAACTTAGGAAGGTCATTTTTTCGATTGCACAGATTGAAAAATCTGCGCTGGAGCGTTCTCGAAGGCGACAATCTGTTCTTCGGGCGGACTACTCGCGTCCGGCGATCCGGACAATAGATACAGAACAATATACTTACATGACCATTTCCTTGGTTAGAGTTGCAGCCTTATTTTTCGTTACCCGCGAACTGCGCGCAAGCTGAACGTAGTTTTCGAGTTGAGAGGCGCGGTGTTCTGCGCTATGCTCCGCGAGAACTCGCTCCTGGGCCGCGCGCCCGATCTGCTGTAATTCCATCCGGTCATATCCTTTGAGATAGTTGATAACGTCCTGGGTGCAATCCGCCACGAGGATTTCTTTTTCCGGGGTAAAAAATGTCTCCAGGCCGGTCCACCGGTCGGAGACAACAGCAGCGCCATAGCCCGCTGCCTCAAAGAGGCGTACGGAAGGAGAATAGCCCGACCGCAGCATCTCCCCACGGGTTAAATTCAAGGTGAGATTGGAAGAACGATAAAATGCGCCATGCTCCCGCGGGCTTAAATGAATGGTCCTGGCAACGTTCTTCGGCCATGTAACGGAATGCGGATATTGCGCTCCGGCCAACATGAATTTGCTTTGGGGCAAGGCGCGCGCAGGGGCACAGAACAACTCTTCCAGCTTCTGCTGGCGGTCGCCGGCATAAGTTCCCATATAGCTTAGATCGCATGCGGATGCTTCAGGCGCAGGGCCTTTCGGGCAATCTTCGCGATCGAAGGAGCAATACAAAGGGACCGCGCGTTGCGCCCCAAAGTCGGCTTCGAGCGTCTGGAGCATGGGACCGCCGGTAAAGCTAAGGTACAAATCGAATTCGGGAACCTGTTCCCGCTTAAGGTAAGGAGCGTCGCCCTGCCGCAACTGGGCTACCGTGATAGGCGTGTCAATGTCGTAAAACGCGGAGACCGCCTGGGAACTGAACACCTCGTTGGCTGCTTCTCTTCCGTGGGGAAAATACGATCCCACAATTGCCAGGACGCTTTCCCTCAGCACCCGGCGCGCCTGCGGCAGGATGTCCTTCCAATTCTCGTAAATATGGACTTGGCAAAATTCGGGATCGGGCAAATCACGATTCGAGGCATACCACTCGGCGTTGTGCTCGAAGAACACAATATCGTGGCCGCGGTCATGCAAAGCGCGGGTCAGGGCGCGGTAGGTGGTTGCATGGCCGTTTCCCCAGGCTGAAGTAATGGACAATCCGAAAATGGTTATCTTCATGGCCGCGCACCCATCGGTTGAATCTTGCTTTGTATTCTGTTCACATTGCGCGGAGTTGCCGGCAAGGAAGCATCTGCTCTGCTGGCGCTTTGCTGCACAATTTCGTCAAACTGCAAGGCCCGCATTTGATAGGTATGTTCCTGAAGAGCCCGCCTCCGCATGTCTGCGCCGATCTCTTTTGACTGGCCGCTCGGAACCTCGCGCAAATGCCGGACAATCTCTTCGGCTGATGAGGCGACGAGTATTTCCCTGCCCGGCGCGAAAAAATGCGGGATGCCTGTCCACTCATCGGTAATAAGGCAGGCACCCGCTCCTGCCGCTTCAAAAATGCGGGTAGGCGGCGAAAATCCGGTTACAGCCATGGAGGAGCGGTTAATGTTGAGCACCATGCGCGCGGCGCAGTTGACGCGGTTATGGTCGTGAATACCCACATGGCCGATCCAGCGGACATTGGCGGGCAGCGGTTTTCCCGCCCAACCTTCTCCGCCCAGAAGAAATGAAAACTCAGGAGCAAGTTCCGCAGCGCGCAGAAAAAAATCCTCAACGCGCTTTTCGCGGTCTGGCAGGCGATGCCCTACGAACGCCAGATCGCAAGCCAACGATGAGTCAACCGGAACCGGATGGTGCGTCTCCGGATCGAGCGCGTTGTAAATGGGAACGCAGTTTTGCGCGCCCAGGTTCAGGTAGTGCTCGATTACCGGCCGACCGCCGCCATACGTGAAAATAAAATCATAGCGGGGAATCAATGCGCGGAATGGGTCTGAAGGGTCTTCTTCAATTCGGTGCAAAGTCGCAGGCGCATCCACATCCCAGAAGGCGGTCTTCACTCCGGGGCACAAGCGCAGAATATTTTCTTCCAAGAACGCATCGTCCGCGCCCACTCCGCTGTGCTTGATGACGAGATCGGACGAGGAGGCCTCCGCGAGCATACGGTCTAAATCCCGTGGCGTCTGATATACATGTACCGCCGCGTAATCAATTTCGCCGGCATCACGATGTTGCTGGCGCTGGTAGATATCGGGCTCCGCGAACGTAATGGAATATCCAAGCTTGTGCAGCTGCTTATAGATGCCGCGGTAATAGGTTGCCGCGCCATTCCAATACGAAGAGGTAATGCTGGAGCCGAATATAAAAAGCTTCATCTTCCCAACTCCTTGCAAATTTCCACCAACTCCATGGCCCGGTGAATGCACGAATGGCGTTTGCGGATGGTTTCTCTCCCATTGTTGGCAATTTGTTCTCTTGCCGCCGCATCATGGAGAAGCTCTTGCAGCTTCGCCTGCATTTCAGCCGAGTTATTTACACAAACGTAGTCCTCATCGCGCCGGAAGAGGCCTTCCACGTCCGACCAGGGCGAACATACCAGCGGAACGCCGCAGGCCAGTGCTTCAAAAACGCGAATGGTGGGTATCCCGCTCAGTCCGTTGGTATAACTTTTTCTTGGAACATGCAGCGTGAGGGCGCTGCGGCCATAAATCTGGGGCGCTTCGAGATTGGATAAATATCCACGATAATCAATGCCTGCGCTTGCCAGGTGCGTCCGCGCTTCCGTTGGATACCGCACGCCATAGACGGCGAACTTGTGATTGCGCATACCCGCAGCCGGGACCATCAAGAACTCCATGAGTTCTTTTGTGCGTTCTTCGTCTCCCCAGTTGCCCACCCAGACGACGTCTGTATTTTTGTGCTCATGCAAAGGCTGGAAGTGCGCCGTATCCGCGGCTTCATGGAAGGTCCACGCTTTTTTGATGCCGAATTGATTTAGATAAATCTGGCGCAAAGCCTCTCCGAATGCCAGGACCCCGTCAAATTCGTGCAATGGGAACCGGCGGACCTCCTTGGGATTTGTAGCGGCGCGATGATGAGTGTCGTGGAATAACGCACGAAATCCCAATTTTGGTTTCAGCGACAAGATCGTCTGCACTATGGCGGGATCATTCCACTCGTGGATAATGACCACATCCGCCTCACGCAGCTCTTCTTCGGCAAACGGCAGGAAGCCCTCGTCATTCTTATAGAAGCGGACGTCGAGCAGGGAAAATGCCTTCCAAAATCCGAGAATTGTGTTCCCGGCTTTGTCAGTTCCCTCCTGCCATAAATTATTCATGGACCAGGAATTAGGATTCTCGTAGCAGCGCACTTCATGCCCTAATCGAGTGAGTTCGTAGGCCAGCCCCCGGAGAAAATGGGCATTGCCGTGGTTCCAGTCAGAGATCCATGAGTGGGCAAAGATGCGCAGTTTGAGGCGGCTCATAGCACTTTTTCCGTGAATGCCACGTTCTGATAAAGACATTCATACTCTGCGGTCATCCGCTGCGGGGAAAATTTTTTGCGGGCGGTTTGATATGCGAGGCGCCCATATTTTTCCCGCACGTCGGGATTTTCTTTGAGGTAGCGCAGTTTGTGCGCGAGATCGGCGGAGTCATTATGCTGAAAATACAAGGCGGCATCGTCCCAAAGCTCATGAAAGCTGGGGATGTCATTCAACAGCAGCGCGCAGCCGGAGAGCGCAGCTTCAAGCGGGGCAAGGCCAAATGGTTCATAGCAGGAGGTAGCTATATACACGCTGGCTCTGGCAAGCAACTCCACAATCTGTGCCTGCGATAGTTCTCCGGCAAAGTGAATCCCCGGGCGGTGTATAAGTTTTTCGGCCAAGGAATCGCTGCGGAATTGCGGCCCTTCGCAAGGTCCGGCGACGTGAATCGGGATCGCGACATTATCTGAGAACGAAAACTCCTGCCGCAGCAGGAGGGAGACATTTTTTCCTTCATCCCACAAGCGGCCCACCGTCACTGCAATGTCGTCCTTGCGGGTCTCAGCGGAAAACAGCTCCGCGGTGCGGGCGTTATGAACAACTAAGCTCTGCGCGTGCAGGCCATAATGTTGGCCCAGCATCTGCAGCATCCAGCGTGATGGAGCTACCACGGCATCAGCGCCGCGCAAGCCATTGCTTACGGTGCTTTTATACCATCGCAACCAGGCCGACTCCTCAGGTTCTTTGCCGTGAACACTCATCCACCAGCTCACGACGTCGCTATGAGCGACGACGATTTTTGGTTTATCTATAGCCAAATCGCCGTAACAGTATTGGCTCAGGTGAAGCACATCCGGCTGAACTTCTTCTACCAACATCTTCAGGAACTGCTTCGATTCTTCAATATCAGCCGCGGCTACTTCCATCCACTCCAGGCGGTATTCAGTAGGACGGTAGTCCAGGCCGGCCTGAGAGTTCACCCACGACATTTGTTCCGGGGAAGGCAGCCTGCCGAAACTAGCCACTGTGATTCGATGGCCGCCCGATAAAAGGCCGGTCACTAATTCCTGGGTATAAGTCCATACGCCGCCAACAGTGTCTGTTGTGATTAGGATGTGCATTCGAGATTTCGGCGCCGTTATTGCATTTCAGTTCCGCGATGACAAATCATTCCTTCATGTACATGGCTCAGGTTGTTGGCCCCTGCTCAGGCCACCAAGCCATGAACATTCAAGGTCTCAACTGCTTCCTGTACGCGGTCGCTAACCCCGGACTCCTGCGACTTAAGCCATTCTGAAAGCTCCAGCATTCCCTGATCGAAGTGGACTTGCGGGCGGAAACCCAGCAAAGCGCCGATTGCGGAAATGTCGGCAAAGCAGTGACGGATATCGCCAGCACGGTACCGGCCACTGAGTTCAAAAGGTGTCGAGACGTTCACAGCCCTGCCGATTTCAGAGGCGACTTTGCGAATCGTGACGGCTTCTCCTGAGCCGACGTTCAGCGCTTTGCCGTCCGCCCCCGCGTTCTCCATCGCCAGAAGATTGGCAGCGACAACATCGTGCACGCTAACGAAGTCGCGCATCTGCAACCCATCCTCGAAAATCAGGGGAGCATGCCCGTTCATAAGGCGGGAGGCGAAAATCGCCACAACGCCCGTATAGGGATTCGACAAGGACTGGCGCGTCCCATAGATATTGAAATAACGAAGCGCCACCGCGGGAATTCCATAAGTGCGGCCAAACAAGAGCACCATCTCTTCCTGATATTTTTTAGAAAGGGCGTAGATGGATGTGGATTGAAGATGCTTCGATTCGTTCGTTGCCAGGGGAACCAGTGGCTCGCCGCAAACCGGGCAGAGAGCTTCCCACTGCCTGGCCTTGAGTTGCTCAAGCGGGCGGGGAGCAGGTTCTACATCGTTGCCGCACTCAATGCAGGAATAGCGCCCCTCCCCATAAATTGACATCGAGGATGCAACAATAATTTTTTCCGGGTGCGATCTTGAATCCAGAACGGCCTGCAACAAATTTGCGGTGCCCTGATTGTTTACGGAAATATAGTGGGCAATCTCGTACATGGATTGGCCGACGCCGACCGCAGCCGCAAAGTGGTAAATGACGTCCATGCCGTGGACCGCCTGCGTGAGCTTGGCCAAGTCCCGCACGTCACCGCGGATAAATTCCGCCTCGCGGTTCACATATTCCGGCATGCAGTTTCCATGCACCTGCGGATTCAGATTGTCGTAAATCCGGACGTGGTGACCACGCTTTACCAGGGCGTCAACGGTATGCGAACCGACAAATCCCGCCCCTCCCGTCACCAATATGTTTTTTCTCATCTCGCGCCCCTTAGCACAACCAGGTAAGGTAAGTCGCCCCTTTGACCGGGGCGGGACGCCCCTTTTCAAATGACAGAAAAAAGGCACGTTTAGGATGAATGTGCCGATTCCTAAGATGCCTAGCGAGAACAGAAGAGAACCAAAAGACAACTCGGGCTGATCTTCTCAGATTGTCTATTCAGCAAGCAGCTCCAGTTCCAACGGTTTAGGCGGTGGGACGTTTGGACGCGGCGCATACCGCTCCACTGCCCAGCCCGCAAATTGGGAGAACTCTTTCGCATTGCGAGGAGGACTTGTATGGTGAGGGACATGACCGAGGTGTTCAGGAGTAAAACATAGGGTCAAGGTGGTGGTGAATTCACTTAATGCGCTCATCTGCCGGTCAAACCAGAGCTCCGCATTGGGACGAAAAGAATCCGCCCAGCTCAACCCCGTCCGCAAATATTTGATTTGTAATTTGCGGAGCCATGGCACGGCGGAATCCAGCCTGGGATCCTCAAAATGGAACCATTGGCACAGGCCAAGTCCGGCGGGGAAACACTCACTCGAAAGCTTGGGCGTCCCATCTTCTCGAATAAGGCCCATGTAGTAATGCCGGTAATAGGCGCTTCCCTCCGCTTCCTTATGGCGTGTGGTGGCAGTCCATGTGGAAGGCAGATCAAATAGGCTGTACCAATGGACCCGCTCCACGATAGGCAAAAGGAGCTCCGCCGTGCGCTGCATGCCGAAGAGCTGAACTTCCTCGGCGCCAAAAGAGGAGGCACCTGCTTCGGAAACCCATACAGGCTTTTTGCAAACGGAACGAATCTCCTCTACCTTGCGCGGCCAATCGTGGATGCTCCAATGGTTCCAATCGAGCGGAAAGCCATGAATGGCGACGACATCAATTTCATCCAGAACTCCATGGCCTTCCAAAAGGCGGATGAAATTCGGGTCAATGGGAGAAATCCCTCCCAGAACGATGCTGAGCGCTGGATTCACTTCCCGTATCCGCCGGGCCGCAGCAATGACCATGCGGGCGAATATGCTCCAATCTTTGTCAATCTGAAAATCCCAGTGGGAGAGATTGTTCGGTTCGTTCCACAACATTACGGCTTCTACCATACGTTCCCCGGATGAGCTTTCGATGAACTTCTAAAGCGTACCGTCTAATTCACGGTCCAAAATATAGCGGCCATTTTTGGTGGCGCTCTCTATAGCGCATATCCATGTTTCCGGCTCCGGCTGCTGCACGATTTTCAGGCCTGAGCTGCGGAGCATGGCCTCGACGGCCGCGCGGTTGGGAATCCACCAATTTGTATGATCGTGCGAATAACTGTGCTCGATGAAATACATGGCGGGAAACCCAGGCTCCAGGAATATGTCCTTCGTCCAAAAGGAATAATCGTCCGCCCACGCTCGGACCTGATCAGAACCACGAACCATGGTTTGAAAAACAAGCTTTCCCCGCATTTTTTTGATGATTTTGTCCAAAGCAAACAACGGATACCGCAGGTGGTAAAAGACGCCCATGAAAATTACATAGTCGAAGTCCCCGGCAATTTGTTCCACGTCATAAACCGACAATTTGCGGAGATCAATCTCCAGCCCTAGCGTCTGTGCCGCGAATTCCGCCTGGCGGAGATAGCGGTCATCCACGTCAATTCCCAGCACGTATTCCGCGCCGCGTTGCTTCATCTGGATGGAATAGAAGCCGCCATTGCAGCCAATATCGAGTACCCGCGCTCCGGTGAGGTCTTGCGGAATCGCCTGCGAAATCCATTGCCACTTGATGTTAGGGAAGTCTCCCAAAAAATGATGGGGCGCAGTATGCACGCCATAAAGGTCCAGATTGTGGAACCACTCGCCCAAGTCGGCAATTTGGCGCGACAGAGTGTCCGTATCGATCACGGCATGCTGCTGAGGGGCCTCGGTCCGAAGATCACGCAGGTGGGGTGCTTCTGAAAGGTCCGCCATTGTTCCTACAAGGATGCAGATTTCTGAAGCAGCGGTTTGCTGGGGGACAACAGCAGCCTTCAATTGCAATGAAAATCAATCCCGAGGGACGCTGTTGACGCAACGGATTTACAGGGGGCAGACATCAAAGCACGCTGTGCCGGAGCCACTGAACAAAATTCGGCCCGAGATTTCTGAGAAGGCCATCAAGACCTCGTCGTTTCTCCCTGTGATGGCCCCGGAGCAGGAACTCCTCTATCGAGACGTGCTGCTGTTGCTCGAAGAGCACCACGTTCCCTATGCGGTTGCCGGCGCGTTCGCCTTGCGGGAATACACGGGCATTTGCCGCATGACCAAAGATTTGGATATATTTTTGCCGCCGGAAGCAGCGGGCAGTGCCCTGCATGTGTTGCGGGCCGCTGGATTCGAATGCGAAATAACGGACCCCGTATGGCTGGCCAAGGCCCACCGCAACGATTTTTTTGTGGATCTCATAACCGGCATGAGCAATGCTACCCTCGTGGTAGACCAATGCTGGATTAAGCGCGCAAGGCCGGCGCACATCGTGGGCGTCAACACGCGGGTGCTTGCTCCGGAAGAGTTACTGGCTTCCAAGCTTTTTGTTATACGGCGGGAACGTTTTGATGGAGCTGACATCGCCCATATTATTTACGGCACACAGGGCAAACTTCAATGGGACCGAGTCCTGCAATTGACAGGCGCACACTGGGAGATCCTGCTCTGGATGCTCCTCTTCTTCCGTTATAACTATCCGGCCCAAACCAGCTATATTCCCCACTGGCTTTGGCACGACCTTTTACAACGTTTGAATGAGGCTGTGGAGCATCCTGAAATCGACGCGCCGTTTCGGGGCAGTTTGGTAGATGACTACATGTTTGCGATTGACGTAAATGAATGGAAGATGGCAGACCTTTTACAGCAGTACCGGAGCCAGGCTCCCAAAATTGAAGCTACCCGCCGTCTTTGAGCTGCCCTGCAGACAAACATGAGAATTGCCGCCACCGCCGACCTGCATTTTTCGCCCCAGAGTTACGCAGCAGTCCGCGAACAGCTGAATAAGGTTAGGGACGAAGCCGACCTCCTGGTGATCGCAGGGGACCTTACGAATTATGGCCAGCCTGGCGAGATGGAGCCATTGCTGAATGCCATTGTGCGCTTGCGCGTCCCTACCGTGGTAGTGCTGGGCAATCATGATTACGAAAGCGGGCAGGAACAGGAACTCATGCGCATGATGACCGCGGAAGGAATTAAGGTGCTCAATGGCAGCGCTTATGAACGGGATGGCGTTGGCTTTGCCGGCACGAAGGGTTTTGTCGGAGGATTCGGACGGTCTGTTCTTACTGCGTTTGGAGAGCCGGAAATAAAAACGTTCGTCCGGGCTTCCATTGAGGAGGCGCTGAAGCTGGAACGGGCGATGTCACAACTGCGGACGCCTAAGCGCGTGGTTGTCCTGCACTATTCGCCCATCGCAGCCACGGTGCAAGGAGAATCCCCCGAGATTTTCCCTTTCCTGGGCACGTCCCGCCTGGCCGAAGTAATAGACAGGCATGGCGCTGATTTCATTGTGCACGGACACGCGCACCATGGACAATTGCAGGGCGCCACCACTGCCGGAATCCCTGTGCATAACGTTGCGATCAGCTTGTTGCAGGCGCAACAACCTCCCGCCGCGTACAAACTGCTTGAAATTTGAACCGCAACTACGGATTCGAATCAGCGTTATTTACAGCCTTAACCGGATTGGCAGAGTTGCTCCGCAGGCATAGCTTGAACTCTGAAAAACAGGAAGCATTTCACGTATAGGAGCTCCTTCATGTATCTCATTCTTCTGATTGTGTTGATTTTGCTGTTAATCGGCGCTCTGCCCACCTGGCCATACAGTGGAAGTTGGGGCTACTACCCCAGCGGAGGACTTGGTCTGATTGTTCTGATCGTCCTGGTCCTCGTGTTGCTGGGCCGCATTTAAGCAGGTGGACGGTCTGCCAAGTCAGAGCATCATAGTGAACGATAAAGGAGAAATTGTATGTCCGACACCCGCCCTTCGGCCCCTGGAAGTTTTATCGCGGATATTGAAGAAATTCGCCGCCGCGCCCGCCGCCACATCGAGAACGGCGCAGTCACTGAGAACTATAAAGGCGACCGCAAAGCCGTTATCCAGGTCCTGAATGAAGCTCTGGCAACGGAACTGGTGTGTGTTCTGCGTTATAAACGCCATTACTACATGGCCTCGGGAATTCACTCGCAGGCAGTCTCCGAAGAATTCCTCGAGCATGCCCAAGAAGAGCAAGAACACGCGGACATGATCGCGGAAAGAATCACCCAGTTGGACGGTGATCCCGATTTCAACCCGGAAACCCTGCCCTCCCGCAGCCATTCGCAATATATTGAAGGAAATTCATTGGTAGAAATGATCCGGGAAGATCTGGTTGCGGAGCGGATCGCGATTGAATCCTATTCTGAAATTATCCGTTATCTCGGGAACAATGATCCGACCAGCCGGCGCATCATGGAAGAAATCCTAGCGAAAGAAGAAGAGCATGCCGAGGACATGAAGACCCTGCTGGAAACGATTTCGCAGGAAGAAAAACAGCGCGATCAGCGCGCGAAAGAGCAGTCATCTACGGCTGAGGCAAAAAGCAATCAGGCCGCATAAAAGGCTGTTGTGAACCGAGGTTCCAAAACTCCGCACAGGCAGAGGCCCGATTCCACTTCAGTTATAGTGATGGGCAGCCATGCTCATCCAGCAAAACGTGCCCCTCGCGCCGCTAACGACGCTCGGCGTGGGCGGGCCAGCGCAATTCTTTAGCGAAATCCACACTCCCGAAGACGCTATTGAGGCGATCCGGTTTGCCCGCTCCCGCAAGCTGCCGGTATTTGTTTTGGGTGGGGGGAGCAATCTGGTCGTTGCCGACAAGGGCTGGCCTGGCCTGGTGATAAAAGTCGCGATCTCCGGTATCCAGATGAATGATGACGGCGAGCAGCTTCGTCTGGAAGCGGGCGCAGGGGAAGACTGGGATAAACTTGTCGCGCATGCAGTGGAGCAGGACTGCTCCGGGATTGAATGCCTGAGCGGCATTCCGGGCAGCGTCGGAGGCACACCGGTCCAGAACGTGGGCGCTTATGGCCAGGAAGTCTCCGAGACAATTCAATCTGTAATTGCGCTCGACTTTAATACTTTGGAGATCCGCGAGCTTTCACGAGAAGACTGCGGCTTCAGCTACCGCGCCAGCATTTTTAATACAAAGAAGCGCGGCCGCTACATTGTGTTGAAGGTGGTCTATGCATTGGCGCGGGGTGGCGCTCCTAAAATTGCATACGCGGATTTGCAGAAATATTTCACCGGAGCTGCGACACCGCCAACCCTGCTCCAGGTACGGAAAGCCGTGCGGAAGATACGCGCCGGCAAAGGTATGCTCATCTCTTCGGCCGATCCTGATTGCCGGAGCGCTGGGTCGTTTTTCAAAAATCCGGTTCTCTCTGCGGAACAATTCGAGGAACTGACGCGCCGCGCATCTGCACTGAATCTGAAAATCCCCAGCTACCCTGCCCTTGAGACCCATCACAAAGTTTCCGCCGCCTGGCTGGTCGAGAACTCGGGATTTCAGAAGGGATTCGGCGCGGGACGCGCAGGCATCTCGCACAAACATGCTTTAGCCATTGTGAATCGTGGCGGCGCAAGTGCCGCCGAAATCATAGAGTTGAAGGAAAACATCCAGCAGAAGGTAAAGGAAATCTGGAACGTTTCTCTGGAGCCGGAGCCGGTGCTGGTAGGTTTTTGACCGCCGTCCCCGGCGCTGCGGCTTGACTGGCCGCGCCTATTCGCGAAGATAAAAGTTTGTTTTAATTGTTCTTCCAACTTCCTGTTCCAGTCATTGATTCATGGCTCAATTTTGCGATGTCGCGCTGCCGGTGCCTCTGGACTCTCTCTTTACTTACCGTATCCCTGAAGAGATGGCTCCTGCTGTTGGCGCGCGCGTATTGGTTCCCTTCCGCCAGCAACGGCTGGTGGGAATCGTCACGGAACTGCATGACCGTCCGCCGTCGGTAGCGGCAAAAGATATCCTGCGCGTCATGGACCTAGAACCGGCAGTTGACGGGCAATTGCGGGAGCTTGCAGCCTGGATCAGCCGCTATTATCTTGCGCCCCTGGGAGAAGTTTTTCCCACCATGCTGCCTCTCGCCGCAGAATTCAAGAGGAACATCGCTTACCGCATCACCGAGCGGGGCGGACTGGCCCTGCACCAGGCGGCTGAAACCGGGTCCTCTGCGCGAGCCCGCAAAACTCCCGACGACCAGCTTGCGGAATTTCGCGCGCTGGAATACCTGGCCTCGGGCGAGGCGGAAAAAGAGAGTACGTTGCGCTCGGCCGCCCGTGTATCGCGCGCGATTCTGGCGGGGTTGGTGCGCAAGAAGTGGATCACACGTGAAGATATTTCTGACGCGCAGGAAGCAGCGCGGACGGTGCAAATCGCAGTGCTGAAAAGCGCTGAAGGAAAGCTCAACGCGAACCAGCGGAGATTGATTGACGCCTTGGAATCTTCCGGAGGGAAGCTGCTGGTTGAAGGCCTGCCCCGCCTCGATGTGCCGCGCACAACTCTTCAAACCCTGGTAAGGCGCGGATTGGTGGAAATTGTTGAAGAACCGGCGGAGTTCACCGTCTCGCGGGCGCAACCCCGGCCTTCGCCTTTTCATTTTCAATTCAATGCTGCGCAACGAAATGCGCTGGAAAAGATTAAAGATAGCGCCGCAACGCGCCATTTTTCCGCCATGCTGCTGCATGGCGTCACCGGCTCCGGTAAAACTGCAGTATATTTGGCCGCCATGCGCGCGGTGCTCGATGCCAGCCGCTCGGCAATTTTGCTGGTCCCGGAAATTGGACTCACGCCGGCTGTTGCCGCCGATTTGCATCAGCTGTTCGGCAATGAGGTCGCCATTTTACATTCGGCTTTGTCGGGAAAGGAACGTGTAGAGCAATGGCGCAGAATCAAACGCGGCGAGGCCCGCATGGTTGTGGGCACGCGGTCAGCGGTATTTGCGCCTGTTCCCGATCTGGCGCTGATTATTGTGGATGAGGAGCACGATTCCTCCTACAAACAGGAAGAGATGCCGCGCTACCATGCTCGCGACGTCGCGGTGATGCGGGCGAAAATGGCGGATGCCGTCGTCATCCTGGGTTCCGCCACTCCCTCGCTCGAATCTTATTTCAATGCCAAAAAAAATAAATATGCGCTGCTGGAACTGCCGGACCGCGTAGAGCGACGTCCTCTGCCGGAGGTCGAAATTCTGGACATGCGGCAGGAATTTCAGCAAAGCGGAGAGGAGCAGGTGGTCTCCCGAAAGCTGGCGGAAGAGATCAAAGAAAGACTTGCCCGCCAGGAGCAGGTAATGGTCCTGCTGAACCGGCGAGGCTATTCTCCCGTAGTGTTGTGCCGGGCCTGCGGCAACACCATGCAGTGTCAAAATTGCGCGGTCGCTCTCACGCATCACAAGCGTGAGCACCGCATGGTTTGCCATTACTGCGGATTGACTGCTCCGGTCCCCAAAAAATGCCCGAAGTGCGGCAGCGAGTACGTGCACTTTCTTGGTACGGGATCCGAAAAGCTGGAAGAACTACTGCACGGCCTCTTCCCGCAGGCGCGGATCGGCAGGCTGGACCGCGACACAGTCCGCAGCCACCGCGATTTTGAGCGCACGCTCAATGCATTCAATGCCGGCGACCTTGATTTACTAGTGGGCACGCAGATGATCGCTAAGGGCCACGATATTCATGGCGTGACTTTGGTCGGAGTGATTGGAGCGGATATCGCGCTTGGCCTTCCCGATTTCCGCGCGGCGGAGCGTACGTTCCAGTTGCTCACGCAGGTTGCGGGACGCGCCGGGCGGGGCGCCACTCCCGGCAAAGTCGTGCTGCAAACGTACTTCCCCGAGCATTACGCGGTGCAATATGCCGCTGCGCACGACTTTGCAGGCTTCTATGACAAAGAGCTGCGCTTCCGCAGTTGGATGCATTATCCGCCATACAGCGCCCTGGCCAACGTTCTAGTGCGCAGCACCAAATTGAATGAAGCTCTGGAGTGGTCCGGCATCATCGGCCAATGGTTTGAGAAAACGAGGCATGAAGGAGTGCGCGTTATGGGCCCCGCGGCAGCTCCTATCGTGCGCCTGAAGCAGGACTACCGCTACCACTTCGTGCTCAAATCTCAGAGCCGCGAAAAATTGAACACGGTACTTCGCGCCATGCTGGCCCATGCGCAGGGGGAAAAAATCCCGCGCACGCAGGTGATTGTGGATGTGGACGCGCTGTGGTTGATGTAGGAAGGGCCGTCGTCGGCATAGGTTGTCGGATATTAGCTTTCCAACCTAGGACATTTTTACTTCAAAAGCTGGGACAGGTTCCCTCTTTAGCACAAGACCTTGTGCTGCCCACTTGTTATAGACGAATTCAAAGAACCCAGGCGACGGAGTAGATCCGCAAAATGGAGCCAGTTCTTGCCCCGCTCGGGTCAGGAGAACCTTTCCCAATACAAGTTCATTATCAGCTTCCTTGGGAAATGTTAGCTCCATCTGTGTCCCGTAGTAAAACACAGTGAACTTCTTCGGGAGCTTCATGCGTTTGAATCCCGCAATGTCATTGAACTGTACGAATCCAAGTGCTTCAAGATCGCTCAATGTGCCGAAATTCAGCCCGTGAAGATTATAAATCTCAGCTTGAACATCAAACACCAATGGCACTACGTTTCCAATCATCCAACCGAAACCGCAAAGACGCATAAATACCTCAGCATCTCCCTTATCGATGTCACCCAATAAATTGACAGTCCGCTTCGAAAAGGTTCCGGGTTTGTTAGCTTCGCCTGCTAAGACTCTGGACCAAAGTTTCTGCATGTCCTCATTAGAAACTATTCGACATTTATCAAAGAAGTTCGTAATCCAATCACTTTCAACGTTCTTAGGCTCCGCATTTTCTTTCAGAAGAGGTAGTGCTTTTTTAGTGATATCTTCAATATTTGACTGCTTCTTCCCTTCCTCCTCAAGGAATCGGCGCATTGCTCTTCTGTGAATCTCGGTGACCTGGATTTGCGATTCAGCGCGGATTTGATCAGCTTCTGCTTCGGCTTTAGCGACACGGATAAGTTGGAACGGCTTGAATATACCACCGACTGCCTCAGATATCTTTTCGATCAAAACAGTTGCCGGTTTTGTGAGGTCGTCGATTTTAATCAATGAATTGTCTGGCATATTTGACTGGTGCGTTGGTCAGGATTATAGCTAGAATCATTTGTAAGGGACAAAGAAATACGGGCCAGAGGGCCCGTAGTTGAAAAATTTAACTGAAACTACTTCCCTGCCATCGCCGGTTCGTGAGCTGACTTGAAGGCTTCGTAACGGCGGTTGACCTCGTCCCAGTTCACCACGTTCCACCATGCGGCCAAATATTCGGGACGACGGTTGTTATATTTCAGGTAGTAAGCATGCTC
>JAICKN010000028.1 GCA_025927855.1 Terriglobales bacterium
GCTGGATGAAGGTTTGGCGGGCGACAACGCGGGACTTCTTCTGCGCGGTATTGCGAAGGAAGATGTGGAGCGCGGCATGGTGCTGGCCAAGGGCGGTTCGATTACGCCGCACACCAAGTTCAAAGCGGAAGTTTACATTCTGACGAAGGAAGAGGGCGGCCGGCACACGCCGTTCTTCAAGGGATACCGGCCGCAGTTTTATCTGAGAACGACGGATGTGACGGGCGTGGCGGAGTTGCCGGCGGGCACGGAGATGGTGATGCCGGGAGACAACGTGAGCCTGGTGATTGAGCTGATCACGCCGGTGGCGATGGAGAAGGGACTGCGCTTTGCCATCCGCGAAGGCGGGCACACGGTCGGCGCGGGCACGATTTCAGAGATTGTGAAGTAGAAGCAAGCGATGGGCGTGAGTCCGTCAAGGGCGGACGCCAGTATGGTGAATGCTTTAATAATAATTGGCGCTGTTTTGATGTATTTGTTGCTGACGGTTCCTTGGGCTTCGCTTATCGATTGGGTTAAGGAAGAAGTAAAGCGGCCAAATCGGCAAGATGTAGTTCCATAGGTCCTTCGGCGACGGAAAGCATGCCGCCTCAGGATGACAAGTTTGAAAGGTTTAGGAGTAAGTAATGCCACGAGAGATTATTACGTTGCAGTGCGGTGATTGCAAAGAGCGGAATTATTCGACGACCAAGAACCGCAAAACGATGACCGAGCGGCTGGAGAAGAAGAAATTCTGCCGCCGCTGCCGGAAGCATACGCCGCATAAAGAAGTGAAATAATTTGTAATTTCGTAATTGAGTAATTTGTAATTTAAAACCGGGCCGCACCGAAATGGTTTTCAATTTACAGTTTTTCAAATTACAAAATTGCCAAATGATTCAGGGGCGTAAGCTCAACGGTTAAACTGTCGGTCTCCAAAACCGAACTTGGGGGTTCGAATCCCTCCGCCCCTGCCAGAGTTTCGAGGGAGTGGTAGAAGCGATGGGAGTCGAGACAAAGAGAATGGCCAAAGCAATGACAGCTGCGACGGGCGATGACAGCTTTGCCGGACGCATTAAGTCCTGGCCGGAGCGGATCGCGAATTTTTACCGTGACGTGCGCACGGAGATGAAAAAGGTCACCGCCCCTCCCTTAAAAGAGGTGCAGGCCACGACGGTAGTGGTGATTGTGACCGTTTTCCTGTTCGCGGGCTACTTTTGGGTGGTGGACGTGGCGCTTGGCCACAGCATTGATTACATGTTCCGTTACTTCACTCATCTTCATTGAGGGAACCGCGGATATCAGGGAAGGACGCTGGCCAGCCAGCACCAATATGCAGGACGAAGAAAAAAACCAGGCCGAAGCAGGCGCGGCAATTTCCGTGGATGGAGCGCCCGCCTCTGAGCACCCGCGCAATCCGAATATGCGGTGGTACATCATTCATGCGTATTCGGGTTTTGAGCGCAAAGTGAAGGAGTCGCTGGAGTCCCGCGTGCAGGCGTTTGGCTTGCAGGACAAAATTGGCCGCGTCCTGATTCCCACGGAGTCAGTCACCGAGATCCGCGGCGGCAAGAAATATACCTCGGAGCGCATGTTGTACGCCGGCTATGTGCTGGTAGAGATGGACATGGATGATCACGTCTGGCACGTGGTCAAGAACACGCCGCGCGTCACCGGATTTGTGGGAACCGGGCAGCAGCCGACGCCGCTTTCCGAGGAAGAAGTGCAGCACATCGTTTACCAGGTCGCGGACAGCAAAGATAAGCCCAAGCTGAAAGTGAAGTTCGAGAAGAACGAGAGCGTGAAAATCACCGAAGGGCCGTTTGCCAGCTTTACCGGCGTGGTGGATGAGGTTAATGAAGACCGGGAGACGCTGAAGGTGATGGTCACGATCTTTGGGCGCTCTACTCCGGTGGAGCTGGAGTTCAGCCAGGTGGAGAAAGTGGTTTCGTAGAAATTACAAAATTTCAGGATTAATTCGATGGCAAAAAAAGTTACAGGCTCAGTAAAGTTGCAGATCGCGGCAGGCAAGGCGACGCCCGCTCCTCCGGTTGGCCCGGCGCTGGGTCAGGCGCAGGTCAACATCATGGAATTCTGCAAGCAGTTCAATGCCCGCACCAGCCAGAAAGAACTGGAAGGGCTGATTATTCCGGTCGTGATCACGGTCTACAACGACCGCTCGTTCACCTTCATCACCAAGACGCCTCCGGCTTCCATTTTGTTGAAGCGCGCTGCCGGGATCGCCAAGGGATCGGGCGCGCCAAACAAGGACAAGGTCGGCAAGGTGACGGCCAAGCAGGTCGCCGATATCGCCAAGCAGAAGCTGCCCGACCTGAACGCTGCCACGATTGAAGCTGCAATCAAAAGCGTCAGCGGAACAGCGCGTTCCATGGGAATTGAAGTAGTTGGGTAGACTAATTTGCTAATTGGGAAATTTCGCAATTGAGTAATTGAAAATCGTGAGCAGCAACCCGCTGCTGGTTTCAAATTGCAAAATTGCCCGATTACACAATTACAAATGTCATTGACTACGGCTGACCGGAACGATGTTCAGCGGTGGGAGACGAGGTAGAGAGATGCGAAAAGAAGGAAAGAACATCAGCAAGGCCCGCAAGGCGGTGGAAGCCAGGCCTTATCAGCTCAAAGAAGCAGTGCCCCTCTTGCAGAAGGTCAAATTTGCAAAATTTGACGAGACCGTCGAAATCACGATGCGTCTCGGCGTTGACCCCAAACATGCCGACCAGATGGTGCGCGGGACGGTGGTCCTGCCGCATGGCCTCGGTAAATCTAAAAAGGTGCTGGTGATCGCGACCGGCGAAAAAGTTAAAGAAGCCGAGCAGGCGGGCGCGGACTTTGTTGGCGGCGAAGAAATGGTGGACAAGATCAACAAAGAGAACTGGACGGATTTTGACGCCCTCATCGCTACGCCTGATGTGATGAAGTCCGTAGGCCGCCTGGGTAAAGTGCTCGGTCCCAAGGGCCTGATGCCGAATCCGAAGACCGGCACGGTCACCTTCGACGTTGCGAAAGCGGTGCAGGAGGTGAAGGCCGGAAAGGTGGAGTTCCGCACCGATAAAACGGCGCTGGTGCACGTTCCGGTGGGCAAGATTTCCTTTTCACCGGAAAAGCTTATTGAGAATGCCACCGTGCTCATCTCCAATGTGATCAAGGCTAAGCCCTCAGTCGCCAAGGGCAAATATGTGAAAGGCTGCTACCTGAGCTCGACCATGGGCCCGGGAATTCCCATTGACACCACTGCGGAAGAAGCCGCAGCAAAAGCGTAAGAATTGATGGGCGCGGACGCTTGAGCCCGTGCGGGGCGGCAAAGCGCCCGCTCAACAAACAGATTTGAAAGGGATTCGATATGGCGGTTTCGAGAGCAAAGAAAACGGAACAGGTAGAGAAGCTCAGCAATGACTTGCAAAAGGTTTCGAGCCTGATTGTCACGACTTACAGCAAGCTGACCGTGGCGCAGGATTTTGAACTGCGCAAAACGCTGCGCAGCTCCGGTGCGAAATATGCCGTCGTGAAGAACACGCTGGTGGAGCGGGCTGCCAAGGGGACGAAAGTTGAAGGCGCGCTGAAAGACCTCTCCGGCGTCACCTCGATTGCCTATACCGAAGGCGATCCGGTCGCGCTGGCCAAGGCGCTGGCGAAATATGCCAAGGACAATCCGGAGTTTACCTTTAAGTCGGGTATCGTCGAAGGGCGCGTGGTCTCGATCAAGGAGATTGAATCGCTTGCAACCATGCCGTCGAAGGAAGAAATCTACTCCAAGCTGCTGTTCCTGTTGAATGCTCCGGCGCAGCGCCTGGTAACGGTGATGGGCGCGGTGGGCCGCGACCTGGCGGTAGTGGTGAACCAGGGCGTCGAGAAGAAAAAGTTCAAGGAAGCATAAAAGATTTGGTGATTGGGTAATTTTGTAATGTGGTAATTGGAAACCCGCCGGTGAGTGGGTTTTCAATCGCCCCGGTTTAGCAAATTACTCAATTACAGAATGAAAGTTTCGGTTATCAGAGGTTGAGGGTTGTGGGGCCGTGTCAGCCGCCTTGTCTGGGGTGGTGAAACAGGGCTTACGCACTGGAAACTTGGCCAACCGATAACGAAATCAGCAACTGATAACGAAAAAAGTGGAGAAATAACATGGCGGATTTAGCGCAGTTGGAAGAGTCAATCGTAGGTTTGTCGCTGCTCGAAGCAGCTGACCTGGTAAAGAAATTAGAAGCGAGGCTGGGTGTTTCGGCAGCCGCAGCGGCCCCGATGGTTGTGGCCGGCGGCGGAGCGGGTGCGGGGGCAGGCGCGGCCCCGGCCGAAGAAAAGACGGAATTTACCGTCGTCCTGAAGGACGTGGGCGCGAACAAGATCAATGTGATCAAGGCGGTACGCGAAGTCACCAGCCTCGGCCTGAAAGAAGCCAAGGACCTGGTAGACGGAGCTCCCAAGAACGTGAAAGAAGGCGTGTCGAAGGAAGAAGCCGAGACCATCAAGAAGAAGTTCGCGGAAGCCGGAGCTGCTGTCGAAATCAAGTAGCCGCGTTCGCAGGCCCTTTTGGCAACTTCGCATGCTCGGTTTTCAGGGCAAGCTGAAGGCTGAGCCTGCGGTGGGATATCCTGGGCGGCCTGCCGATTGGGATGAGCCGAAGCGGCCCAGGTAGTCCAGGCGGAGCCTGTCCGGTATTTCCATGCGAAAAACCGGGTTGAGCATTGATGAATCCGGGGAGGCGGTGGTATCATCTAACCTAACACCGCTTCCCTTGACTTCACGAACGTAGTGGCGACCTTCACTTCCAAAATGACCTGGAGAAGCGGGAGTGAGTTCGCTGGCAGGATTAGCAAGCTGTTCCGCTTAGGGCGGGACTGAACAGGCCTTAGAGAACTGGCGCGGAAACATACATTTCAAAGTAAGGCTGAGCGCTGCAACTGGCGCCTGCGGGGATTCATGTCCTCACGGGCGCGTACGTGTCTGTTGACCATGGTTTGTGCAAGTACGGCCAGCTACTAGCTTTTAGCTCCTGAGCAACACGCGCAGGGGCTTGTGAGCTGCAAGCTAGTAGCTGGTGGGCGGCACTCGCCGCACACCACAAGTTTGGGAGTTTCCGAATGTCGAAGAACAATTCCTTCCGCAAGCGTTTTGATTTTTCCAAGATTCCAGTCACCATCCAGATCCCCAACCTCATTGAGGTGCAGAAGCGTTCCTATGATCGTTTTCTGCAAATGGACAAGCTGCCCAGCGAACGCGAAGACGGCGGCTTGCAGTCGGTTTTTCAGTCCGTGTTTCCGATCACCGACTTCCGCAACGTATCACAACTTGAGTTTGTGGATTACGCCATTGGTAACTGGGAGTGCAAATGCGGCCACCTGAAAGGGCTGCATCACCTGCGCACCACCTGCCGTAATTGCGGCTCGACGGTCATCACCGATCCCTTCCATCCCGGCGAAGTTCTCTGCCATAAATGCGGAACGTACAACGCGAACACGCCGGACTTCTGCAATAAATGCGGCGATCCGGTCGGATTGCAGCTGAAGTACGACGTGGCCGAGTGCGAAGAGCGCGGCATGACTTATTCCGCTCCGCTCAAGGTCACCATGCGCCTCACCATCTGGGACAAGGACGAGGCCGGTAACCGCTCCATCCGCGACATTAAAGAACAGGAAGTGTTCTTCGGGGATGTTCCGCTGATGACCGATAACGGCACGTTCATCGTGAACGGCACCGAGCGCGTGATCGTGAGCCAGTTGCACCGTTCGCCCGGCGTCTTCTTCGAGACCGCGAACAACCGCACGTACTTCCTGGGTAAGATCATTCCCTACCGCGGTTCATGGGTGGAATTTGAATACGACCAGAAGAACGTTCTCTATGTCCGCATTGACCGTAAGCGCAAGTTTCTGGGCACGATTTTCCTGCGCGCGTTAGGGCTGCGCTCGAGCGAAGACATCCTGCGCACGTTCTATACCGTGGACCGGCTGGCGGTCCGCGACAAGAAGCTTTTCTGGACGCTCGACGCGGCCAGTGACAAGCCGACCAATCTCCTGGGCATGAAGTTAGCGCACAGCATTAAGTCAAAGTCCGGAGAGGAGGTTGTTCACTCCGGGCGGAAGATCAACGCGCAGGCGCTCAAAGACATTCAGAAAGCCAAGATCTCCGAAATCGAAGTTGACATCTCGGACCTTGAAGGCGCGTGGGTGGCCGCCGATGTGGTGGATACAACCACCGGCGAAGTCCTACTCGAAGCCAATTCGGAGCTTACTGCGGACAAGCTCTCCAAGATTCTTGAGACGGGCGTTGTGGAGATCAGCCTGTTCTTCCCCGAGCACGACGATGTGGGGACGGTCATCAGCCAGACGCTGAAGCGCGATGCGGTGAAAACGCCGCAGGAAGCGCTGATCGAGATTTACCGCAAGCTGCGTCCCGGCGATCCTCCGACGCTTGACACGGCAACATCGCTCTTCCACGGAATGTTCTTCGATCCGCGGAAGTATGATTTCTCCCGCGTAGGCCGGCTGAAGTTCAACATCAAGCTGTTTGAAAAGAATGATGCCACCGGGCTCGACCAGCGCACGCTGGACCCGAATGACTTTTACGCCACCATCCGCTACCTGCTGAAGCTGCGCAAGAACATCGGCCAGGTGGATGACATTGATCACCTCGGCAACCGCCGTGTCCGCGCAGTGGGCGAACTGCTGGAAAACCAGTTCCGCATTGGCCTGGTGCGCATGGAGCGCGCGATCAAGGAAAAGATGTCCGTGTACCAGGAAATGTCCACGGCCATGCCGCATGATCTGGTCAATGCCAAGCCGGTCATGGCTGCGATCCGCGAGTTCTTCGGGTCGTCGCAGCTTTCTCAGTTCATGGATCAGACCAATCCGCTATCGGAAATCACGCACAAGCGGCGTCTTTCGGCGCTTGGCCCGGGTGGTCTTTCTCGTGAGCGAGCAGGATTCGAGGTCCGCGACGTTCACCCTACGCACTACGGCCGCATCTGCCCGATTGAGACGCCGGAAGGTCCGAACATCGGACTCATCTCCTCGCTCAGCTGCTACGCCCGCATCAATGACTACGGATTCATCGAATCTCCGTACCGGCGCGTGAAGAACGCGCGTGTGCAGGATTACATGAGCATTACGAACTCCGGCGACAGCGAATTCAAGGTCGGCGACCATGTGGAAAAGCATGAGATCGAAAAGATCAACGCTGATTTGAAGGAGCGCCGCAAGAAGCAGGCGGAAATTGAGCCGTATTCGTTCTACCTCTCCGCCTGGGAAGAAGACCGGCACGTGATCGCGCAGGCCAATGTCGAACTCGACGATAAGGGCCGCATTGTCGGTGACCTGGTCAACGCCCGCAAGGCCGGGAACTTTGTGCTGGTCAGCAAAGACGAAGTGGACTACGTGGATGTCAGTCCCAAGCAGCTGGTTTCGGTGGCGGCATCACTAGTGCCGTTCCTGGAGCACGATGATGCGAACCGCGCTTTGATGGGCGCGAACATGCAGCGGCAGTCCGTGCCGTTGCTCCGCGCGGAAGCCCCGATCGTAGGCACCGGCATGGAAGGAGTAACGGCGCGGGATTCCGGGGCCGTGATTCTCGCCAAGCGGAATGGAATCATTGACTCGGTGGACTCTGAGCGCATCATTGTGCGCGTTGAGGGCGAGCATCATCCCACGCAGCTCTCGCGCGAGGTGGGCAGCGATATTTACCAGCTCACCAAATTCAAGCGCTCCAACCAGAACACCTGCATCAACCAGAAGCCAGTGGTGGTGAAAGGCCAGCGTGTGGTGAAAGGCCAGGTGATTGCCGACGGCCCCTGTACCGACAAAGGCGAGCTGGCGCTGGGGCGGAACGTGCTGGTGGCCTTCATGCCATGGCGCGGATACAACTTTGAAGACGCGATCCTGGTCTCCGAGAAGCTGGTGAAAGAGGACTATTACACCTCGCTGCACATCGAGGAGTACGAAATCGAGTCCCGCGACACCAAGCTCGGTCCGGAGGAAGTGACGCGCGACATTCCGAACGTCAGCGAATCCATGCTGCGCAATTTGGATGAAGCGGGCGTTATCCGCATCGGCGCGACGGTCAAGCAGGGCGACATCATGGTGGGCAAGGTCACGCCCAAGGGCGAGACCCAGCTTACGCCGGAAGAAAAACTGCTCCGCGCCATCTTCGGCGAAAAGGCCGGAGACGTCCGCGACGCGTCGCTCTACTGCCCTCCGGGCGTGGAAGGCGTGATCGTGGATGTGAAGATATTCTCGCGCAAGGGCCAGGAAAAAGATGAACGGGCCAAGGCGATTGAGGCGGCGCAGATCACCAAGCTGGAGAAGAACCTTTCCGACGAAATCCGCATTCTTACCGATGAGCGGCTGAAGCGCCTGGAAAACATTCTGGGGGGCAAAGTGGTGCAGGCCGACCTGCACGACGAGCGCACCAACAAGCGTTTGCTCACCAAGGACGCCGTTCTGGACCGCGAGACCATCGAACGCATTTCGACCCGTAACCTGAAGCGGATCAAATATGCGGACAAGGACCCGCGCGTCAACGAACAGATTGACGAAATCGAAGAGATGACCTCGCGCCAGATTGACGTGCTCAAAAAGATCGTCAACGAGAAAAAGGACAAGCTCACCAAGGGCGACGAACTGCCGCCGGGCGTGATCAAGCTGGTCAAAGTTTATATCGCCATGAAGCGCAAGTTGAGCGTGGGCGATAAGATGGCCGGACGCCATGGCAACAAAGGCGTGATCGCGCGCATTCTGCCGGAAGAGGACATGCCGTACCTGGAAAACGGTACTCCCATGGAGATTGTCCTGAATCCGCTGGGCGTGCCTTCCCGTATGAATGTGGGCCAGATTCTCGAGACGCACCTGGGCTGGGCGGGACATGCGCTGGGCGAAAAGATCAACCGGCTGCTGGCGGAAAATTCCAAGGAAGAAATCGTACGGCGTGAATTGAAGGCGCTCTTCAAAGACACAGTGCTGGCGGATACAGTCGCCAGCCTGAGCGATGAAGAGTTGATGTCGGTTGCGCCGACACTGACCGAGGGCGTGTTTACGGGATCGCCGGTATTTGACGGCTCGCGTGAAAGCGAAATAAAGGCCTTGCTGAGTTCGGCAGGATTGCCGACGTCGGGCAAGACGTACCTCTACGACGGCATGACTGGAGACAGGTTCGAGCAGCCGGTCACGGTTGGCTACATCTACATGCTGAAGTTGTCGCACCTGGTGGATGACAAGATCCACGCGCGTTCCATCGGGCCCTATTCTCTGATTACCCAACAGCCGCTGGGCGGAAAAGCGCAATTCGGCGGGCAGCGTTTCGGAGAAATGGAAGTCTGGGCGCTCGAAGCTTATGGCGCAGCCTTCATCCTGCAGGAGCTGCTGACCGCGAAGTCCGACGACGTTTATGGCCGCACCAAGATTTACGAGGCCATTGTCAAAGGCGAAGCCGCCATGGAGCCGGGTGTACCCGAGTCGTTCAACGTATTGATCCGTGAATTGCAGTCGCTCTGCCTCGACGTGGAATTGATCAAGGCAAACGACAAGAAGCCGTCATTGGCGGCCGCGGCAGATTAGTCATTGGCTGATGGCATTGGTCCTGAGACCAGGGCCATCGCAGCCAGTCGTGATTGAAAATGCGGACTTGCATAGGAGCTCTCGCATCGCAAGTCCGAAGATTTCGGTGGGAAGCAACCCCAAAGGCTAATGCCACCGGCAGATTTTCGAGGGCCGTCAGCGGACGCGTAAGGACCGCAGGAATCGGAGGAAACCTTGTACCGTTCGAGCCCCTTTGAAATGGCAAATCCGATCGCCGACTTTGACGCGATTCGCATCAGTCTGGCCTCTCCGGAAAAAATCCGGAGCTGGTCGCATGGTGAAGTCACCAAGCCGGAGACCATTAATTACCGCACCTTCAAACCAGAACGCGACGGCCTGTTTTGCGCGCGCATTTTCGGTCCGACCGTGGATTGGGAATGTCTCTGCGGCAAATACAAGAGGATGAAGCACCGCGGAGTGATCTGCGACAAATGCGGCGTGGAAGTCACCCTCTCCAAAGTCCGCCGCGAGCGTCTTGGCCACATTGAGCTGGCTTCGCCCTGCTCGCACGTGTGGTTCTTCAAGGGACTGCCCAGCCGCATCGGCCATCTGCTCGATATTTCTCTGCGCGACCTGGAAGCGGTGCTTTATTTCGAGGCCTACGTCGTTGTTGAACCAGGCGATGCTCCGGTGAAAGACCATGAAGTCATCAAGGACGAAGCGAAGTTCCGCGAACTCGACCAGCAGTACCGTCCGGCCGGCTTCAAGGCCATGATGGGCGCGGAGGCCATTAAGGAACTTCTGAAGCGCGTGGAAGTAGATGGGCTCTCGACCGAACTTCGCGAGAAGATGAAGACCGAAAGCTCTCAGCAGAAAAAGCTGAAATATGCCAAGCGCCTCAAGGTCGTGGAAGCGTTCCGCAAGAGCGGCAACAAGCCCAACTGGATGATTTTGGATGTGATCCCGGTCATTCCGCCGGAGCTGCGCCCGCTGGTTCCACTCGATGGCGGCCGCTTTGCCACCTCGGACCTGAACGACCTGTACCGCCGCGTGATCAACCGCAATAACCGGTTGAAGAAGCTGATGGACCTGCACGCTCCTGAAGTCATCGTGCGTAACGAAAAGCGCATGTTGCAGGAAGCGGTGGATGCCCTGTTCGATAACGGCCGCCGTGGCCGGGTGCTGCGTGGAGCGAACAACCGTCCGCTGAAGTCACTCTCTGACACCCTCAAAGGCAAGCAGGGGCGCTTCCGCCAGAACCTGCTTGGCAAGCGCGTGGACTACTCCGGACGTTCGGTCATCGTGGTCGGTCCCGAACTCAAGCTGCACCAGTGCGGCTTGCCGAAGAAGATGGCTTTGGAACTTTTCAAGCCCTTCATCTATCACCGCCTCGAACAGACCGGGCAGTGCACCACCATCAAGCAAGCCAAAGAAATGGTGGAACAGCAGGAGCCCATGGTGTGGGACATTCTGGAAGAGGTCATTAAAGACCATCCAGTGCTGCTGAACCGCGCTCCAACCCTGCATCGCCTCGGCATTCAGGCTTTTGAACCGGTGCTGGTCGAAGGCAAGGCCATCAAGATCCATCCGCTGGTGTGCACGGCGTTCAACGCCGACTTTGACGGTGATCAGATGGCGGTGCATATTCCGCTTTCGCCGGAAGCGCAGGTCGAAGCCAGTGTGCTGATGTTGTCATCGCACAACATTCTTTCGCCGGCATCGGGCCAGCCGATCACCGTGCCTACGCAGGACATGGTGCTTGGTCTCTACTACCTGACCAAAGCCAAGCCGGGCGCGAAGGGCGAAGGCCGCGCGTTTGCCAATATTGAAGAAGTGCTGATGGCGCTTGAAATGGGCGAGGTGGAAACACTCACGCCCATCCGCTTGCGCTACACCGGCGATGTAATTGATTTGACGCAGGCATATGACGATCAGGATGTGATCCATACGGACGTTACTTCCTACGACCGTTCTTTCCTGAACACGACTGTAGGACGCGCCATCCTGAACGATCACTTGCCCGAGAGCATGCCGTATGTGAACGGCTTGCTTAAGAAGAAAGGCATCGGTCAGCTGGTCAACTACGGCTATCTGCGTTTTGGACTGGAAACCACGGTCAAGATGCTCGATGAAATCAAGGAACTGGGCTTCCGCTTTGCGACGCGCGCGGGCCTCTCCATCGGCATTGATGACATGGTCATCCCCGATAACAAGAAAACCGTGGTCCGCGACGCGGAAAAGCAGGTGGTCAACGTCCAGCAGCAATACCTGGACGGCGCCATCACCAACGGCGAGCGATACAACAAGGTCATCGAAATCTGGTCGGGTATCACGGAAAAAGTGGCCGATGAGATGTTCGGTGAGATGCAGCGTCAGGACAAAGAAGGTGCGATCAACCCGATTTACGTCATGGCCGACTCCGGCGCCCGCGGATCGAAACAGCAGATCCGCCAGCTCTCCGGTATGCGTGGTTTGATGGCGAAACCGTCGGGCGAAATCATCGAAACGCCGATCACGGCGAACTTCCGCGAAGGGTTGACGGTGTTGCAGTACTTCATCTCGACCCACGGCGCGCGTAAAGGCCTGGCCGACACCGCTCTCAAGACGGCGGACTCCGGCTACCTGACCCGTCGTCTTGTGGATGTTGCGCAGGACGTGATCATCAGCGAATACGATTGCGGCACCGTGGATGGAATTTACGTCTCCGGTATCGTCGAAGCGGGCGAGATCATTGAGCCTTTGCGCGACCGCATTGTGGGCCGCGTATCGCTTGAGAAGATCAAGGACTACGACGGCAACGTGGTCGTGGACATCAATCAGGAAATCACCGAAGAACTGGCGGGCGCGATCCAGGCTGCCGGTATCGAAAGGGTCAAAATCCGCTCCGTGCTCACCTGCGAATCAAAGCGCGGAGTTTGCGTCATGTGCTACGGCCGCAACCTGGCTTCCGGACGCCTGGTCGAACTCGGCGAAGCGACCGGAGTAATTGCCGCGCAGTCCATCGGCGAGCCGGGAACGCAGCTTACGATGCGTACCTTCCACATCGGGGGTACGGCATCGCGAGTTTCTGAACAGTCGCGGCTTGATGCCAAGAACAATGGCACTGTTCGCTTCATCGGATTGCAAACGGTAAAAGCGAAAGCCGGTGATCTGGTGGTCATGAACCGCCAGGGTTCGATAGCCGTTGTGGACGACAAGGGCCGCGAGCGCGAGCGTTATGCCGTAATTTACGGCGCGAAGGTAAAGGTGAACGACGGCGATGCCGTCCAGCTCGGCCAGGTCATGGTCGAGTGGGACCCGTACACCTTCTCCATCGTGACCGAAATCGGCGGCACGGTCCAGTTCAAAGACCTGCAAGAAGGCATTACCCTGCACGAAGAAGTGGACGAAGTCACTGGCTTGTCGCGTCACGTTGTCGGCGATTCGCCGGACGAAAAGCGCCAGCCAGCCCTTGTAATTAAAGGCAAAAGCAGCAAGCGTTATCTGATGCCGTCTCGCGCTCACCTGATGATCTCCGATGGGGATACTGTCCACCCCGGCGATGTTCTCGCGAAGATTCCTCGCGAAACCACCAAGACCAAAGACATTACCGGCGGTCTGCCGCGCGTCGTCGAACTCTTCGAGGCCCGCAAGCCGCACGAGACCGCGGTCATCAGCGAAATTGATGGCACCGTCAAGTTCGGCGAGGTCTCCAAAGGCCAACGCAAACTCTACGTGCAGGCGGACAACGGCACCGAAAAGGAATACTCAGTGCCACGCGGCGTACACATCAATGTGCAGGAAGGCGAGCGCGTCAAGGCTGGCGAGCCTCTCATGGATGGCCCGCTCAACCCGCATGACATTCTTGCCGTGCTGGGCGAAAAAGAACTCCAGGCCTACCTGGTGAATGAAATCCAGGAAGTCTATCGTCTGCAGGGCGTGAACATCTCGGACAAGCACATCGAAGTGATTGTCCGGCAGATGATGCGCTGGGTGAAGGTCGAAGACGTGGGCGATACCACGTTCCTGCTTGAACAGCAGACTGACAAATTCCGCTTCCGCGAAGAGAATGAGCGTGTGATTGCACAGGGCGGCAAACCGGCCACAGGCCGTCCGTTGCTGCTCGGCATCACCAAAGCGTCGCTCTCTACAGATTCGTTCATCTCCGCGGCGTCGTTCCAGGAGACCACGCGCGTGCTCACCGAAGCCTCCATCAACGGAGCGGTGGACCACCTGCGCGGCCTGAAAGAGAACGTCATCGTCGGACGCCTCATCCCTGCCGGGACCGGCATGGAATACTACCGCAACGTCCGCCTCTCGCCAGAAATGGAAGAGGCCGCTGCCAAGGTACAAGAGGAAGTTTCCCAGGCCTACGAAGAAGCCGAGCGTGCGCTCGAGCTGATGCGGCAGGAAGGCGAAACCGAGGAACTGACAGCGGAGTAATTTCGCATCAAAGTCAAAGGGGCGGAAATATCCGCCCCTAATTTTTATTCCATTATTCCCAGATTCATGGTGGAACTGTCCATTTACGACGGCAAGCTAAGTCTGCACGTGCACGGCATGGACAAATTGTGGTCGTTCAAGAGTTCGCTGGAAATTCCCTTGCAGCACATCTCCGGAATTCGCACCGATTCGAATATTGCGAAGGGATTGTGGCACGGGATCCGGTTGCCCGGGACTCACATTCCGGGAGTCCTGATCGCGGGGACGTTTTATCAGGATGGGAACCGGGTCTTTTGGGACGTTCATAATCCCGAAAACGCCATCGTGATCGAACTGCATGATGAGCGCTATAACGAATTGGTCGTGGAAGTAGCCGATCCGAAGGCTGCCGTCGAAATGGTGAAGGCTTGTATTCCAGGAAAAAATAAGTAGTCGTGAAAAACGCTCTATTGGGGAGACGCCGTCTTTGCGACCTTCCGATTGGCCGCATTGCTACTTTCGCAGTTGCATTGTTGGCCCGGCGGAAAGAATTTAGCGCTTAAGACTCAATATGCACGCTTCCCCCGAACGCTTGTCCAATCAGGAACGCAGCCGAATTTCTTTGTTGCCCCGGCCTGTGCCTCCACGTAATACTCTGAAAATATTGATTTTGCGATTCTTCCAACTCTTGCGGAATGCCACGCTGCGGGCCTTTGAGCACGACGCTTTTGCCATAGCCAAGGCGTCGGCCTATTCCGCCATTCTTACTTTTTTTCCGGCCTTGCTGGTGGTTGGGTCCGTGCTGGCCACCACGCGCACCACGCAAGTTTATTTGCGTGAAATTTCCTATGCTCTAGGAAGGATTCTTCCCGCGGGAAGCGGCGCGGCGCTGGCCTATTTAAAAGGGACCACGCAGCATTCTGCCAGCCTGCTGTTCACCACTTCCTTGCTCACCCTCTGGCTTGCCTCCGGCGTGATGGTTTCCTGGATGGACGGCTTCCGCCGCGCCTACCAGCTTCCCAAAATCTGGGGCCTGTTCAAGGAGCGGATTATTTCATTTGCTCTTGTGATCCTCGCTGGAATTCCGCTGACCTTCGCCACCGTGCTGGTGGCCTTTGGCAGCCGCATTGAAACGACCATCCTTTTCCATCTGGGGCGTGAATTCGGCTTTTATATTCTGCTCATGTGGACAGCCATACGCTGGCTCATTGCCATCCTCACGAGCATTGCCGTCATCGCGCTGATTTACCATAACGCCGTGCCGCGGACCCAACCGTGGCATAGCGTATTGCCCGGCGCCATGCTGGCCACAGGCCTCTGGTTTGCCGCGACTTTGGGTTTCAGCTGGTATTTGCAACGGTTCGCCGACTACAGCATTCTTTATGGATCGCTGGGCGTCGGCATTGCCCTGCTGGTGTGGATGTATATGATCTCGCTGGTCATTCTCATTGGCGCGGAGTTTAACGCCATGCTGTTTCCTCGTGCATGGGTAGGTAAGGAACTCGCCAGCGTGGAAAGCAGCACGCGCGCGGAGCTTTAGTCCGGAGTCCTAATCCGGGGATCCCTAAGCCAGGCCCGTTCATTCAATATTCCCCTTCCAGGGCCAAAAACCAAACTCCGCGATGTGATAGGTTAAATAAAATAAAGGAATTCGCCGATAGAATTCCCATTCGTTCATATTTACCCGTAAAATTCGAGTATGCGTGGAGACAATGACGTTCGAGAATGATTGCAGACCCCGCCGCGCAAAAATTATTTGTACTATCGGTCCTTCTTCCAACAGCGCCGAGATGATCCGCGAACTGCTGCGCGCCGGCATGGACGTGGCACGCCTGAATTTTTCCCACGGGTCCCATGAAAAACATCTGGCTAACATCCAGTGCATCCGCCGGATGGCCGAAAAGGAGGGCCGGACGATCTGCATTATGCAGGACCTCCAGGGGCCGAAGATCCGCACCGGGGCGCTGCGCGATCACAAGCCTGTCACGCTCAAAGCCGGCTCCATCGTAAGAATTACGATCCGCGATATTGAAGGTTCCGAGGATCTGATCTCCACCACCTTTCACGATCTGCCGAAGGAGATTCAGCCCGGCGGCCGCATTTTGCTCTGTGATGGCTTGATCGAGCTGAAGGTCGCGACGGTTTCCTCGGAGGAGATTGAGTGTGTGGTGGTCAATGGCGGCGTTCTCGGCGAGCACCAGGGCATCAATTTACCCGGCGCGGCGCTCTCCATCCCCGCTCTCACTCCCAAGGACAAAGAAGACCTGGAATTCGGTCTTAAAAACGGCGTGGATGCCGTCGCGCTTTCCTTTGTCCGTTCGGCCGATGACATTCGCGAAGTCAAAGAGATCATGGCGGCGCATGGCGTGAATCTTCCCGTCATCGCCAAGCTGGAAAAGCCGCAAGCTCTCGAGCACCTTGAGGAAATCCTTGATGCCGCCGATGGGGTCATGGTCGCGCGCGGCGACTTGGGTGTGGAGATGCCGCCGGAGCAGGTCCCGGTCATCCAGAAGCATGTGATCCATCGCGCGGCCGAATGGCGTAAACCAGTGATCATCGCCACACAAATGCTAGAGTCCATGATCGAGAACCCGCGCCCCACGCGGGCAGAGGCCAGCGATGTGGCCAATGCCATTTTCGACGGAACCGATGCTGTCATGCTCTCTGGAGAAACCGCCAGCGGCCGCTATCCCCGGGACGCTGTAGCCATGATGGGAAAAATTGTTGTGCAGGCGGAGGCCAGCATGGCGGAATCGGTGCAGCCCAAGCGCAGGCGTGGGCCCCGTGTGCTTTCCATCGCGGAAACCATTTGTGAATCCGTGGCCCATGCGGCGGAAGAACTTCACATGGAAGCGATAGCATCCTTTACCGACACCGGCACAACCGTGCGCCTGATTTCCAAATACCGTCCCAAGGCCGCGATTTTCGGATTCAGCCACTCCATTACGGTTTGCAACCGCATGAACCTGCTCTGGGGGGTCTTCCCTCTGCACCATCCTCCGGCGCAAACGGTGGAAGCAATGGTAAACGGGGCGGAGCAGTCGCTGGTAAAAAGGGGCCTGCTCAAGGTCGGCGATGTAGTGGGCGTAGTGGGAGGCACGAAGATGTCTACTGGCTCCACGAATTTCATGCGCCTGCACGTAATTCCCAAAGAAGAGGAAAAATCGCCCGCGCGAAAAAATCCGTACTAGGGACTTCTCTTGGGGTGAAACCAATTCTTATTGGGTGCTCATGGGGTTCCATGCCCTTGCCTCGCCGTTTTACGGAACGTGGCGAAGGCGTCCTACTACAGTGCCACAGGTCACTCAATCCTTAACCGCGCCCTTTGCCTTAGGATGGGAGTTCAATTCGATAAAGGGCATAAGCAATTGTGAGCGGCGCCTACGAAAGCTACGTTGACTCCACCGATCCTCCCATCCGCGGATTTCTCCATCACCCAACAAATCCGAATGGCAACGGACTGGTCCTAACCCACGGCGCTGGCGCGAACTGCCGTTCTTCTTTACTGCTTACCATCTCTGAAGGCTTTGCAAGGTCAGGCTTCACCGTTCTCCGCTGTGATCTTCCCTTTCGCCAAGCCCGCCCATTTGGATTGCCGCACCCGGCGCAGGCCGAACGAGACCGCGAAGGCCTGAAGCGCGCCGTGGAAACGGTGCGTAAACAAGTCTCCGGCAAAATTTTTCTGGGAGGGCACTCCTATGGTGGCCGCCAGGCCTTTATGCTTTGCGCCGCTGAACCTGATCTTGTGGATGGATTGCTGCTGCTCTCCTATCCCCTGCATCCGCCGCGCAAACCGGAACAACTGCGCACGCAGCATTTTCCAGAGCTGCGGACGAAGTCTTTATTTGTCCACGGGGCGCGCGATCCTTTGGGTCTGATCGGTGAAATGAGCTTGGCGTTGAAAATGATTCCGGCGAAAACGAGCTTATTGCAAAGAGAAGGCACTGGGCATGACCTGGGATTTAAGGGAAAAGCGCAAGATCCGCAGCTCGCGCCACTGGTATTGCAGAGATTCCATGAATTCTTTGAAGTTTAATCTCGAGAACTCTAGCGAAGCCTTCCCTGGAACCTAATTCACCCAGCCCGATTTCGACCCGCCGTTTTTCTTGTGCTCATCGTCGGGAGGGATGTAATTTCCGTGTTCGTCGAAGCTCACCGTGCGGTCGTGCTTGCGCATATAGACCTCGAATTTGCGGGCGGCGCGGCGCCGCTTCCAGCGGTAATAGGAATTCCGCATGCTGAAATAACGCTCGCTCGAACCGGAGACGACTCCGCGACGGGGCATGAATTTGACATACAGGAACCCGAAGAGCAGTCCGCCCAAGTGGGCAAAGTTCGCCACTCCCCCCTGCCGGGGATCAATCGTCGCAAAAATCACCAGGATAATCATGATCCCGATCATGTATTTGGCCTTCATCATGAAAGGCAAGGGGAACATGAAGATTTCCTGGTTGCCGTAAAGCATACCGAAGGCAATCAGTACGCCAAAAACACCGCCGGATGCACCAATGGTCGGAGTGCCGGGATTAACGCCGGGGATTGGGGAGTATGCGACCGCGATGGTGGTGAGCGCGGCGCCTACCACGCAGAACAAATAGAATTCCAGAAATTTTCCGGGGCCCCAGTCCTGCTCCAGTTGCGCCCCGAACATCCAGAGCATGAGCATATTGATCAAGACATGCCATATCCCGGCATGCAAAAATGCATAGGTTACAAGCTGCCAGATGAACCCATGCAGAACGAAGGCCGGAACCAGAGCGCCAAAAAGCGTGAATGCCCGGTCGCCGCCGGCGGTGAACACCTGCAAAAGGAGCTGAATAAAATAAATGACACCGCAGGCGATAATGATCCGCTTCACCCAATAGGTGAAGGGAGGGAAGCTCAGTGATAGTGTGCGCCCGCGCTGCATCCTGCAACCGCTCCAAGAAAACTGTACTCAATCTTATCAGGCTTCTCCATCGTGGGGGAGAACAGACCGTAACCAAAAGACGTGGGAATTTGCAATCCTGGAAGGCGGGATGGGGCGCTTTTTGCGAATATAAAAAAATTAACCTACAAAGTTCTTCAGGTACTTGACTCCGCCCCTCTGGAAACTAAATATTATTAATACGCATCCTTAACATTGACGCGGAGGGATTATGGTTTATTGTCCGGAATGTGAAACCAATCTCGATCTGGAAGAAGACGAGATTGACGAGGGGGAAATTGTTTCCTGCCCGGAGTGCGGTACCGACTTTGAGGTCGTGACTGTGAGCCCAGTTGAGCTCAAAGCTGTGGAAGAGGATGGATATGTGAACGACGACGAGGAAGAAGAGGAAAGCGAAGACGGTGAGTATTCCTGAGCAGCGCGGCTGCCCTGCCTGCAAAGCCGCCTGCTCAACGCTTTTCTATTTGGCGGCGATTGTTCTCCTTTTCCTGGCCAGCGGAAATATTGCTGCCGCCCAGCGACCCCACGGAAAAGATAAGCCCTACGCCCTCATCTTTGGAACTGTTTGGTCTCCGGCAGGGCAGCCTGTCTACGGAGTGCGAGTCAACATCCGCAATAAAGACAACAAAAAACATCACTGGGAGCTCTACTCCGATCACAACGGCGAATTTGCGCTGCGCGTGCCCGCGGGCGCAGCGGACTATATCGTTGCTTCCTCCCTTAAAGATTCCCACTTGCCCAAAGAAATGAAATTGAACGATGCCCCGGAAATCACCGTACATATTGATAACGATGAGCGTGAGGATATCGGGTTGCATTTGCAGTGAGCGGGATGCACTATGGAGTGCATAGTACTCATACGCTTGGGGGCATAATGAAGAAAATCCAAGTCCAATTCATTGTTCTTGTGCTTTGCGTTATGGGAATCGCAGTCGGCTCCCATGCAGCAAAGAAGACTGCCACGGGCAGATTGCTTTCTGGCAAGGTGACCGACCATAGCGGACATCCCTTGCCGGATGCAATTGTCTACTTGACGGATGCGCGCACCCGCGCTGTAAAAACTTATATTGTGAGCTCCGATGGTACCTATCATTTTCCTGCCCTCGCCACGAACGTGGATTACGAAGTCTACGCCCAATACAAGGGCAAGAAGAGCGACACGAAAACCATGAGCCAGTTCGATGACCGCCCAGAAATCAGTATTGATCTGAAGATAAGTATGAAGTAGTGTCAGCGGAATACCAGGATTAAACCAAAAAAGAATCTGAATTCGATATTCCAAACCGTATTCACCATAGGTTCTGCCCTGGTATGTGTCTGCGCCGCGCCGCTGGCCCTGTGCTCTGTTTCCCGTCCCAGATCGTGGAGTTACTTCCGTTCACGAGTGAACGAGCGAGGAGATCAGGCATGATTACTCGTGCACACATGGTGTAAACTTTGGTGAATGTTGTGGCAATGACTCGTAATATAGCGCCGCACAGTAGGTGCCCCGCAAATCCGCTCGGGGAGAGGCTTTTCACGCGATCCACTGCGAGTGCCGCCACTTAAGTCACGCCTGAATTTGTTCTATTTCGCACATTTTCTTGAATTACGAAAGCGCATGCACATGGGACATCTATTCGCTTGCGGCGCGGGATGCGATGGTAGGATGGTTACCCGGCAAGTGAAAGTCAAACATGGGCACAGACGAATATCTCGATAACATTCACATCCGCATTTTGCGCGTGACGGAAGATTTACGCGCCATTCAACGGGAGTTGAATTGCGCCGCCATGCAAGCGCCCACCGACCCGGAATTATTGGAAGCGCTGACAAGGTTGCCGGAACTTGAAACAATTCAAGTCCTCAAGTCCGCGCTCGATCAAATGCGGCACTTCCTCTGGTTCTACATGCAGGTCATGACCAATGAGTCGGAGATGGGAGACAGAATCCGCCAAAGCGTTGCCACCAGAGTCTCGCCTGACCTCTCCATGGGCGCTGAAGCCGGCTTCGTGGAAAAATTCAAGGAAGCGACCGAAGCCGCCATGTTGCGTTATCTTGCAGACGGAAAGAACCGCAAGCCGAACTAAACTGCCTGCATAGTTGCTTGTGACGCATGTTTAATTATGCGGCGAAAGCACCGGTCGATCCCACTATTGAACATTCGCAATAACAAGATTGCTGCCGCCGAAAGAGGCAGTTTGGCCGGTGGCAGCTGCAAGCGCGCCCGTGGTGGGATTGATGGTAAATAAATTGATTATGCCTCCGCTGCCCTCTAAGTAGATCTGCGGGCCCGCGGGATTGGCGATGACCTCGGAAATTTCTCCCGGCGAAAATGGAGAGCCGCCGATCAAAGTGAGCGCGGCGGTATTCGGATCCACCGTGTATCCCAGGAGCCCCGCTCCGGACTGATCTGGCACATATAGAAATTCGCCGCTGGAGTCGAGCGCCGCCATGAATGGCTGAATTTTGAACGTAGTAAACGTGTCGTTGGGAGAGCCGGGCGCAAAGGTCAATGCGGCCGTGTTGGGATCAATGGTGTAAGCCGATACGCTCTTGAAGTTGGCGGTAAAAAGGAATTTCCCATTCGGATGAGCCAGCGCAAATACCGCAGCATCATTCGTCTGGGGGATGAAAAATGGCGAACTGAGCATTCGCGCAAGTTGTCCCGCCGCATCAACGGAAAGAATATCAATCACTCCGGTTTGGGAGTCTGAAACATAAATGAAGTTTCCCGCAGGTACAACGGCCAGGTGTGAAGGTTCATTGATTATGAACGGAGAACTGGCCGCCGCTGCCAGACTTCCATTGGCAGGATTGATCAGGAAAACATCAATCGTATTGCCTTCAAAATTCGTTAGAAATATAAACCGGCCAAGCGGGTCGACCACAATATGATGGGATTTCTGAAACGTATCGGCAACTGGGAATGGCTGGCCGGAGACCGGGGTCAGCGCGCCGCTATTGCCATGGGCGATGCTAAAGGCGTAAATCTTCGCCGTAGTGGAGTCGAAA
>JAICKN010000130.1 GCA_025927855.1 Terriglobales bacterium
ATTGGCCGCAGCGATGTCGGATTCGCTGAAGGGGCGGATGTCGGGCCTTTCAAACATCTCCTCCAGCTGCTCGATGTCATTGATGATCCGCTCAATATCCATCCGGAACAGTATAGCGGAACGCTAGTCTCAAAAATAATCGGCCCTGAGGTGTATTCGCGCATCAGCGTGACCGTGGTCACAAGCACGCCTGATGACAGACATAGGTTCACGTTCTCGCAGACGGAACATTGATGCGCATACAGATTTTTTTAGTTGTTTCGCAACATTGGGCAAGGATTTCGCTTTGCTGCAGGCCGGCTTCCTGCATGAAGGATCAAAGCTGTCCATACGCCAATTTCTTTAATGCATTCAACATACTGAATCTGACTCCGCTCATTCCGGCCTCGGCGCCAACCGATATTCTGAATCCGGCAAGCTTTGGCCGCCCTTCGGATGGACTTGCAGGCCGCGTGATCGAATTGCAGGCGCGGGTGAGCTTTTGAGGGTTGTTTTGTGAGGCTGGGCCGGCGCGGAAGAAGATCGTGATACGCGGCCTTCATCGCGTTTGCTATCGATAACTCCTCGGAAGCATCTCGGGGCGTATGGAGAGCCACGTTGTAAAACTAACGCAGGGCACGCTGCCCCTTCCGTTCGTAGAGCATTTCATCTGCACGACTCAATTCGGAGCACCACCGGATTTTTTACGAGGTGCTCGGCAGAATAGCCCCACGATATAATCGCACGGAAATGGGGATTGCGATTGGCGACAACCTGGGACCGTACAAGATCGTCTCCGCGCTCGGAGCGGGCGGCATGGGCGAGGTGTTTCGCGCGCGGGACGGGCGGTTGGAGCGTGACGTCGCCATCAAAGTGTTGCGGCCCGGACTGCTGATTGACGAGGGAATGCGCCACCGCTTCCGTAAGGAAGCTCTGGCTCTGGCGCGCCTGAATCATCCAAATATTGCCGTGGTTTATGACGTCGGCGAACACGATGGCGTGGATTACCTCGTAATGGAATACGTGGCGGGACAATCGCTGGCGGAGAAGTTGCATTCGGGACCGCTGACCGTGAAGGAAGGAGTGTCGCTGGCGAGGGAAATCGCCGAGGCGCTCGAAGAAGCCCACGAACAAGGCGTGGTTCACCGGGACCTGAAGCCATCGAATATTGCCGTCACTGCAAAAGGCCATGCGAAGGTGCTGGATTTTGGACTGGCGAAGCTGCTGGCGCCGGCCACTGACCCCGAACTCACGCTCTCTGTAACCGAACCACACGGCGCCATCGGCACCCTGTTGTACATGTCGCCGGAGCAAGCCGAAGGCAAAGAGATCGATTCGCGAACAGATTTGTGGAGCCTGGGCGTGGTGTTGTACGAAATGCTGACAGGCCAGAAACCTTTCCAAGGACGTAGCGCTCCAGCCATTCTGCACTCCCTCACGTCAGAAAAACCAAAGCGCCTGCGGGAGTGCAGAGGCGATGTTCCGGCGGAAGCCGAACGCATCGTCTCGCGTGCTTTGGAGAAAGATGTACAGCAGCGATACCAGAGCGCGTCTGAAGTGGGGCAGGATCTTGCGCAGGTATTGGCACAGATCAGCGGTTCTTCGGCATTGCAAGCGAAGCGCCCGACCGCGGTTTCGCGCAAATATGCGGTTGCCATGCTATCGGCCATGGCCGTTCTCGCGGCGGTTGGCGGGTGGTTCTATTGGCGGTCCGAGAAGCGGAATTGGGTCCGCGGGCAGGCGATCCCGGAAATCACAAAGCTGAAGGCTGAGAATAAAGGGCTGGCCGCGTTCCTTCTTTTGAAGCAGGCGGAGCTATATTTGCCGTCGGATCCGCAGGTGAAGCAACTGGCGGATGAGATCACGCAGGCGTCCACAGTTGACTCGATGCCGGCCGGCGCGAGTGTCGAGATCCAGGATTATTTAACTCCAAACGGCGAATGGTATCAACTGGGAACTACGCCTCTGAAAAACGTGCAAATTCCCAAGGGATATTTTCGGTGGAAGTTGTCGAAGGCTGGGCTAGGCGAGTCCGTGACTGCACCTGAAACGGAAAAGGAGATGACCTTTGCGCTGGGCGATCAGGTCGGCGCTCCAGCGGGCATGGTGGCTGTTCCCGGGGGCACGTGGGAAAACTATATCGCGTCGGTTGGATGGGTTGGGCCGTATCTATTGCCGAAGTTTTACATGGACCGTTATGAAGTCACAAACCGCGATTTCCAAAAGTTCGTGGATGCCGGAGGATATGAGAAGCCGGAATACTGGAAAGAAAAATTCGTGCAGAGTGGCCGGGAGTTGAGCTGGCAGCAGGCCATCACGCTATTTCGCGACACGACAGGCCGCCATGGACCTTCGACCTGGGAGGGGGGACACTTCGCGGAGGGCCAGGGAGATTATCCGGTTACGGGCGTGAGCTGGTATGAAGCTTCCGCGTATGCGGTCTTTGCCGGTGAGAGCCTGCCGGCGATCTCGCAGTGGTACCAGGCAACGTCGGCGGATGCGGCGACCTACGCAACCCAGATGAGCAACATTTCAAGAGGTAAGCTGGCGCTCGTGGGCAGCTTCCATGATGTGGGACCTTATGGAACGTATGATCTGGCGGGCAACGTTCGCGAGTGGAGCGCGAACTCCGTAGGCGACAATCGCTTTATTTTG
The DNA here is from genome assembly GCA_025927855.1 of Terriglobales bacterium. Taxonomy (GTDB): domain Bacteria; phylum Acidobacteriota; class Terriglobia; order Terriglobales; family Acidobacteriaceae; genus JAICKN01. The sequence goes on from JAICKN010000130.1 coordinate 2,635, forward strand.
GGAGGGGCTTGGGATTCTCCGACGTACCGGTACACGGAGCCTGAGGCGCTCCCTCCGTTCGACCGGAGCGCGGAGAACGGATTTCGCTGCGTCCGGAATGCGCAACCGCTGCCGGAAACAGCGGCCCAACCCCTAAAGGCCGAGGAAAGGGATTTCTCCAAAGTAAAGCCAGTTTCGGATGACGTATTTCGCGCCTACACCGCCATGTATTCCTATGCGAAGACCCCGCTGAACGCTAAGGTGGAAGGAGTGGTGCAGGAAACTGAAGATTGGAAGGAACAGAAGATCAGGTTTGACGCGGCTTACAACGGCGAGCGAATGACGGCCTACTTATTTTTGCCAAAGAATGTAAAGCCGCCTTATCAAACGATCCTCTTTTTCCCGAGCGCCAGAGTGCTGGGGATCGCCAATAGCAAAGACCTCAGCGACATCCAATTTTTTGATTACATCGTAAAGAGCGGCCGCGCAGTGATGTATCCGGTCTACAAGGAGACCTACGAGAGGAAAGCGGCAGGGGCGGTCCCCTGGACACTGGAGGTCGCGACGGAGCAGTTCAAGGACTTGAGCCGTTCGGTGGATTATCTGGCGACCAGGAGCGACATTGACACGAAGAAGCTGGCGTACGTGGGCGTAAGTATGGGCTCGGCCGAGGGAGTGGATTATGCGACCCTGCTGCAAAACAAACTCAGGACGGTCATTTTCCTGGATGGCGGTTTTTTCCTGGGAAAGTTTCCACCAGGCGTGGATCCTGCGGATTTTGCGCCGCGGTTGAAGATACCGGTGCTTATGGTAAATGGGCGCTACGACTTTTCTTTTCCGCTGGAAACCTCGCAGGATCCGCTGATCAAGATGATTGGGACGCCAGCGGCGGAAAAGCGCCACGTGGTGATGGAATCGCCGCACGATGTGACGGTGCAGTACGCAGAATTAGTGAAGGAAACGCTGAGCTGGCTGGATAAATACCTCGGAACGGTACAGTGAGAACCGGGAGGTTGGCTCGGCGTGAGGGGTGAAGCCGCCAGAAACTGCACTCCATTAGACTCCGGGTTTGCCAGGGGAGAAAGAACAGGCATCGAAGACCGGTCGAACCATATTTAAGATATTCGCACTCTAGCGGAAAACGCGCCAGGATGGCCACGCCGCCCGAGTTGAGCCCCTCCCGTTCGTTTGTCGTAGAACGCGGGTAATCTGCCGAGGCATCGAATCCAGCATCAGAATAGATACATGCGGCTCCTCTGCAAATTGATGATTGGCATCCCGCTCGCGGCGGTTTCTCTCTGCGGCGCGTTCGCGCAAAGCGGTGCGTTTGCGCAAAACAGCCCGGCCACGGAAAACGGCATGGCCACAGGGAATCCTGCGCTCGTGCAGGCTGCCGATAAAAAATCAATCATCAAGAGCCATATCCCTCCGCGCCAGCTCACTAAAAAAGAACGCAAGGCACTGCTTGCAATTGCTCTCGACGGCCGCGCACCGCAAGAGCACGAACGCGACTGCTCGCATCTGGTACATGCGATTTACGAGACTGCTGGCTTTCCTTATGAGTACGCGCCGTCAGATGATCTTTACGCGGGAGTCGAGCGTTTTCAGCGGGTCAAAAAGCCGCAGGCGGGCGATCTGGTGGTCTGGCGCGGGCATGTAGGAATCGTCATCAAGCCCTCTAAGCACTCTTTCTTCAGTTCCTTAAGCTCCGGCCCCGGCACGGACGACTATAAATCCCCTTACTGGAAGCGCCGCGGCCTGCCCCGCTTCTACCGCTACATCAAAAGAGAAGCTGCCCGCAGAGCGACTAAGTTAAATGAACCAATTCGTTGAGAAGATTTTGACCTACGGTAAATTCGACCCCTGTGCGCGTGTGGTACTCCTCTTCGCCAAGCTCTCGTAGCGTCTCCTCATGTGCTCTCTTGAGTAGATGAATTTCTTTTACTGTCAAATTGATTTGGTGAAATTTATTTTGCTCGTCGCTTAAACGGTCCATCTTATGAAATAGCACCTCCGCTTCACGTTCTGTGCTTCCCATGCGTGCATCGAAATCAGGCACATGAAACCCGTAGCAAACTTCCCCGACTCCAGCCCTAAGAGCGCGCGTCTCGTCGAGATTTAACTCGAGGACTATTTCTTCCGTCGTTTTTTCTAAAACTTTCACCTAACTCTCACACTTGGATATTGAGGAATGTTCGTGACGCATCAGCTGATCAGGAGTTGACCACTCTACCCTGCCCTATACACCATTCGCCCGGCCACAATCGTCGCAACCACTTTCCCCGTGAGTTGCCAGCCGCCAAAAGGGCTGTTGTGGGACCTTGATTGGGACTTGGCAGCGTCGTAGGTCCACCGCTTTTTGGGATCGAAGATAGTCACATCGGCGTGGCTCGATTGCGCCAATGTGCCCCGTCCCCGTAGATCCACTACGCGCGCCGGCCCAGCGGTAAAGAGTTCCACAATCCGCGTAAGCGGCAACTTTGCCTGTTGGTGAAGGCGCGTAATGGCGAGCGCCAATGCGGTTTCGAGTCCGGTGACTCCAAAAGCCGCGCGCTCAAATTCAATGATTTTCTCGTGCGGCGCATGCGGCGCATGGTCAGTAGCGATCGCATCAATCGTGCCATCGGCCAATGCCACCAGCACCGCTTCCCGGTCTGCCTCGGAGCGCAGCGGAGGATTCATCTTGAAATTCGCGTCATAGTCGCGGATATCGAAATCCGCGAGGGAGAAATGATGCGGAGTGACCTCGCAGGTGACGCGTGATTTATTGCGCTTGCCCTTTCGTACCGCCTTGAGGGCTTCGGCGGTGGAAATGTGCGCGACGTGCAGCCGCGCTCCGTGGAACTGCTGCGCCAGGTGGACGTCCCGCTCTACCACCGATGCTTCCGCCGCCGCATTCATTCCGTGCAGCCCCATGCGAAATGCCGTGGGCCCATCATGCATAGAACAATTCGCCGTCATGCGGGTATCTTCCGCGTGCTGAATCACCGGCATATTTAACTCGGAAGCTGCGCGCAGCGCCTCGCGCATAACGTCGTCGTTCAGGATGGGCTTGCCGTCATCGGTAACCGCCACTGCGCCCGCCCGCTGCAAAGCGCGGAAATCGGTAAGGGAAGCTCCTTTGCTGGCCTTTGTAGCCGCGGCAATGGGAAAGACGTTTACCACTGCGCCGCGCTCGGGCTGCTGCAGCCAGCGCACCCACTCGGCGGAATCTACCACTGGCTGCGTGTTCGGCATGCAGCAAATGGAAGTAAATCCGCCTGCAGCAGCGGCAGCCGTTCCCGTGGCAATGGTCTCTTTGTAACTCTGGCCTGGTTCCCGCAAATGCACGTGCAAATCAATGAAGCCTGGCGCAATAATCAATCCGCGAGCGTCAAATTTTTCATCAGCGCCCCCGTGTATTTTCCCGGGCAGCGCAATTTCGGCCACGGCTCCATCGCGCAACAGCACGTCCATAGGCGCGTTAATCTTGGCCGCGGGATCAATGACGTGGCCGCCCTTAATCAGCAGCGTTTGATTTTCTCTGCTATTCATTACTTCCCTTCCGCCGAGTTCGCAGATTTGCGCGAAACTTTTCCTTCCTTTTCAAAATCGGATCGCAGGGGATCCGCGCAAATCTGCGGAAGAGAATTGTCTTTCATCTTCTTCCTCCCAGCGCTCTCGTCAGCACGGCCATCCGCACCGGAACCCCGTTCCGCACCTCTTCCACAATCACCGATTGCCGGCAATCCGCCACTTCCCAGGTCAACTCCAGGCCGCGGATAATCGGCCCAGGATGCATGATGATCGCGTCTTTTTTGGCCAGCCGCAGCCTCGGCAATGTCACTTGATAGCGTGTGATGTAGTCGTCCAGACTCACATTCATGCCCGCCAGCCGTTCCTTCTGCACCCGCAGCACCATGACGACATCAGCGCCGCGAATTGCGTCTTCTACCGTGCGGCTGATCTGCAGGCCCGGCGCCAGCGTCGTGGCCACCTCCGGCAAAAACTCCGGCGGGCCGCAAAGCGTGATCTTCGCTCGAAGTTTGCTAAGCAGCTGCACAGCCGAGCGCGCTACGCGGCTGTGGTAAATATCGCCGACAATCGCCACGTTCAGCCCTGTGATCGTCTTCTTGTGGCGAAGAATTGTGTAGGCATCGAGCAACGCCTGTGTGGGGTGCTCGTGCATTCCGTCGCCCGCGTTAATGACGGGGATATCGAGGTGCGTGGCGATAAACTGCGGCGCTCCCGCATTGGGATGGCGTATCACGATCAGGTCCGCGCCGACCGCGCGGAGCGTGTAAACGGTGTCGAGCAGCGACTCGCCTTTCTCAATGCTCGATCCGCTCGAAAGCACCAGCGTGGTCGCTGCGCCCAAAGACTGGGCAGCAATCTCAAATGAACTGCGCGTGCGCGTGGATGCTTCATAGAAAAGCAGCAGAATGCGTTTGCCGCGCAACAACGGACGGGGCTTGCGCGTGTCCATCTGCCGCGCCAGCTTGAGAATTCCGGCGATCTCAGCAGCTTCGAGATGTTCTATGCCCAGCAGAGAACCGCGAGCAACTTTTTCCATGAGAATTTGTATTGCTACTTTGCCAAGCTAGTGAAAACAGCCGTGGTGCAATTGGACTTCTCTTATGCCCGCGAATCCGTGAACGTCATTCATCCTGCCCAGCGGACAAGAGGGATATGAATTCCTAACCCTGCTATGCGGCAAGCGGGAATGCCATTCCTGCCCGATGCAATCTGGCTTTACTCCGTCCTAAGGTCCCTCGCAAAACAGCTCGGGACGACATATCACAATATTCCCGTAACGAACGCCACGCGTTCCCACAATATCCAGCTTGCGCGGTATCTAGATATCGTTGGGAAGTACACTTCAGACCTGCGGCTCCATCAACACAACCTTTTCGGCGCTATCCACTTCTTTCAGCTGGATTTTTACGAACTCCTGCGGCATAGTCTGAATTTGCCGCCCCACAAATGTCGCTTCAATCGGCAGCTCGCGATGCCCACGATCCACGAAAACACATAGTTGAACGCGTTTCGGGCGGCCATGCTGGAAAAGCGCGTCCATGGCAGCGCGGGCCGTCCGTCCTGTGTATAGAACGTCGTCCACCAGAATGATGTTCAAATCCGTAATGGAAAAGCCAATTTCGTTTTTCTGCGCCGCAGGTTTTGGGCCCTGCGTGGTAAGGTCGTCCCGGTAAGGCGTTACATCGAGTGCCCCCACGGGAACAGCCGACTTTTCAATGCGGCTGATGATGTGCGCCAGCCTTTCCGCCAGCGGAACGCCGCGCTTGCGGATGCCGACGAAGCCCAATCCCGCAGTTCCATCATTTTTTTCGAGAATTTCATGGGCCAGGCGCACCAGCGTACGCTCGATTTCCGAAGCGGACATGAGTTGCGCCTTCACAGTCAGGCGGGGAGAGCGGGCAGTGGATCGTGCGGTCATAAACGCTGAATCATACGCGGCTTGGCCCCGGTGGAGCAAGGAGCGCCCATTAAAACTGCTTGATTTCTGTTATTTGCGCGTTTTTTTGGGACGCAGCAGCACCGCGCTCAATGCGCCGCCAATGCTTGAAACAGTCAGATAAATACAAAACATCAGGATGAAAGCAAAGACGAGCACAATCGTCATGCCCTGCGGCGACTTCAGGGCCTCAAGCGCCTGCTTTGCTTCCGGATCGGAACTGCGGGCGATTGCCTGTTGAATGGCCTGCATTAAAGCCTGCCGCAGCTCACTCCCGGTATGGAGAAAAACCAACGAGAGCGCCAATAAAACAATAAGAATTCCGTATCCAATGGCACCGCTCGCAGCGCCCAGCTTTGCTCCCATCCCCGGCGTAATCAGCACGTTAGGAACTCTGCGCCGGTAGAGGACCACGGCCAGCCATCCCCCGGCGAGCATGCCGAATCCAAAGGCCCCCAAGGGCACAATCATGATGAGCGCAGCCACAAGTCCGGCCCAGGCTGCGGAAGGCAAAGCAGCATTAACCCAATCTATTTGTTGGGTTTGGAGCGGGGCAGCCGTACTCTGGCCGCCATGGTTGGGCTGTTCATAAATTTCAGGAATAGCCGCGGGTGGAGGCGCAGGCGGTTCAACCCCCATCACGCGGATTTGCGGCGCATTGCACTGAGGACAAAAGGGTCTACCCTCTTCGAGAATATTTCCGCAACGATGACAGGCGCTATCCACTCACTTAAAACTACAGCACACGGAAAGTTGAGGCAAGAAAGCGGGTTCCAGCGCGGCCGGAAGGACAGGAGAAATCACCTAACCCCACCAAACCTTAATAACTAGCGGAAACTCGCGCTGCGGAATTTTTGGCGGAAATCTTCGCCTTCCATATTGATAATGCGGCACATTTCATGCAGGCGCGAACGCATGCGCTCGCCGATACGGTCGCCGAGCGTCTCTTCCCGCGAGGCGGCGCGGGGGCCGGACAATGCTCCCGGAGCGCCGTCCCTGAAGTTTGTGGTGATGATAGTTGTACGGTTGTTGTTATAACGCGTGTTCAGCACAAGACTTACCGTGTCCCATACCCATTCCGTGGGCTTCACTGCACCGAGTTCATCGAGCACAAGCACTTCCGCATCGAAAACGGGACTCAAAACTTCCAGTTCCGTGGTCTTGACCGAATCGTTGTACGAATTCTGTATCTG
>JAICKN010000031.1 GCA_025927855.1 Terriglobales bacterium
AGCGAACTCCGGCTGGTGAAACTGGTGTATGAGTTCCTGCCGTATCAACCGCGTCTCTCCGAATACGGGCTCGATTATTCAACGCTGCATGAAATTATGGCTGTAAGGGACCCCGGCTGTGACGAGACGTTGGAACAGATCACGCACCAGGATGACACCCGCGCGAAATTGCCGCTGGAATATTCCACTGACGCGCCGGAATTAAATGCCCGCCGCCGCCGCAATGCGTTGCCTTGCTATGAAACTTCGGCAACGGACTATACAAAGGGAATTCACGAACCTGCGGGCAAGGACGAAAAATTCTGATCCGGCCAACATCACAGTCTGTAGAACCGCACCGCGGCGTTGCAATGACCCTGTCTGGTTTATAATCTTGTACTTGCACTGTTCCTGGAGTAACAACAAACCATGATTCGATTCCTGCAAACCCCTGGCCCCATTAAGAAGGTTGTGTTTGGAGGCCTGCTCGTTCTGCTTTCCCTGGCAATGCTGGTTTACCTGATTCCTGGCGGCATGCTGGGCTCGGATACGCCGGCCACTGGCGTCGTGGCGACGGTCGCGGGCCAGCAAGTCACCTCGGCCGAGGTCGAGCATCAAGGTCAACAATTGCTCCGGCAGCAGTTCCCCAAGGGCGGCGAACAGGCCGCCATGCTCCAACCCTATTTCTACGGGCAAGCTGCGCAGCAACTGATCAGCCAGCAGGCGCTGGTGGCGGAAGCAAAGCGTCTTGGTTTGAGCGTGACGGACGCGGAAGTCGCGGATGAATTGCAGCATGGCGCCTATTCGGCCACCTTTTTCCCCAATGGGCAGTTTATTGGGCAGGAGCAGTACCAGGAACTGTTGCAGAATGCAGACCTTACGATCCCGCAATTTGAAGGGCAGGTAAAAAATCAGATCCTCATAGATAAGCTGCGCAATTTGATTTCAGCCAGCGCCTTGGTGACGGATGCCGACGTGCAGAAGGATTTTGAAAATAAAAATACAAAAGTAAAATTCGATTACGCTTATTTCACAAAAGACGATATCGAAAAATCGTTGCATCCGGCCGATGCTGAGTTACAGGCTTTTTACCAGCAGAATAAAGCGCGCTACGCAAATTCCATTCCTGAGACGCGCAAGCTGCAATACGTAGTTGTGAATGCAGATAAAGTCGCCGCTCAGATTTCCATCTCACAGGACGACTTGGAGCGCTATTACGAGGACCATCGCGACGAATACCGCGTTCCAGACCGCGTCAACGTCCGCCATATTCTGATTAAAACGCCGTTGCCCGGTGCGGATGGAAAAGTGGACCAAAAGGGAGCGGAAGCGGCGCGGCAAAAAGCGGAAGACATTTTGAAGCAGCTAAAGTCCGGCGGCAACTTTGCCGCGCTGGCAAAGAAATATTCGCAGGACCCCGGCAGCGCCGCCAATGGCGGATCCCTTGGCTGGATCGTAAAGGGCCAGACAGTCCCAGAATTCGAAAAAGCCGCGTTTTCCTTGGCCAAGGGCGAGACCAGCGGCGTGGTGCAGAGCAGTTATGGCTTTCACATTATTCATGTAGATGACAAGCAGAATGCGCATGTGAAATCGCTGGACGAAGTGAAAGACCAGATTACCTCCGCCATACGGCAGCAACAGGGAACGCAGGCAGCCGATACCGAGGCGCGCGCGATTGTCGCCCAGGCGCGGAGTTCCAGCCTCTCCCAGGCCGCCGCTGCGAAAGGTTTGCAAGTGGTGACCACCGATTTTGTGGGCCGCACGGACTCTTTGCCCGGCATTGGCAGCGCTCCGCAGTTCATGGACACCGTTTTCAACGAAAACGTAAAAGCGCCCGCGGATGAAGCGCAGATACCGCAAGGGTTTGTAGTTTTTCAGGTGCTGGATGATAAGCCGCCAGCATCCCCCACGTTTGAGCAGATTCGCGCCCGCGTAGAAACAGATTTCAAAGATCAGCGAGCCACCGCGCTCCTTCAGCAGAAGACGCAGGAACTCGCGGACCGCGCCAAGTCCGAACACGATCTTAAAAAAGCGGCGAAAGCGCTTGGCGCTCAGGTGAAGAACAGCGACTTCGTGTTGCCGGGTGGGCAGGTTCCCGAACTCGGTTCTCTCACCGGACCAGCCGCTATAGCTTTTAGCCTACAGCCTGGTCAGATCAGCGGGCCCATTGACAATGGCAACGTGGGAGCCGTGCTTTCGATTCTGCAGCGCCAGGAACCGACCACCCAGGAATTTGCCGCGAAAAAAGACGAGACCCGCCAGGCATTGCTGGAGAACAAACAATCAGAGATCTTTAATGTGTTTGTATCGAACCTGCGTGATCAAATGGAAAAGTCAGGCGCGATCAAAATCAACCAGAATGAATACAAGTCCCTCACCCGCATGCAAAGCGGAGATGAAGGCGAATAGCAACCGCTCACGCTAGAGTCAACATCTACGGTTACTCAGTTTTCTGTGAAACCAGTTTCTGCGAGAAGCAATGTCATTTCCCCGATTGAGCGGAATTCTGTTGCACCCCACATGCTTGCCGTCGCGCGGAGGAATCGGCGATCTGGGCCCGGCGGCGTACGCCTTTCTTGATTTTCTTTGCGCTGCCAAGCAAGGCCTGTGGCAGGTGCTTCCGCTGGGAGCGCCCGCCAATGGGAACTCTCCGTACTCGTCAACCTCAGCCTTCGCCGGCAATCCAATGCTCATTAGCCTGGAAAGGCTGGCAGAGCGCGGATGGCTGGATAGCCGCCTGATTGACGGTTTGGATGGTGAACAGGGCCCGGTGGACTATGAGGCCGTTTCCCGGACCAAATCTCCGCTTTTGAACCGCGCGGCGCAGAATTTTGTGGAGAGCGCCCCGGAGCATGCCCGTGCCGGTTTCTTAAATTTCTGTACGCAAAATAACTGGTGGCTCGAAGATTTTGTCCTCTTTGCGGCCTTACGCGAAAGGTACAACAACGCCCGGTGGGACCTTTGGCCTGCCGCGCTGGCGCGGAAGGTTCCGGAAGCCATAGAACAAGCCCGCGCAGAACTTGCTGCGAACCTGGCGATTCAAAGGGTGCTGCAATTTTTCTTTTATGAGCAATGGAACGCCATTCGCGCTCATTGCGCGCGCTTGTCTATTCGCATCATCGGCGACATCGCAATTTTCGTGGATTACGACAGCGCGGACGTTTGGGCGCACCGCGAACGGTTCCGCCTGAATGATGATTTGCAGCCGCAAGTTGTCTCCGGCGTCCCCCCCGATGTTTTCAGCGTAACCGGCCAGCGTTGGGGCAATCCGCTCTATGACTGGGACCACATGCGCGCGCATGGGTTTGAATGGTGGGTGCAACGGCTACGGTGGGCCACGCAGAATTGCGATTACATCCGCCTTGACCATTTCCGCGGGTTTTCGCAGTTCTGGGAAATACCTGCCAGTGATCCAACCGCTGTTGGTGGACGGTGGGTGGATGGTCCCGGCGACGAGCTATTCAACAGGCTTTGCGCGGAACTGGGAGGGCTGCCATTTTTCGCCGAGGATCTCGGCTTCATAACTCCCGACGTAGTTGCGCTCCGTCATCGGCATCATATTCCGGGGATGGCGGTTTTGCAGTTTGCGTTCGGCGATCCGGGCGCACACATCTATTTACCGCACCGCATGACGCCCGATCACGTCATCTATACGGGAACGCACGATAACGATACTACCCTGGGCTGGTGGAACACGGCGGCCCCACACGAACGGCAAGCGGCAGAAGCGCTCACCGGGAGAGCTGAAGATGGCATTAACTGGGCGTTGATACGGCTCGCGCAAAGTTCCGTCGCCAGTTTTGCAGTTGCGCCGCTCCAGGATGTGCTTGGGCTGGGCAGCGAAGGGCGCGTGAATACTCCAAGCACGACCGTAGGAAATTACCGCTGGCGGTACCATCCGGGTGCCTTGATGCCGGGACTAGCTGAAAAACTGGCGCGGCTCGCCGAGGTTACCGACCGCCTTCCTCAGCCTGTGCACGCGCAGAGCCACGAAGACTTTATCGCGTAGCTTTTCTACCGGGCTTCTTTCATTCCAATCTTCGCATTCCAAACCCTCGCGGCTAAAATTTTGATAAACAAGACGGTAGTTCGCGGATATTCGCCATAACGGCTGTAGCGCCCTCAAAGCGGCAGCTTTTGGTAAAACTATTGGGAATGATGATACACCGCAGTCCCGCGGCAAGCGCGGACTTAAGGCCGCGTTCTGTGTCTTCGATGGCAATGCACGAATCAGGAGGTAAACTCAGCCGCTCCATCGCCGCCAGGTAAGGATCAGGATGAGGTTTGCTTTTTGCATATTGTTCCTGGGACAGCCAAAATTCAAAATATCTGGTCAGATTGCGTGTGTTGTGAATGGCCTCAAAGTGCCTTCGGCGGGAGCTGGTGACGATGGCCATACGGAAGTTACCAGCCAACTGGCTTAATACTTCTTCCACTCCGGGATAAACTTCGCACCGCTGCCGCAATAAATCCTCGTAGATTGCATTACGTTCTTTTTTCAGCTCCAGTATTTTGTCGAGCGGAAACCCCTGCTCCTCTGCCAGCCGGAATACACTTTCACCCAGCCGCAGCGAATATTCCTGATATTGTTCAATTGTCAGTTCGATCCCGATGCTGGAAAGAATGGTTCTTCCTGCTTCAAAATAGAGCTTTTCCGTATCTACAAGTACGCCGTCGTTGTCCCACAAAATTGCTTTAATCACCGTAGTGGATAATGGGCCGGTTGGCCGTCCCCCCAAGCGGACGAATTTCGAGTTACAATATCGCAATCGAGGTCTGACCTATGCTGAAGCGTAATCTCGGTGTGGCTTTTGCCCTGGTTTTTACCTTTATTCTATCCACCCCATGGGCCAGTTCGCAGCAGGAAGAGGCCCCGGTTCCAGCATATAACCCTGCACCGCCTGCAAAAGGCGAGAAATTGCCTCCCATCCTGAAGAAAGAACAATTGTGGGGCGCGAATGCGCAATACCCTTACCAGACCCACGCGTATGAGCTGGCGGCGAAGATACAAAATGTAATCTACCAGCAGCCCTGTTTTTGTTACTGCGACCGTATGGGCCACAAAAGCCTGCACAGCTGTTATGAAGGGACGCACGGTGCGGAATGCGGCACATGCCTCCGGGAACTTTACTACTCTTATATGGAGACCAAGAAAGGCAAAACCCCGGCCCAGATTCGCGCGGGAATCATAAAAGGCGAATGGAAGCAGATTGACCTGAATAAAATGGCCAGCGTTGAGTAAGCGCCGGGCGCAGGTTGACGCGTAATGGCTGGAACGGATATAAGGCTTAGTTACAAAAATCCAGAGTTTTTCATGGCCCACAAAGTTGTCACGAGTGACGGGTTTTTCAGATAATAAAACCGTGTTTGGGCTGTCTGATGAGAGTTGTTGAGCTGCTCCAAACCCTCGCAAAAGGAATTACTTACGAAGAATACAGGACGAATCTTAAAAATGGCGCAAAAGCCTACGGCAAAGAAGTCTGCAGGAGAAGATCCACATTTTGCACAGGCGGTGCAAAACTATGAAGCCGGTCTCCGGGCCATGCAGGAGCGCAAGTTTGACAAGGCGAAAGCTCATTTTCAGAAGGTGTTGGCTGGTACGGCGCGCGAGTTGTCGGACCGCGCCGGCGTCCATCTGAACGCCTGCAATCAACATTTGGAGAAGGCGTCCACGCAATTCAAAACTACAGAAGAGCATTACGATTACGCCGTTTCCCTCATTAACATTGGCGATTACGTGAATGCGCGAGAGCATCTGGAAAAGCTGAGCAAGCAAGTCCCGGAGGCCGACTATGTTTCGTATGGTTTGGCGGCGCTCGATTGCCTTACCGGGCACGTGGAAGAATCGTTACGCCATTTGAGCGAAGCCATCCGGCACAATCCGGTGCTTCGTTACCAGGCCCGCAATGATTCCGACTTCCAGAACCTTGCGGAGGATCCGCGATTTACTGAATTGCTTTATCCCGATCCCGGGGAATCCGCGCCCAATATAACTCCAGAAGAAAGCCTGTAGAGAGGAAATGCCGCTTTCGCGGAACCCATCGAAAGCCGGAATGAAGCGCCCGGACGCTGGACTGCGAGTTGTAGCAATTGGCGGTGGCACAGGACTTTCCACGCTGCTCAAAGGGCTGAAGGCGTATGTCGTCCGCCCTGAATATTTGTACGCATTTGCTCCCACGGACATTCATATTGCCGAGCTCTGTGCCGTCGTAACGGTGAGCGACGATGGCGGGTCCAGCGGCCGCCTGAGCAAAGAATTCAATATTCTTCCGCCGGGAGACATACGCAACTGCATTGTCGCGCTCTCCCAGGATGAAGCTCTTCTCTCCCGGCTGTTCCAACATCGTTTTAAAAAAGGCTCGGGACTTGAAGGGCACAGCTTTGGCAACCTGTTTCTCACCGCGCTCACCGCGCTGACGGACGATGACTTTGCGGAGGCCGTGCGGCTTTCCTCCGAAATTCTCTCGATTCGTGGGCGGATTTATCCGGTAACGACTTCTCACGTAATCCTGGAGGCGTTAATGGAAGATGGAACCCGTGTGAAAGGTGAAACCAAAATTGGCCGCAGCAAGGGGAAAATCCGCGAACTGTTTCTGGTTCCTTCAGACGTGAAGCCCATGCCGCAAACACTGGAGGCCATTGCTTCCGCCGACCTGATTACCATCGGCCCCGGGTCGCTCTTCACCAGCCTCATCGCAAATCTGCTCGTGCCCGGGGTGGCTTCAGCCATCCGCAAATCCTCTGCGCTCAAGGTATATATCGGCAATCTTATGACGCAGGCAAATGAGAGCCTGGGGCTGACGGTTTCCGACCACATTCGTGCTCTGAATAGCCATGCGGGCGGGCCGATTTTTGACTATGCTCTGATCAACCGCATGCCGGTCTCTTCAAAGATGAAGGCCAAATATGCATTGGAGGGCGCGGCGCCTATCGTTTCTGATCTGGAAGAGGTGGAAGCGTTAGGGGTCTCTCCTGTGCTGGGAGACTATCTCGAGGAAGCAGAACAGGTGCGTCACGTGACCGGCAAGGTCGCACAGGACCTTTTACAGCTTGCGTTTCGGGCGAAAAAACAATGTAGGTAATCCGGATGGCCGGAATCTTTTCAACAACGCTGGCACTTGTTTTGCAGCTTCTTTTCATGGAACATCTCGCGCTATAGTGGAACTCAATGGCAAACAAACAAACGAGTTCTGCTCCGGGCCATTCATCCGAAACCTCGCTGGCCGTAGTCATTATGGCCGCCGGGAAGGGTACCCGGCTTAAATCGAAACATCCCAAGGTGCTGCATGAAGCCGGCGGCAAGCCGCTGCTGGCGCATGTTATTGCCGCCGCCCAAAGAACTGTTTCTGGGAGAGATATTTACGTAGTCATCGGCCACGAAGCAGAGCGCGTGCGTGAAGCTGTTTCTGCTACGGGCGTGAACTTTATTGTTCAGCATGAGCAACGTGGAACTGGCCATGCCGTAATGATGGCGCGTGATGCGATTGCTGGTTACGACCAGGTGATTGTGCTCTCCGGCGATGCTCCCCGCATTTCCGGACAAACCATACAGAAATTATTGGATTTCCACGTTACTAAAAAAGCGGCGATGACAATTTTGACCTCCGTGCTTCCCGATCCCGCGGGATATGGGCGGATCATCCGGAAGAGCGCGAAGTCTTCTGACGTGAAAGCCATTGTGGAGCACAAAGCCGCAACCAAGGCGCAGCAGAAAGTCCGGGAAATCAATTCTGGTTTCTATGCGTTTTCTGTAAAGCCATTGCTCAAACACATCAGCCATCTCGGCACCAAAAACGTTCATGGAGAAATGTATCTTACCGATCTGGCCAAAATTTTGACCAAAGCGGGCGGGCGCGTTGTGGCGGTTGAGGCCAATGATCCTTATGAGGCACTCGGGGGAAACACGCGGGCTGAACTTGCCGACATTGACCGGCGAATGCGCATGGCGAAATGCGAAGAATTGATGGCGGGCGGCGTGACCATTTTTTATCCGGAAACTTGCGTGATTGATGCCGGCGTTCAAGTTGGACCGGATACGGTGATTGAACCTTTCGTGCAGCTTCTCGGTGCCACCAGCGTGGGCGAGAATTGCCGGGTCCGTTCTTATAGCGTGATTCGCAACACATTGATTGGAGATGAAGTCAGCATTCTTCCGGGATGTGTTATGGACGATTCACAGATCCATGCCCAGGCAACGGTCGGCCCGTATTCCCGGCTGCGTCCAGGAAGTGAGATCGGCGAAGGCGCGCGCGTGGGCAATTTTGTTGAGACTAAAAAGATGCGTTTGGGAAAAGGATCGAAGGCCAACCATCTTACCTACCTGGGCGACGCTGAAATCGGGGATGGCGTAAACATTGGCGCGGGCACAATTACCTGCAACTATGATGGAGTACACAAGCATAAGACCGTCATTGAGGATGGCGTGTTCGTGGGCAGCGATTCAACGCTGGTTGCTCCCATTAAGCTCGGGAAGGGCGCGTATATTGCAGCTGCATCGTGCATTACGAATGAAGTTCCCGCCGGATCGCTCGCCTTGGGCCGGGCGCGGCAAATTGTGAAAGAGGGCTGGGCTAGGGCGAAGCAAGCCTCTCACGCCGAATTCAAAAAGTAGGCAAGTTGTGGACCGCAATTTTCCGCCCGCATCCTCTCCGCGATACACTTATTCAGCATGAATTTAATCTACGGCATTCATGCCGTTACCGAATCGTTGAAGGCCCGGGGACGGGCCTTTGAGTGGGTGGGCATTGCCAAAGAGCGCAATGACCTTCGCCTGCAGCGCGTGATTGAGGAATGCCGCAAAAACGGCATCGCTGTGCGCTTTCTGGCACGCCCGGAACTTGACCGAATGGCCGGAAATAACTCCCATCAGGGCGTGGTGGCCGTTACATCAGCCAAGCAATATGGCGATGTGGATGACATTTTGGCGGCCAAGCGCGGAATGCATTCCTTTCTCGTGGTGCTCGATGGCGTAGAAGATCCGCACAATCTGGGCGCAATCCTTCGCACCGCCGACGCCGCGGGGGCTGATGGAGTGGTAATCCCGGAACGCCGGGCCGCGAGCGTGACGCCGGCGGTGACCAAGGCTTCGGCAGGCGCAAGCGAGCATTTGCCTATCGCGAAAGTCACTAACATTGCGCGCACCGTGGACGAGCTCAAGGGAAAAAATATCTGGAGCGTCGGCCTCGATGAACGTGGAACACAGTCGTACGATGCGCTCGACTACAAAATGGATTGCGCAATTGTGCTGGGCGCAGAGGGCAAGGGCCTACATGACTTGGTGCGCAAAAAATGTGATTTTCTGGTGTCCATTCCTATGCTGGGGAAGGTGCCCTCGTTGAATGTTTCAGTAGCGGCTGCCGTGGTGCTGTATGAAGTTGTGCGCCAGCGGAGGAAGAATCCTTGAAGTGTTTCTTTATTGGATGAAGTATTTCTTTATTGTTTGCGCGCTTTTCGGATTTTTAACGCAGGCCCTGGCCATTGACCGCGAAGCGTTTACCATCACCAATTACGATCTGACCCTGCAGGTTGAACCGGAGCAACATCGCCTGGGCGTGCGCGGCCGCGTTACTCTGCGGAACGATTCGTCCAGTCCACAAAAAAACGCTGTCCTGCAAATTTCATCGAGCCTGAATTGGCTCTCAATACAAAGCGAGAAAAAGCCTGTTCAGTTTGTGGCGCAAACTTACACCTCCGATATTGACCACACCGGAGCGCTTTCCGAGGCGATTGTGAGTTTGCCGCAGGTGGTACCGTCCCGAGGCACAGTGGATTTGGACATCGGCTATGAAGGCGTGGTTTTACTGGATGCGACCAGGCTGACGCGGGTGGGAGTGCCCGAAGAGCAAGCCAGACACACTGATTGGGACCAGATCAGCAGCGCGTTCACCGCCGTCCGTGGAATTGGACACGTGGCCTGGTATCCAGTAGCGACTGACTCTGCAAGCCTTTCGGAAGAAAACAGCGTGACCCAAACCATTAGCCGATGGCAGAAACGGGAGGGTGCCGCCAGCATGAGTTTGCACATTGCATCTTTACTCAACCAACAGATCTTATTCACAGCAGTATCAACTCCGCTTTCCGCAGTTAGTTCGGAGCGACCAGAAGAGGCAAATGCCTTCAGTGCGGGTTCTTCGGAATGGAACGTGCCAACATTTGTAATCGGGAATTATCAGAGATTGAATTCAACACAAATCTCACCGCCGAATTCCATCTACTACCTTCCTGACCACGAAACAGCCGCGAATTCATTAGAGAAAGACATCACGGAATTGGGGAATCTGAGTTTGTTTGTTGGCATGAAAAGAGCCGGTTCTGATTTGCAAGTCATCGAAAATCCCGACCCCGACGCTGTGCCGTTTACCACCGAACGGATGTTGATCATGCCTTTCAGAAATGATTCCGCTGCGGAATCAAAAATGACCCTGGTTTACGCGCTCGCGCTTCAAAAGATACATACGCCCCACCCCTGGATCCGGGAGGGCCTGGCGCATTATGCGCAGGCGCTTCATCTTGAGCAGCAAAAGGGCAGACAAGCGGCGCTTGATTATCTGGATGCGCATAATGCGCCATTGATAAACGTCGAAAAACGCGCCAACGTCACCGCTGACGAGGACGCAGATGGGGCCGCCAATAAGAACTCGCTGATCAATTCGCCGGACAATATTTATCTGCAATCCAAATCACTGGATGTTTTCTGGATGCTGCATGACATGCTCGATGCATCCGCGAACATTCCCGCGGCATTACTGAATTACAAATATTCCGAAGATCATTCGCCCGATTATTTTGAAAAAGTTCTGGAAAAGACT
Source organism: Terriglobales bacterium (assembly GCA_025927855.1). Taxonomy (GTDB): domain Bacteria; phylum Acidobacteriota; class Terriglobia; order Terriglobales; family Acidobacteriaceae; genus JAICKN01. The sequence goes on from JAICKN010000031.1 coordinate 10,788, forward strand.
ACACAGCGCGACCTCAAATGGTTCTTCGACGATTGGGTCTACAACGACCGAGGCCTTCCCGATTTTCGCGTAGATTCCGTTTACATCAGCGAACTTCCGCAGCACGGATATCTGGTAACGGTAACCGCCGAAAATTTGGGGAATTCCGGAGCGGAAGTTCCTATAAGAGCGCGGATGGCTCAAGGTGATGCTGTAAAACGTCTAATCGTACGAGGCAAATCGAAGGCTTCTATCCGCATGGAGATGCCCATGCTTCCCCAGGAAATTATCGTGAACGACGGCAGTGTTCCTGAAAGTAATATGAATAACAACGTATACAAAGTTCCTTCCCCGGCGGCCCAGCCCGCGCCATCTGCTCAGTAAACTCTGTCCGCCAATTCCAACGTTTTGCGGAAGGAAGCCATCGAATAGCGCGGAGGTGCGCATGCGGGTAAAACGACTGGCGCGATACGTAAGAAATCGGCGAAGCAACTGGAAGGGAATTGCCGCCGGGGTGGCCGGAGGCCTGGCAGGAGCCTGGACGATGAATCAATTCCAGTCTGTCTGGAGCAAAGCTGCGGAAAAATTGAACCAGAATGAAGACGGCGCTCAGAACGGAAATCACCAGGAAAACCGAGCGCAATCGGACCCTGAGATGGAAGAAGATGTAACGATGAAAACGGCCGGATATATTTCTAAAACAATATTCCGCAAGCCGATTTCTCACGAAGCGAAAAAGAAGGCCGGCCCGGTCGTCCATTATGCTTTCGGCGCGCTGATGGGAGGAGCTTATGGAGCGGCCGTAGAAAATGTTCCGCAGACGAAGGCAGGCATGGGAATTCCGTTCGGCGCAACATTATTTGCGGCAGCCGATGAAATTGCCGTCCCGGCTTTCGGCCTGGCGAAATCTTTTGGAGAATATCCCTTGAGCGCCCATGTTTCAGCTTTGGCGGCGCACTTGGTTTACGGCATGACCACGGAAGCTGTAAGAAAGGGAGTGCGGCAGGGGCTTCGATTTGTATAGCGCGGAATAAAAAAGCCCGCCAGTCCGGCGGGCTCTTTTTGCCAGGATCGGTCCCTAAATATTACTCCCACGCCGGCCTAAGCCCATGACGAGCGTGATCAGGAAAATAATAAGGAAGATATAGAAAAGGATTTTCGCGATTCCAGCAGCGGCGACAGCAATCCCGCCAAATCCCAGAATCCCAGCAATGATCGCCACAATCAAAAATACCAGTGCCCAGTAGAGCATGCTGCCTCCTTTATCGGCTGCCACAAGTGAAATTAGCTTTCTTCACAGTGAGAAGCATACCCGGCACTCGCGGGTCTGGCGATCAGGCCGAAGCTGTAATTTAGCTTGAGAGTTGCCGTAGATATCAGCGATTTTCAATACCTTAAGCTACGTTCTTACTGGAAGAATCGGTATGGAAAACGTCTTCCGGGTCTTTTCCCCGGTCTTTAAGCCCGTCCATAAGGAGATGTTTTAAAGATTGGGCATTGCGGACGGCGTGACCGCCTTGGTCATTATTAAAGTAGACAAAAGCTCCGCCCCCCAGGTTTTGCCATTCGCGGATTTTACGCGCCCATTGCTCAAGTTTCTTTTGGCTGTAACTCCCATAGTACGTTCCGCTCGAACCATGGAGCCGCACATAAGTAAAATCGGCCGTGATTTCGACCGGCCACAATGAATCTCTCCAGTCATGGATGCAGAGGGCTGCGTTATAGCGTTGCAACACTCGATAAATGACAGGAACATACCAGCTCAGCTCGCGGAATTCGAAAACATAGCGGTGGGAGGTGGGCAACGCCGCGAGGAATTCATCGAGGCGGTCCGCATTTCCATGCCAGTTTGGCGGGAGTTGAAACAGAATGGGGCCAAGCTTTTCTCCCAAAATCTCAACACGAGATAGAAATTTGCTAATCGCATTCCGGGGATCGTTCAAGCGCTTCATGTGCGTGATAAAACGGCTGGCTTTAACGCTGAAGCAAAAATCTTCCGGTACCGTATCATGCCACCCCTGCAGTGCATCCTGGGTGGGCAATTTGTAAAAACTATTATTGATTTCAACGGTATCGAAATGCTTGGCGTACCAGGCCAGCATTTTGGATGGCGGAAATTTGGCTGGATAAAAATCGGCGATCCAATGTTTGTAATGCCATCCGGAAGTGCCAATGTTCAATCGCCCCGAGGCCATAAAAAGATTGGAGCCCAATCAGAGTCATTCGTCAAGCTGGGAATCATAAGATGCACAGGCAAAAATACATACGCTTTGCCGGTAAAAACTTGTAACAAGAGATGCGCGGATTGCGCTTTACTCTCTCCAACCTGCGGAAGAGCATCGCCATCTAAGCCGCTACTAGGTGCGGTGGAAACGCCCCCACCCCACGCTGGCTCCGGAAGCCGGTTGTGGGGTGCCAGGGGCGGAAGGCATAATAAATAATGGATTCTGTGACCGCCGCACCTTAGTCCATTCCGCAGGCTTTACCGGATCAACGAACCGCAGGTTCCATCAGGCCAAGTCTTAAATCTTCGGAACACAATCTTCGGGAACACAATCCGCGAAACACGATCCGGCCAAACGCGATTCCCAAACACGGGCCCTTGCCACTCGAGAGCAGCAATCGGCATCTTAAAGGCGGTTATAAGTCATAAAGTTATAAGCAATGCATGGGAGATGAGCCGTGAAGAAGCAGGAAGTCGTTGTGGTGACGGGAGCATCAGCGGGACTGGGACGCGCCATTGCCCGCGAGTTTGGGCGGCATGGCGCGGCGGTGGGGTTAATTGCCAGAAATCGCGAACGCCTGGAGACTGCGAAGGCAGAAATCGAAGCAGCGGGAGGCAAAGCTCTCGTCTTCGCTCAGGATGTGGCGAATGCCGGCGATGTAGAAAAAGCCGCCACCTCGGTAGAGCAGGAATTTGGCCCAATTGATATTTGGGTGAACAATGCCATGGTTTCTGTGTTTTCTCCCATTCACCAAATGACCGCCGATGAATTCAAGCGGATCACAGAGGTGACTTACCTCGGGGTTGTCTACGGGACGCTTGCCGCTCTTACGCGCATGCGCGAGAGGAACCGGGGCACAATCGTCCAGGTCGGATCGGCACTCGCTTACCGCAGTATTCCTTTGCAGGCGGGCTATTGCGCGGCCAAGCACGCCATTGCAGGATTCACCGATTCACTCCGCTGCGAACTCATCCATGACCGTTCGCGGGTCCATGTGACCATGGTACAAATGCCGGCATTGAACACTCCGCAATTTGGATGGGTAAAGAGCCGTCTGCCAAGAAAAGCGCAGCCAGTGCCGCCGATCTTTGAGCCGGAAGTGGGAGCGCGAGCTGTTTATTGGGCCGCCCACCATCGCCGGCGGGAACTATATGTTGGCAGTTCGACGGTAGCGGCCATCTATGGGCAGAGGATCGCTCCGGGACTGCTCGACATTTACCTGGGGCGGACCGGTTTTGATTCGCAGCAGTATGACGGCCATGCCGATCCTAATCGTCCTAACAATCTTTGGGAGTCCGTGCCCGGAGATATTGGGGCTCACGGCGATTTCGATGATCGCGCTACTCCGCGAAGCCCGGAGTTATGGCTTGATTCGCACCCAATCTGGAGCGCTGCCGCGGCGCTGGGGACTGCAGCAGGAATTTTTATGATGTGGTCTGGGTTGCATAGGCGAGGGAGCAATAAATCAAAGATTTTGCGTACGCTACGCTCTTTGCGCCGCGCTGCATAGGGATTGATTTTCACCTATTGGGCCTAGGCAAGAAATCTGCGGATATATGGGTTGTCGGTCTTAACCAGTTCTATTGCGTCCCCATCAAAGATCACTTTACCTTCGCGCAGAATGAGGAAAGACATCGGCACATGCGATTTAGATCCAGTGGGCAAAGGCTGCATGTGCCCGGTATCGCGGTCAAAGCGGTGAGTGGCCATAATGAACGCATCCTGAAGGCGGTGAGTCACAAGCAGAGAACTGGTGCCAAAAACATCCCGTTGCTTCACCAGCAACTCAATAATGGTGGTCGAAGTCACAGGATCAAGGCCGCCGGTGGGCGAGTCGTATAGCAGCACTTCTGGTTTGGTAATAATGGCCCGGGCGATGCCCACGCGCCGCCGCATCCCTCCGGAGAGTTCAGAAGGAAACATGTCCACGGTGTGCTCGAGTTCCACGAAGCTCAATGCTTCATGCACGCGGCGGTCTATTTCTTCGTCGCCGATTTTCCCCTCCTCCACCAACCGGTATGCGACATTGTCCCGGACCGTCAGAGAGTCGAAGAGAGCGCTTTCCTGAAAGACAATCCCAATTTTCCGCCGGAGTTCGAAGAGATCATTTTCACTCATAGCGGTAACATCTTCGCCCATCACCAAAATTCTGCCCGCGTCGGGCTTGAACAGCCCTAAGGTCAGTTTCAGGATGGTGCTTTTACCCGAACCTGTCGCACCGAAGATGGCTTTCGTCTGCCCGCGTGGAAGTGAGAATGACACGTTATCGAGCACCGCTTTATCGGCAAATTCCAGCCTGACGTCCTCAAAAATGATCGCCTGGTTTGAGGAGTTGGCGTGGGAGCGGTTAGCGTCATCCATGAGAAGAGTGGATGGCATGGCTCACCGGTATCCAAGCATCGTCATAAGGAGGCGCGTCAGGAAGAAGTCCACCACCAGAATCAAGATTCCGGAAGCAACGACGGCTTGGGTTGTAGCGCGGCCTACGCCCTGAGTTCCACCTTGCGCGGTAAGCCCGTAGTAGCATCCGATGGTAGCGATAATGAAGCCGAAGAGCAGTGGTTTGATCAGCCCCATCAGCACATCGGAGTAAGCCAGAATCTGCCAGGAGGTCGTCCAGTATTGGTGCCAATCCAGCCCATACATCACGCGGGCGACGATGCTGCCGCCGACGAGACCGAGCAAATCTGCAAGTATAGTCAGAAAGAAAAGCATGAACACCGTCGCGGCCACGCGCGGCGTCACAAGCTTCTTCATGGGATCGGTCCCGAGCGCGCGCATTGCATCAATCTGCTCGGTTACGCGCATGGACCCAATCTCGCTGGCCATTCCCGAGGCATTCCGGCCTGCAACCATCAGTCCGGTGAATACCGGGCCGATCTCCCGCACCATCCCGATTGAGACCAACTGCGCAATCAGCGAGAGGGCCCCAAACCGGCCCAGAGTGCTGGCGCTGTTCAGCGCCAATGCTCCGCCCACGGAAAGCCCCGTCAAAACCGTAATGGTGAGGGAACCAACGCCAATGGAATCGGCCTGCTGAATAAAATCGGCGATGTAAAGCGGCTTTTTGAAGAGGTTCGTTACAGACTGTACGGACAGCAGCGCATAGTCCTGCACTGCCTGAATCTTTCCCTTCGCAAATTCCACGGGCGAGATGAGTTCCACACCGCCCAGGAAATCTCCGTCAGCCATTGGCCGCTCCTCGTTTCTGACCGCACTATAACAGAGAGGCGCTATGAAATTCAGCGAATGAGTTTATAAAACGCAGCGCATTAGTCGCGCGTTTTCTTTTTCACGTCAATATTAAGCCGCTTGATTTTTTGGTTCAGCGTGGAAAGAGGCATGTGAAAGCGCTCGGCGGCTTCCGTCTGGTTCCAACTGCACTTTTCCAGCATATCCAAAATGATGTGCCGTTCGCATTCTTCCATAATTTCGAACAGGGAAGCGTCGCCGCGTTGTTCGAGCCGGGGGAACGCGGCCCCGCGTCCGGCAATGTGGTCAGGCAGAAGATCAATGCCAATCTCAGACCCGGAAGAGAGGACGACGGCGCGTTCAATTACGTTCTCGAGTTCGCGCACATTCCCGGGCCAGGAGTGCGCCATAAGCGCGCGCAGGGCCTCCGTGCCGATGCGGCGTACGGAACGTTGATTTTCCGTAGCGTACCTATCCAGAAAGAAATTTACCAGCAGGGGGATGTCTTCTTTCCTCTGCCGCAACGCCGGAAGATCAATTGTGATCACGTTCAACCGGTAGAAAAGGTCCTCGCGAAACTTGCCTTCGTGGACCAGTTGCCGCAAGTCAACATTGGTCGCAGCAATAATGCGCACGTCCACCTGGATTTCCTGCACTCCGCCCAGGTGCATGAATTTCCGGTCCTGCAGAACACGCAGGATCTTACTTTGCGTATCCAGGCTCATGTTACCGATTTCATCGAGGAACAGCGTGCCGCGGTCGGCAACTTCGAACAGGCCTTTTTTCGAGGCAATCGCGCTGGTGAAGGCGCCTTTGACGTGCCCGAATAAAGTGGATTCGAGCAGATCAGGGGGCATGGAGCCGGTATTCACAGGGACAAAAGGCCGGTCCGCCCGCTGCGAGTTCAGGTGGATGGCTTTTGCAATGAGTTCTTTGCCGGTGCCGCTTTCGCCTTGCAGAAGAATGGTCGAACGGCTGGGCGCAACCTGTGCGACCAGGTCGAAAATCCTGAGCATGGGTTCGCTCTTGCCGACGATGTTTTCAAAGTTATAACGCTGCTTGAGGGCGCGCTTAAGCTGTATGTTTTCTTCTTCCGTGCGGCGGCGCGCAACTGCGGCGCGGACATCCGCGAGAAGCTTTTCGTTGTCCCACGGCTTTTGAATGAAATTGGCCGCGCCCGCCTGCATTGCCCGCACGGCATTTTCAACCGTGCCGTAGGCTGTAATCATAATGACGGAAAGCTGCGCGTTGTGAGCGCGGATTTCCCCGAGCAGATCAATTCCGTTGCGGTCGGGAAGCGCCAAATCCAGCAGAACTAACTCGAACGGACGGTCCCCCAGCCGGGCCAATCCTTCTTCTCCCGTGGCCGCGCACTCCACGGTATAACCCTCCATTTCAAGCAGGGTTTGCAAAGATTCCCGGATCGCCGCTTCATCGTCAATGATTAGTACGAACCCGGAGGAACGTGATTCCAAAGTTTCAGGTAAACGACTGATCGTGGCTGCCTCAGACATGAACTGCTTTCCTGGCCGGCGGGAAATCAAGGTAGAAGGTGGTGCCTTCGTCGGGAGAGCTTTCCACACGGATCTTTCCCGCATGCTCCTGAATAATTCCGTAAGTCACGGATAGTCCAAGCCCCGTACCTCTGCCCTGGCCCTCACGCGCGGACGTTTTCGTTGTAAAGAACGGATCGTAAATCCGGTGAATATGTTCCTGCGAAATGCCGCTGCCTGTGTCGGTGACGGCGACGCTTACGCCATCGCCATTCATGGTGGAGATTTTCAGTACGCCGCCTCCTGGCATGGCATCTTTTGCGTTCAGAAATAGATTTAAGAAGACCTGCTGCAATCTTCCTGCATTCCCGGTAATGGGAGGCAAATGTCCCGCCAGTTCGTCATGAATACGAATCCGGCTGGTCTTAAATTGATGCTCCAGCAAGGTCAGCGTCTCTTGAATGATTTTATTGATATCTACTTCGGTAAATTCCGTTCCGGTAGTGCGGGAGAAATTGAGCAGATTATTTACGATTTCCGAGGCGCGGAACGTCTGCCGCGTGATCTTCTCCATAAGGGCGCCTTTTTGCGGATCACCCTGCAGTTGCTTGGAAAGCATCTGCGCGTATGAGGAAATCACCGCCAGCGGCGTATTCACTTCGTGGGCAACGCCTGCTGCCAGCAATCCGATGGAAGATAGTTTATCGGCCTGGGAAAGCTGCGATTCCAGTTCAACGCGCTCGGTGATGTCATCCATGATGATCAGGCGGCCAATCACGCTGAATTTCCGCGTGACCAGCGGAGCAATGGCTACATTCACAGTGCGCGTTTCGCCCGCAGGCGTAGCCATGCGGAACTTATATAAATTGTGAATGCCGGAGTTCTGGCGGACGCGGTAATATTCTTCCGCAAAAGCAGGAGGGAATATTTCATTCAACGTGCGTCCGAGCGCCTGCCAGCGCGGCAACGCATACATTACCTCCATCTGCGAATTCCACGATTCAATCCGGTCTGCGGGATCAACTGCCAGAACGCCGACGTTAATGGACTCTACGATGTTTTCATTGAAGTCCTTGAGCCGTTCGTATTCGGCCACTTTCTGTTCCAGGGATGCATAGAGCCGCGCATTCTGAATGGCGATTCCCATGTATCCAGCGAGCGTCTCCAAAAGCTCCACATCCTCGCTCGAAAGGAAGTCGCCGCCAACCGTTTTGCCCAGGCCAAGCACGGCGATTGTGCGCCCTTGCGCCCGGCAGGGTATGTAGTAGTTCAAATCCAAACTGCGAATGGAATCTTGCGCGGCTGGTTTCTCGCGCGGAACCAGATGCGTGTTCTCGAAGAACAGGTGGCCTGCTTCAAATTCTGCGCGTGGCTCGCTGATGAATTCCAAATTGAGGCCCGTAGTCCTTCCAATGCCGAAAGATTTGGCCAGCACAAGCGGCTGTTCAGGATTGCCGCTCGAAAGGAAGATTCCAATGTGGTCCACCATCAAGGTGCGCGAGAGACGGTCCACGACTGAACCCAGCATTTTATTCAGGTCGGTTTCGCCGCTTAATTCCCGGCCAAACTCAATCAGCGTTTTGCGGTAGTCGTAGCGTGCCCGATAGAAGAATTGGTCCACGCGCTCCTGTATCCATTTTCTTACCGGATCAAATAGCAGCGCGGTCACCACAATCGCAAGCACCAACCCAGCCGGACCGGAACTGGGGACTCGCGCATGGACAACTTCGGCAATGGCTGCGATTACGGCAAAATACATTCCGCCCACCGCCACCGCCGCGAGCGTGTAGACCATGCCGCGCTTGAAAATCAGGTCCACATCCATCAGGCGGTAGCGGAAAATCGCATAGCCGAAGGTCAGCGGCAGAAGCCCGAGGCACAGCACGGAAAGTTCTTTCATCCCGGAGGTAGGAATGATTCCGCCCAGAAAAGGCAGCGCATACACCACTGTGAAGGGCACTATTGCGAGGGTCGTGCCGCGGGTGACCCATTTCAGTTGTTGCCGCAATAAGGGCGTATTGGCGCGGCGGTAACTGTGCCACAATAATCCGGCGGCTCCGGCAAAGAACAGAGCCAGATAAGCCATCTCAACACGGTCCAGGTTCCAGCGCAGGTTCTCCCCTGCCTGGAGTTGCCTGAGCGCGATGATGTGCAGACCCAGCAGTAGAAGGCCGGGAACATAAAGCAGCGGAGCAATCCAGGCGTGCTGGCGCAATGTGCGCCGCTTCTCCGGAAATTTGAGCACGAAATGCAAAAACAATGCCGGTTGCAACAGCCACGCGACTGTGTTGCCCCAGTAGATGATCCAATCAAACTGGTTCAACTTTCCGGTGTAGTGAAAGCAGTAAAAAATAAATGAGACCAGACAGAAAACATAAAAGTGGGTCGAACCGGTCGCGGTCCAACGGCGCAGCAGAACATAAAAGCCGATTGCCAGGTAGAGCAGGCCAATGAACCGCAGCCAGTTATTAAGAGAGCGGTCCGTCGGGGCGAGAACAACGCTGGTATCTACGGGAACCGAGCGGCGCAGGATGGAATAGGTAACTTTTGACCAGATTCCCGCGCGGTAGAGTTGGCGCTCATAATCGGCAAAAGTCTTCAAGGTGACTTGGTCCACGCCAACCAGTTGGTCGCCCGGCTTAATTCCGGCACGTTCGCCCGGGCTGCTGGGGGCCACGTTTTTTGCTGTTAAAGCGCCGTTCTGTTCAATCCACCATATTCCGTCGTAGGGAACCTGAAATTCCCGCTCTTTTTGAAAGTTAATGACCGCGAAAACCCCGGCAGCAATCGTTAACAGAGCCAGAATTACCGCGGTAAAACGACTTTGTAATTCCCGATCCATGGAATGACGGGGTGTAGAGCCGATCGACGAGCCACCCCGATTATGGTTTTGCACGTTCACTGCCATGTCCAGAAATTTCACAAGCTTTCTAAGTTGCTCCACTAGAAGCACTTTCAGCATTATAGAAGGGCCGCAGAATCCATGCTACGCTTTTTGGAATACATTCTGTGATGTTTGGTAAGTGGTTGGGAAGGTTAGAGTTCGGTAGTTCCAAATTAAGAAAGTATTTACAGCATTGCCTATGGAAATTAGCGTTATACTGGCTAAGTTCTGGGTTGGCTTGTTCTTAGTAAATCCGCTCAACATCAGTTGTGGGTGGCCGGTTGTGATTCGGCAAATCTTTCACCCACAGTGAATTCCAATCCAGATTCCCTCTGCAGGAGGCTGCCATGGGCCGTTCCCTTGAAACTCCGTTCGATAGCATTGAAAATGCCCAGGATTACATCCGTTTATTGTCTGAGGCGAT
>JAICKN010000194.1 GCA_025927855.1 Terriglobales bacterium
ATACTTCACGCAGAGGTCTATATTTCCGTCGGTGTGTGCGTGTGGCGCAAGCAGGATTTCGATGCAATCTTTGAGGGACTGGAACGCGGGCGAGAGCGGGGAGAACGTGATTTCGGCATTTCGCTGCTTTGGATTTTCGATGCGGTGCGACAATTCGGGCCGGAAGCGGCGCGCAATGTGTTTGAACTAGCCGTGCGTTATCGTGATCGCCATGTCGTGGGCATTGGGATTGGCGGCGACGAACAAAAGGCCCCGCCAGAACTGTTTCGCGAGGCTTTTGCCTACGCTGCCGAAAATGGCCTGCGGCTTACCGCCCATGCGGGCGAGAGCGCCGGGCCGGAATCCATATGGGGAGCGCTGAACCTCCATGCCGAGCGCATAGGCCATGGCCTGACGGCCGCACAAGACCCCGAACTGGTCGAAGAGCTCGCCCGCCAGCAGGTCCCCGTGGAAATTTGCCTCACCAGCAATTTACGCACAGGATGCTGCAAGTCTTTGTCGGAGCATCCGCTGCGCAGCTATTTTGACCGCGGAATAATGATCATTCTCAACAGCGATGATCCGGCCATGTTTGGGACGTCTCTGGTCCGGGAATATCAAATCGCGCAGGAGCAATTCGGCTTCAACGATGAGCACCTGCGGGAGATTGCGCGCAACTCGTTTGAAGCTTCATTCCTGCCCGCAGAAAAGAAACTCTCGTTCCTCAACCTGTTTGATTCGGCAGCCGCGCGTTCGTGAAGGTTAAAGGCGCTGCCCGCTGAGGCCGTTCTTGCGGCGGGCGAATATGAATGCTCAAGCCAATTTTTTTCGTGAGGCGCGGACAGGCGCGCGCTTGGTTTTCGCCCCGGCCTTCGTGGGCTTCAATTCCGAGGGGCCCAATTTCTTGGCCGATTTCCAGAGTCTTTCCAGGTCATAGTATTTGCGCGCGTGCTCGGAGAAAATGTGGACCACGAAGTCCACATAGTCCAGCAAAATCCACTCCGCCTGGTTATAACCTTCAATGTGCGCGTGGTAGTGCCCCTTCTTCTTCAGGCGAATTTCCACCTCGTCGGCGATGGCCTGAATTTGCCGGGGATTGGTGCCACTGCACACAACGAAGTAATCGGTAAAGGCGCCCGATCCCTGTTCCAGTTCCAGGACCGCAATGTCTTGCGCCTTTTTTTCCTGGCAGGCGCCGATGGCTTCTGAAACTTGGCGTTTAACGTCGTTTTTTTTCATGCGATGCGCTTGGCAACTATTCTAGCCGAGGCCGGGGCTTGCTTCGCGCCGGCTGCAAATATTTTCGTGGCAAATCTGTTCTTACTTATAAAGGCCCTTTTTGCGGATGTAATCCGCGACCGCAGGATCAAGGAACCGGTTCGCCGACTTTTTCCCGGCAACTGCCTGGCGCACCGCTGTGGCTGAAGCGGGCTGATGAACATTGGCCAGCAGATGAATTGTGGCCCCGCGCAGCACCAGCGGCCCGGAAGCCTCCTGTTTCGCAAAGGGCTTAATGGCGGCCGCCGGAGGCCGTATGCCCGCGGGCAGGGCATTGGCTACGTCGGCCAGCGAAAATCCAGGGCGGCTGGCGACGATGAACTCACACTCCTGCAACAGGGCCTCGGGATCGCGCCACTTGGCAATATCTTTGAAGGCGTCTATGCCGGTCAGGAAAAAAAGACGGTCGCTCTGCTTCAAGGTTTGCTTAAACCGCCGGACTGTATCAATGCTGTAGTTTCGCGGCGCGCTCAAAGGATTGGAACTCTTCTTTGCCGCCGCAGCCGGCACCGGACCTTCTGCCGGAGCTTCCAGCAGGGATGGAACAAAAGCTTTTTCCTGCATGGTAGCCAGCACCACCATGGCATAGCGGTCGAAGAAGGATGCGCGTGGTTTCTCCGCCTTGTGCGGCGGGACATTGGCAGGCACAAATAGAATACGGTCAAGGCCGATTTGCTGCTGCGCCGCGCGCGCTACCTCGATATGTCCGCGATGGATGGGGTCGAACGTACCGCCGAACAAGGCTATTTTCATAAATGCCGTTTTGGGAAGCGTGAGTAGTTTTTCAGTTTTCCCAGCCTCGCCGCAAGTGCCGGTTAGGATTTTCGAGAAAGAAAATATCCATTCACACCATCTCTGGCATTAAAAAATCTTAAGAATTTTGCCGCTTCTGCTGATCTGATTTTTTAATAGTTCTCTGCGATCTTCATGAAAAATTGCCCGAAAAATGCAGCGTTGCTGTTTTACTCTTTGGAGTTGCCTGTTCCCATGTAGTACACATGGCCACCGCTCAAATGAACTCCCGTAACTCGCCCGGTTTCCAATTGGGAACTACCATGCCGATGTATGCGATTGAGTCTCCCCCTCCTCCGCACACGGCACATGTCTCCCGCGCGGGCAACTCCCGCCCTGCGTTACGGAGTGGCCGTACTGAGCACCATTCTGGCAGTGATTCCTGCGCTCTTACTCTCCGACGTGGTGGAAAGCCGTCTGGTAGTTTTTGCGGTCGCCATTATGGTGAGCGCATGGTACGGCGGCTGGAAACCCGGACTGGTCGCCACTTCTTTTGCGCTTACGGTCAGCATTTATTTTTCGCTGGCCGCCAGCCGTTCCCCCGCCGACTACCGCAAAGCCACCATTCATCTGGTGCTATTCGTTGTGGTCGCGCTGCTCATCTGCTGGTTCAATGCGGAGCTGCGGTCGGCGCAAGACGGCCTGCGGCGCTCGGAAATAAATTTCCGCTCGCTGGTCACCAACGCGCCCTATGGGATCTGCCGTTGCGATGGCGCCGGAATCCTCCTGAGCGCAAATCCCGCCCTGGTCGCTATGCTCGGCCATCAATCTGCCGTAGAGCTTGTGGGCAGCAATCTGGCCAACTTATACATAGATTCGGTGCAGTGGTTTACCTTGGCCGATCAGTTCCGCTCCATGGAGCGCTTTGATGGGCTCACTGCCGACTGGAAACGCCGCGACGAAGCTCCCATTACCGTGCGCCTCTCCGGCCGCGCCATTCGTGGAGAGCGCAATGCTGTCTTCTTCGAGCTGTTCGCCGAGGACGTGACGGAACGCCGCGCGCTTGAACAGCAGTTGCGGCAGGCGCAGAAAATGGAGGCCATTGGACGCCTGGCCGGCGGCGTGGCCCACGACTTCAACAACTTGCTCATGGTGATCTCCGGCTACTGCGAATTCCTGCTGGAGCGCACTGCTTCGCTTCCCGAATTGCGCAGCCCGGCGCAGGAAATTTCCAAGGCCGCCGAACGCGCTACTGCGCTCACTCGTCAACTTCTGGCATTTAGCCGAAAGCAGATGCTCACCATGAAAGTTCTCGACTTGAACGCGGTCATCACAGAAAACCTGAAGATGCTTACCCGGCTCATTGGGGAAGACATTGATTTGGTCATGATTCCCGGCGCGGAGATCGGGGCGGTGAAGGCCGATCCCACGCAAATCGAGCAGGTCATTATGAATCTTGCGGTCAACGCGCGCGATGCCATGCCACGCGGCGGAAAGCTCACCATTGAAACTGCCAATGCCACGCTGGATGACGACTACGCTCACTTTCACGGCCCGGTGCGGCCGGGCGAATACGTCATGCTGGCCATCAGCGACACGGGCGTGGGCATGGATGAAGAGACGCAAAGCCATATCTTTGAGCCGTTTTTCACCACCAAAGGCACCAAGGGTACGGGGCTTGGCCTTTCCACCGTGTACGGCATCATTAAACAGAGCGAAGGCTACATTTGGCCCTACAGCGAACCAGGCAAAGGGACCGCGTTCAAGATTTATTTGCCGCGCGTGACTGCGGCAGGCGAGGCAATTACCGTTCAGCCTCCGGTGGTGGCGAGCAAGTCGCAGACTGCGCACGAAACCATTCTTGTAGTGGAAGATGAAGAGAGCCTGCGCCACATGGCTCGGGTCTATCTGGAGCGACAGGGCTATTCGGTGCTCGAAGCGCCGGAAGCCAATGCCGCCATTCAACTCGCCAACTCCTACTCCGGCCCCATCCACCTGTTGCTGACGGACGTGATTATGCCCGGCATGAACGGGCGGGAGCTGGCAAAACATATTTCTACTGTGCGCCCGGAAACAAAAGTTCTTTACATGTCAGGCTATACCGAAAATGCCATTGGGCATAACGGCATGCTGGAAGAAGGAATCATCCTCCTTCAGAAACCTTTTACCCTCCCCGCTTTGAAAGCCAAGGTGCGGGAGGTGCTCGATACTCCACTCCCCCAGGAGGTTGCCATGTCCGCACGTTTTGCTGCTCAACATACGCCCCGCTCACGCGCCAAACTGGAATCGCCGTTTCGCGCACAGCGGTTCAATTTACATTTGCCCTTGAAATACCGGCTGCTCGGGGAAGATTCCTGGCGGCAGGGCACGACCGAAAACATCAGCCGCTCGGGAATGTTGTTCCGTGCGGAAGAAGCCATTCCCGCGTCAGCGCAGCTTGAAATCAATCTGGTTCTGCCCGCGGAAATCGCAGGGCTGGCCGCAGCGGAAGTTGTATGCAAAGGCGAAATCGTACGCTCAGTTACGCCTGACTCTCCGGCAGTGACTCCGGCGCTGGCGGCGAAGATTCTGCAATACCACTTCCAGCACGGGAACCGCATTTCTGAGGCGTAACGGTTGTATGCCACTTAACACTCTGCGCCTTCGAAAGGCTTCTTGGGCGCAGAGAGCCTAAGGCCAGATCAGAAATTGAGTTTAGAACGGCTCCTCGATGACCTCCATCTGCGCGTGAAGTCTCTATTCGGATCGCCACCTTTCGTAACTGGCGTCCGTTCAGAAGCATGGTTTTCTTTACATGAAAGAAGGCCAATCGAAAAATCTTTCCTCTGACGCACAGGAGTAGATTGCAAGCAGTTGCCCCGCACGGAGAAATCTTTGGACTGCGTTGTCTTTGACTATCTCTGAACGTTCACGAAGGTAAGCTGCCGCGATTCCAAAGGTTAGGGCCCGGAATAGTTGATAGAGAGGCAGTTAGTACAAGATCAAATTGAATGTTTCGAGAAACTACATTGAAGCAGTTTCCGCGCTAAATTGTCGTTGAGTTTAAAGCCATTGCAGGCAAACTCCATGGTTCCATCACCGAAAGACTTCGGTACTAGCGACCTTACGACAGCCTAAAATCTCGATGCTGTGCACCGATTTTCATCTCTGGGCGCCCGGGGCTGTAAAATTAGACCTCGACTGAAATTGCCCCATACGCCTATGAACCTTGTCCTGCTGGGACGTGGAAAAACCGGATCGCTGGTCGCCGAAGTGGCGCGCGAGCGTGGACACGTTGTCCGCGTACTGTGCTCTGCCGATAATGCGCATGCTTGCGCCCTGACTGCGGATTCTTTGCAGCACGACAATGTCGTAATTGATTTCACTACGCCGCATGCTGTGATGGAAAATATCGAAGCTTGCCTGCGCGCCAGGAAAAACATCGTCGTTGGCGCAACCGGCTGGTATCAGGAAATTCCTCGCGTTCGCCAGTTGGTCGAAAGCAGCGGCATTGGATTGCTTTACGGCGGAAATTTTTCTGTAGGTGTGAATCTATTTTTCGAGATTGCCCGCACCGCCGCAGCGGCTCTTCAACACCAGTACACCGGGCAAATTTTCGAGCGCCATCATGTCCACAAAAAAGACGCCCCGTCCGGCACCGCCGCCGTTCTGCGGGATGTCATTCAAGAAGCATCCGGCACCGAACTGGAGATCACTTCATTCCGCGAGGGCGAGGTCGTCGGTATGCATGAAGTCGTGCTCGAATCTCCCGCCGATACTATCTATCTTTGCCACGACGCCAAGTCGCGCCGCGGTTTTGCCGAAGGCGCAGTGCGCGCCGCCGAATGGCTCGCCGGCAAAAAAGGCTTTTATGATTTCAAGGACGTCTGGCGCGAACTGTAGCTGAATGCGGGACACAATGTTACCCCCATGCTAAGAAGCGAAGAGGGTTGCCATTGATCACGTCTGGAGGTATCAAGAACCGGGTAATTGCCGTGGATGGCGGGGCCACGGCGAGTTACGTTTATGACGTGGAAGGGCAACGGGTGCGAAAAAATACCGCTTCCGGCTTCAGAGATTTTGTTTACGACCTCTCCAGCAGGGTTGTAGCCGAGGCGACGGGCGGGCTGGCCCACCCTTCTATCAAACTAATTTATTGAGGCTGCCCCACCCTTCGCGGTTTTCGAAGGGTGGGAACTAAAAAGAGTGGGAACTAAAAGTGCAGTTAGGACCACCCCGCATCAACTCCCCTAAACGTTTGCAAACTGTCGCGTGAATCCTTTGCTTCCGCCATTGCCTGGTGCCCCACGTTCGCGCCTGCTTTTGGCGTTAACGTGGGGTGATACAAAATTTCAAAACAGACGAATGCCCCATCCAAGCCGGATTTTGACTTAGGTCGGGAAGTTAGATCGTAAAAGTTGAGATAGAAAAGCTGA
>JAICKN010000069.1 GCA_025927855.1 Terriglobales bacterium
CAAAAATATTCCCACCGGCGAAGTCGAGTTGATTGCCGAAGAGCTGCGCATCCTGAATGAATCCAAGCAGCCGCCCTTCCTGCCGGGTGAGACAGTCCTGCCCAACGAAGAAATGCGGCTGAAGTACCGCTACATTGATCTGCGGCGCGATGCCATGCAGTTCAATATCGAAATGCGCCACAAAGTTTCGAAAGCCATCCGCGATTATCTTTCCGCGCAGGGCTTTTTTGAAATTGAAACTCCCTTCATGACGCGCTCCACGCCGGAAGGCGCGCGCGACTACCTTGTGCCCAGCCGCGTGCAGCAGGGCTATTTTTATGCCTTGCCGCAGTCTCCGCAGTTGTTCAAGCAGATTCTGATGATCTCCGGTTTCGACAAGTATTTCCAGATTGCGCGCTGTTTCCGCGATGAAGACTTGCGCGCCGACCGTCAGCCGGAGTTCACGCAGATTGATCTCGAAATGTCCTATCCGCAGCTCGAATCTATCTATGGCGTGGTAGAAGGATTTCTTTCCGCCGCGTTCAAAGTCGCAGGACATGAGATCAAGACGAATTTTCCGCGCATGAGTTATGACCAGGCGGTCCGCCTTTACGGCAATGACAAGCCGGACATGCGGCTGCCCGCGATGGTGGACATTCGCGAAGCTTTGACCTCCGAAGAACTCGACGAGTTCGCGGTCAAGTTCCGCATCCGCAAAGAATTCCCTGTACAGGTCATCCGCATCCCCAAAGCGGGAGACATTTCGGGCACCGAGCGCCGGACGATTGGAACTTATGGAGCTTATCAGCACATTGGCGGCCCGAACTTTGTTCAGCTGATGACCGATCCGAAGCGCTTCGCAAAAGATTATCCGGCATTGTCTGAAAAAGTTCTGAGCTTCGCCAAAATCGAGCCCGACGATCTTTGGCTCATGGCCGGAGCGCTTCACAAACCCGAATCGCCCACCGTCATGGACCAGTCGCTGCGCAGCTTCTGCGAGAAGTGCGGCTATCTCCGTCTCGACTTGGCGCAGAAATACGCTGAAAAGCATGGTGCTTTCAAAAAGACGGGAGAGACCGCTACCGACTACCGCTTCCTATGGGTGACGGATTTCCCCATGTTCGAGTGGGACAAGGACGAAAAACGCTGGAACCCGGCGCACCATCCCTTTACTTCGCTGCATGAGCAGGACATGGCGAAGCTCGAAGCAAATATTGATACCGTGCACGATCCAAAATCGCCGCTCGGAGAAATACGCGCGCTCGCCTATGACGTGGTGCTGAATGGAACGGAGCTTGGCTCCGGCTCGATTCGTATTCACCGCCAGGACATCCAGAAGAAGATTTTTCAGGCGCTCGGCATGGGCGATGAAGAAGCCCGCGCGCGCTTCGGATTTTTCCTCGAAGCGCTGGAGTATGGAACGCCTCCGCACGGCGGCATTGCGCTTGGCCTCGATCGTATTGTTATGATCCTTGCAGGAGCGGACAGCCTGCGCGAGGTCATTCCATTCCCCAAAACAGCGCGCGCGGTTGACCTGATGGTGGACGCGCCGACTCCAGTGGCAGATGCGCAGTTACGAGATTTGGGAATTGTGGTGAAGCGTGCTGCTTCAGAAAAATAGCTCGTAGTACGCGATCTTTTTTCACGATCTTTTTTCGCGATGTGCAGCCCCACTGTGATAAACCTCTTTGCAGCGCAAAATGCGCTTTAGGAGGAATCCATCGAAATTGGGACGCCCTGTAGTTTTGCAAACCGCCACTGCTTCAACTTCCTCTAAGAAATCTCGCGTTTCTCTTTGGCCGCTGACCGCTGCCACCTTCCTCATGGTTTCCGGGGGTACCTATGGGACCGAGGACATTGTTCACGGCGCTGGATACGGCCGTGCCATTCTGATTCTTTTACTCACGCCGATTTTGTGGAGCCTGCCCACAACTTTCATGATCGGAGAATTGGCCAGCGCATTGCCCAGAGAAGGCGGCTACTACGCATGGGTTCGGCGTGGCATGGGCAACTTCTGGGGATTTCAGGAAGCATGGCTGTCACTGGCTGCTTCGATTTTCGACATGGCGATTTATCCCGCGCTGTTCATTACATACCTGGACCGGCTGTTCCCCTGGTTTGAGGCAGAACATCGCGGGGAATATGTTGGACTCACGGTTATTGCAGCTTGCGTGCTGTTGAATATCGCAGGCGTGCAACTGGTTTCCACCACATCATTCTGGCTTTTTATTGCACTCTCGGCGCCATTTGCCGCCATTGTGCTGATTGCGCCCTTCAAGCACGGAGCGTTATTGCATATTTCCGCGGCATCGAGCGCATCGCACGTCACGCTTATGGGCGGGTTGATCGTTTGCATGTGGAACTACATGGGTTGGGACAATGCTTCGACCATTGCTTCAGAGGTAGAAAATCCGCAGCGGAATTATCCGCGCGCCATGTTGCTGACGGTGCTGATCGTTGCTCTCAGCTATATCATTCCGGTTGCCGCCATGTGGCTCACCGGCCTCACCCCCGCTGCGTGGGAGACAGGCTCCTGGGCAGACATTGCACGGATGCTAGGCGGACCGGTCTTGCAAGTGGCCCTCGTGCTCGGAGGCATGATCAGCGCCTTTGGCATGTTCAATGCTCTCGTAATGAGCTACTCGCGTCTGCCGCTTGCCATGGCGGAAGATGGTTTGTTGCCGCGCATTTTTGGCTGGTTGCATCCGCGGACCCGCGCGCCGTGGGTTGCCATTCTCGTGCTCGCTATGGGATGGGCTATGTGCCTTGGACTTGGCTTTGAGCGCCTGGTCACACTCGATATTCTGATTTACGGCACAAGCCTCGCGCTGGAATTTGCCTCATTGGCTGTGTTGCGTGTCCGCGAACCACACCTTCAGCGTGGATTCCGGGTGCCCGGTGGACTGTTTGGGGCCATCGCCATTGGCATTGCGCCCATGCTGATGCTCGTTTTTTCTATTATTCGCAGCGAAAGCGAACGCGTGTGGAACATGAGTTCACTGGCCTTCGGAGGGGTGATTATTGCGGCCGGGATTGCGATCTACTTTGTAAGTATCGCTCTTAAGACTGCGGTGGCTGCTGCTTCCGAAGAAAAACCGCGGACTACCTTATGATTGTTGTAAAGTATTTTCTCGGATTGAAGGAAACTGGTGACTAAACGCAAATCCAAGGGTGCGTACATGATCTCGGCTGTGGCCGAGATGTATGGCATTCATCCGCAGACGCTGCGGCTGTATGAGCGGGAAGGACTGCTCAAGCCTTCTCGCACCGAGGGCAACACGCGCCTCTATACCGATGACGACCTGCAACGGTTGGAATTTATCTTGAACCTGGCCCGCGACCTTGGTGTCAACATCAGCGGAATCGCCATCATTCTGCAAAT
This sequence comes from Terriglobales bacterium, assembly GCA_025927855.1. Classification (GTDB taxonomy): domain Bacteria; phylum Acidobacteriota; class Terriglobia; order Terriglobales; family Acidobacteriaceae; genus JAICKN01. The sequence continues at coordinate 3,362 of JAICKN010000069.1, forward strand.
GCGCGAGCGCATGGAAGAGATGCAGCGGCAAATCCAGGATTTCGTGAAATACATTCAGGAAGAAGTGCTCTCCCGCGCGAATGCCGCTTCCGATCCCGCAAGAGGCGCGATTGTCCCTTTGCGCCGCCCTATCATTACTCCTGCTCCCAAACGTAAATAATGCTGCCTTTCAAACTCATCTATAGCGACGGCTATTTTCTTCCCATTGGCCAGCACGTGTTTCCAGCGGAAAAATACCGGCGCATTCATGACCGCCTGCTCAAGACGGGCATGGCCGAAAACAAAGACTTTCTCGCGCCGCAGCCCGCGCAAGATGACGATATTCTGCTGGTCCACACCCCGGAATATGTGCGCAAGCTAAAAACAGGAACGCTTTCTCCCCAGGAAGAAATGCAGCTGGAGGTTCCATATTCCCCGGAATTGGTGCGCGCATTCTGGCTGGCTGCGGGCGGCTCCATGCTGGCGGCAGACCACGCATTGACAGATGGCGTCGCCGTGAATATCGGCGGCGGGTTCCATCATGCCTTTCCGGATCACGGAGAGGGCTTTTGCATGATTCACGATGTAGCTGTTGCCATCCGCAGAATGCAACGAGACGGAAAAATCAAAACCGCCATGACCGTGGATTGCGATGTTCATCAGGGCAATGGCACAGCGGCAATTTTCGGCGGCGCGAAGAGCGCGAGTAGCACACTGCCTTCGGCTGGGCCGTCCCCGCGTTCCACCGCAGGAGGGGCGGCAACATCTGACAGCGCGCACTCCGGCGACGTGTTCACCATTTCACTGCATCAGGAAAATAATTATCCGCCATACAAGCCGCCGTCTTCCATCGATGTAAACCTGCCGGATAGCATTGGTGACGATGACTATCTCGCCTGGCTGGATAACGCGCTGAGCTCCGGGCTGCGGCAATTTCAGCCGGACCTCATCTGCTATATCGCGGGCGCCGATCCCTACAGAGAAGACCAGCTCGGCGGGCTTTCCTTAACCATGGACGGCCTGAAAAGGCGCGATGAGCTGGTGTTCCGCGCCGCGCGCGCCAAAAATATTCCTGTCATGGTGAGCTATGCCGGAGGCTATGCTCGCAGAGTTGAAGACACAGTCACAATCCACTGCAATACCGTCATCGCTGCAAAAGATCTGCTGGCGTCCTCATAAATGCGCATTTCGATATAAATGCATTTTCGATGTCGGCATGAAGTTCCAGCGTTTTAGCAATGCGGCAAGGTTTCTCCTAAACACGGCTGCTATTTGTGTTTGGAGAAATAGAGTTCAAGCCCGAAGACCACGCTGCGTCCCGGCATGATCACACCCGGAATCTCTTCATATTGCGTATCGGTTATGTTGGCAAGGTCCAGATGCGCTGCCACATGATTGAATTGCCTCGCTACTCCCACGTCCCAAAGACCGTAGGGAGTTCGCGCATAGCGGGAAACAGCGCCCACGCGCGTCCGCGCCATAAAGCGGCCCGGCAATAGACCGTTCCACGAAACCACAGCGTTATTGTTGGGATAATTAAATATGTATTCCGAGAGCAATCCATTCAGCGCCTGCTGCGCCCCATATAGATACGTGTAAGAAACATTTACGCCCTGGTCGCGGGGGAGACGTACACCCCAGGAAGTTTCGACGCCGGTAAAGTTCAACTGCGCAATATTGGCCGCCTGCCACAGGTCTGAGGGATTGGCTTTTACATAGTCAATGTCATTGTGCTCCCGCCGCTGGAATACAGTGACCTCTGCCTTGTAATGGCCGCCCTGGTCCCACACCAACCCGCCTTCGTAGTCCCATGCGCTTTCAGACTGTAGGTTTGGATTCCCCAGCGTTGCCGGGTCGTGATAATACAGGTCCGTGTACGTGGGCAAGCGGAAGGCCCGGCTGACGCTGCCTTTGAGCTTCAGTCCTGCCTTCAGCCATACTCCGGCGGCAATCGTGGGACTGAACTCTCCGTGCGAAGAACTCAGGATTTCTTCGCGCGCTCCCAGGGAGAAAGAAAAACGCCGCCAGGCCCGCACATCGAAATCGGCATACACGGCGCCGTGGCTGCGGTCGTGAATCCCGAGATTGTTGCTGTCAATGGACTCATGAAACCCCTCGCCGCCGTAAAAAAACGTCAGGTTGGGACTTAGCTGTTCTTTGCGGCGCAACGCCGTTTGCCAGCTTTTATCAATGTGATTGTTTTCAAAGGCCGCTGGGTCTTCGCGGAACAAAACGAACTCGTCGGTATGACGGCGGAAGGCGAAATCGAATTCCGTCTTTTTGCCCAAGTCCTGCTTGAACCCCGCGAACCATGATTTGGTCCGCTCCCAGGAATCAAAGTTTCCGTAGAACTGGTCTGCGCCGAAAGGCTTGTCACCATAGGCCAGGAGAAGCCGCGACGCTCCCAGCGCGGTTTGCATGCCACCGTCAGAAAATATCGTAAGGCTGCGGTAGTCACGGTCGGGCCGGAAACCGCTGGAAAAATCCCGCTCTACATCCAGGGATTCGTTCCACCGGCCATGCAGCAATCCTGCCGATCCCGTTTCCTGATTGATTCCGAAATTCCCAATCGCGCTTCCCAATCGCAGCTCAGAATAGCTGGCAGGCGCGGTAATAAGATTGATGGAGCCGGCCATCGCGTCCGAGCCATAGAGCGTGGATCCTGCGCCGCGCAGCACTTCAATGCGGCTGATGGCGGCCGTCGGCAATGGCAGATCCATATTGTGGTGGCCGCTCTGCACATCATTCATGCGCAACCCATCCACCATGACCAAGGTTTGCCCGAACGTAGATCCGCGGATGGTGAGATCAGTTTGTACATCCCCCGGAGCGCGTTCCTGCAAGTCAATTGAGGGGTCCAGTTGCACGAGGTTCACCCAGTTATTAAAGAGCAGGGGAGCGTCTTTCGCATCAATCACATCCACGGAACGGTCCACGTCTTCGAGCGGTGTTGGGGTGTAGGTTCCTGTGACCACAACTGTTTCTTTCAGGGGTTCAGGCTTTTGAGAAGGATTCCGGCATTCTGCCTTCGGATCGGAACCATCCGGAGGGCAATGTTGGGAGAGATTGTCCGGTTGCTGGCCAAGGCACCAATGGCCCAAAAACAAGAGGGCAAATGCAAATGTGACCACTGAGCGGAGAATACCTTTCAACCTGCCTCCTGTATTGAAATCCGGGGAAATTTCTGCTGTGAGGGGCCGAAAAAGACCCGCGTTCCACCCGGGAGTTCCGCCATGGAAAATTTATTTCTTCAGGGATTCATCCACAGCCAATCAGTTTATGATGATCTCATTACCCGCCCATTTTTGAATAGTTTTGTTGCTGATGAGCGCAATGCAAAATTGTGATGGGTAATAAGCCAATGCTTCATTGGTTTCTGATTAGAATATCTGTAAGGAGTACCCTATGCCTCGATCAAAATCCCCCCGCAATGGGAACGCCACAACGACAGCAAAGAATGGCGATGCCACCCCACAGAAAGTAACGCCGATCACGCAAGGCGCAGTGGTGGAAGCAAAAAAGAACTCGTCCCCTGCCGATTTGCAGGATCATATCCGGCGCCGCGCCTACGAACTATACGAGCAGCGCGGTTACGTAGCAGGTTATGAACGCGAAGACTGGCTTGCGGCAGAACGCGAAATTCTGGCCCGGTTTAATTTGCAATCTGCCTAGACTGCGGCTTGTTGCCTCGATCTTTTATCGCTACATTCGTCAACAGGAGATACTGTGCCCCAAGTATTGCTTGTCGATGATGATGCGACGCAACTTGCTTTGCGTGCGACCGTGTTGCGCACCGCTGGCATCTCTGTGCTCACCGCAACCTGCGTGAGCGACGCGCTTACGCGCCTGCAATGTATTCCGAATGAAATCGGCGCAATCATCACTGACCATATTTTGCCCGGGGATGACGGGGTGGGGTTTGTCCGCGAGCTGCGGCGGAAATGGCAGTTTCTTCCGGTCGTGGTCATCACGGGCTTAGCGGAAGCAGAGTGCGAATATGCCGGCCTGAATGTGGGCTTCCTGCAAAAACCTTGTTCTCCGGCCGAATTGATAGATACAGCACGAGCTTCTCTCTCGTCAGCGTCAGCCATCCGCGATCAGCTTTCAGTAAAACCAGATGAGAGGTGATGGCTCGCAGTCAGGCGCCTATTTCAGAATTCATCCGTCCAGACGGTTAGAAATCTACTCCCGGAGTTGCTCGTTGCCTGTGTTTCTGAAAAAATGTAAAGGCCATGTCGCAAATTGGTAGTTTTGCGCTTCTTCTGGCGCTTGCTTTAAGCGCTTATTCATTTCTTGCAGGATCGCTGGCCCTTTTTCAAAAAAGCAGTGCCACAGACCGGCTGGGTGAAACCGCGCGCCGCGCCGGTATTGCTACGTTTGCCGCAGTTCTGCTTGCAGCCGTCGTGCTGGTCGTTGCCGCTTTTACCAACGATTTTTCCATTGCGTACATCTATCACCACAGCAACCGCGACCTTCCCGGCCCCTATAAGTTCGCTGCGCTCTGGTCGGGGCAGGAAGGCTCCCTGCTGTTCTGGTCCTTACTGCTGGCCAGCTACGGCTTGGTCCTGCGCCTCCGTCATAAAACTGACACGCGCCTGTTTGCCTACGCTTCGGCCATTATTGCCGGCGTTCAGGTTTTCTTTTTGCTGCTTCTGAATTTTGCCGCGCCGCCATTTGGCGTAATGCAAGGCTCCTTGCCAGCGGATGGCACAGGTCTCAATCCCCTGCTGCAATATCCCGAGATGGTGATCCATCCCCCCATGCTGTACCTGGGTTATGTCGGATTCACCGTGCCGTTTGCTTTCGCGCTGGGCGCGCTCATCATGAAATATCCCGGCGAAAAGTGGATCCACATTACCCGCCGCTGGACCATGGTGACCTGGGGATTTTTGACCTGCGGAATTTTTCTGGGCGCGCATTGGGCCTATTCCGTGCTCGGCTGGGGAGGCTATTGGGCATGGGACCCAGTGGAAAATGCTTCTCTGCTGCCCTGGCTCACCGGTACCGCGTTTTTGCATTCCGTGATGATGCAGGAAAAGCGCGGCATGTTGAAGGTCTGGAACGTCTGGCTCATTTTTACAACTTTCCTGCTTTCCATTCTGGGCACATTTCTCACCCGCAGCGGCGTCGTGAATTCCGTTCATGCCTTCGCCCAGTCTTCCATTGGTAATTGGTTCCTGTGGTTCATGGCAATCGTTTTTGCCGCCTGCCTGTATTTTTACTGGAAGAACCGCTCGCATCTTGCCAGCGAGCACAAACTGGAATCCCTGGTTTCACGCGAGTCGAGCTTTCTTTTTAATAATCTCCTGTTTCTTGTGGCCTGCTTCGCGGTGCTTTGGGGCACATTGTTTCCCATCCTCTCCGAGTGGGTGGAAGGCCATAAGATCACCGTGGGGCCGCCATTTTTCAACCGCGTTATGATACCCATCGCTTTGTTGCTGATTTTACTTACAGCGCTGGGTCCGCTGCTCGCGTGGCGCAAAACCTCGCTCGAAAGCATTAGGCGGAATTTTCTATGGCCCTCGGTGGGCGCTCTCGCAGTGGCTGTGTTGCTCATGCTCATGCCCTCGCGCTGGGGAACGCCTTTTGGCATGAAGCCGTGGCAGGAGATTTCCTCTCTCTACGCGCTCATGGCCATTGCGCTTTCCGCGCTTGTCGCCTTCACCGTGATTTCTGAATTCGTCCGCGGCGGCCGCGTGATTCGCCGCCATACTGGCCGCAATTTATTTTCGTCCATGGTGCAGCTTGGCCACCGCAATACCCGGCGCTACGGCGGCTATATCGTCCACTTCGGTGTGATCGTCATTGTCATCGGTCTCTCCGGGACCGCCTTCAATCAAAATAAAGAAAAGGAAATGGGTTTTGGCGACAGGATGAACATCGGCCCATACAGCCTTGTCTGCCGCTCGTACACGCAGGACGATAATCCGAATTACGCCAGCGAATGGGCCATCATAGACGTGTCCAAAAATGGCAAGCCGCTCACGACGATGTATCCGGAGCGGCGTTTCTACAAAGCCAGCGAACAAACGTCTACCATTGTTGCCAACCACTCGACTCTGCAGGAAGACCTTTATCTGGTCTACGAAGGCCAGAACCAGGACACCGGCCGTCCCGTTATTAAGGTCCATCTGAATCCGCTGGTGATGTGGATTTGGATTGGCGTGTGGATCATCATCGTGGGCACAATTCTCGCGTTGGTCCCGAACGCGCCTGCACCGGTCCGAGTCGCGTCCCCTGCTCCCGCGCGCGAGCCCGAGCCGGAGCCGATAGGAGCGGGCAATTGATGTTGAAATCCGTATTCTTGAAACGGGCATTGCAATTCGTTCTGCTTGGCGCTGTGATCTTCACTTTTCTGGCCGCCGATCAGGATGCGCGCTTCCAATCTATCGGCCACCAGCTCATGTGCTCCTGCGGCTGCAATCAGGTGCTGCTGGAATGCAATCATGTTGGGTGTCCCTTGTCCGACGGCATGCGCAATGAACTTGCCTCCTACATTCAACGCGGGGATAGCGACAATCTCGTGATGCAGGCCTTTGTGCAGAAGTACGGGCCGACGGTTCTGTTGGCGCCCACCACAACCGGATTTAACCGGCTGGCCTGGATTATGCCTTTTGCAGTCCTTGGCTTTGGATTGGCGGGGATTTATTTCGTGGTCCGCGCCTGGCGTAAGCGTGCCGCCCCGTTGCCCGCAGGAAGTGTGCCGCTCGCCCAAGGAGAAGAACTCGAACGATACAGCGAGCAAGTCCGCAAGGAGACTGAAGTATGAACCCCACGCTGCCTCTCTGGATCATCTGCGCGCTGATTACGCTGGGGACGGTGTTTTATGTATTTTATCTGCCGGGCGAACTTCATCTGGGACCGCGAAAATCGCGGCTGGCATTCCTTCGTGAGCGAAAAGATGTTGTCTATGAAAACCTGCGCGATTTGAATTTCGAGTATTCGGCGGGAAAATTTCCAGACTCCGATTACCGATCCATGAAAGCTTCGCTGGAAGAAGAAGCTGCCTCGCTGCTTGCCGAAATTTCGCGCCTGGAAAATGCGTTTCCAGATTCTATCCGCGCCAACAAAGGAGTTCGTTTTTGAAGGTTCTTTCTCATCTCATTCTTACTGCTGTTCTTGGCTTTTTGGGTTGCGCCTTCACGGGGGTTGCCTGCGCAGCCACCCTGAGCGGCACACTTACCAATGGCACCACGGGCAAGCCCGCTACCGGCGACAAAGTAGTCCTTATAAAGCTCGCGCAGGGCATGGAAGAGGCGGCCCATGCCGTAACTGACGCGCAAGGCAACTTCAAGCTGGAAATGCCGGACGACGGAATGCCGCACCTTGTGCGCGCCTTTCATCAAGGCGCTACCTACCACAAAATGGCGCCTCCGGGCACCACTTCGGTGAATTTGGAAGTTTATGATGTAGCCAAGAAGGTTTCAGGCATTAGCGTCACCGCCGACGTGCTCCGCTTCCAGGCGCAAAATGAAGAGTTACAGGGCGTGCGCCTGTTCGCGGTAGACAATCAATCGAAACCGCCGCGCACGCAGATGAGCGATAAGAGCTTTGAGTTTTATCTGCCCGAGGGAGCGCAGGTAGATGGCGGCATGGCGATGACGGAAGGCGGGCAGCCGCTCAATACCGCGCCCGTTCCTGAGGCCACCAAAAATCGCTACAACTTTGATTTTCCGCTGCGGCCGGGCACCACGCAATTTCAGATCGCATTTCATTTGCCCTACACTGGCCAGGCGGATATTGACCCGAAGGCAATTTATCCGGCGCAGCATTTCGTTGTGATGCTGCCGAAGACGATGACTTTTGCCGGCGGCGCAGGCGCAGCTTTCCAGGCCATGCAGGATCCCCATCAGACTGACGCGGTCGTGCAGGTTGTGACCAATGCGCAACTGGGGCAGCCGTTGTCATTCCGGATTTCCGGCACAGGGCTGCTGGCCGAGCCCAAGGAAAATGCTGGCAACCAGCAAGCCGGAGCTGAGTCTGGGGGCTCGCCCGCTGCCGATACTCGCCCCGGCGGCGGCCTTGGGCCGCCCATTGACGCTCCTGACCCAATGCGGAAATACTGGCCTTATCTTCTGAGCGGATTTGCCGTGCTGCTCGTTGGCGGCGCTGTTTATACCATGAAGCAGTCCCGGGCGGCCAGCGCTCCCGGCTGTGCTTCCCCTGACGCTGGAATGCTGGAGGCTCCCGCTGGCTCCAAACCTTCCAGCCGCTCGGGCATGTTGCTCGAAGCGTTAAAAGAAGAGCTATTTCAATTGGAAGTGGACCGCAATCAGGGCCAGATTTCCGAAGAAGAATACGCTAAAGCGAAAAGCGCTTTAGACCAGACGCTGAATCGCGCTTTGCGCCGCGAAGGCACGAAGAAGCCTGACTAAAACGGTGGCTTTCGGCGAACAGTTTTTCAGCGAAGTTCCGGCGGCTATCTGTTCCTTTTCGCGAGCCGCCCAAGCGCGGCCAGCTGCTGTAGATATTCGCGTAGTGGATGGGCAGGCGTTCCCCAGAATACTTCGCTTTTGCCGCGCAAAATTTTTCCCGGCAACACGCCGCCCTGCCCCCCGAGCATAACTCCTTCTTCAATGCGGGCGTGCTCCCCGATGCCTACCTGCCCGCCCAGTACAACATTTTTTTCAATCACAATGCTGCCGGAAAGTCCGGCCTGCGCGGCAATGACCACATCCTCGCCAATCTGACAGTTGTGGCCGATGTGAACCAGGTTATCTATTTTTGTCCCGCGCGCGATGCGGGTTACCTCAAGCGCGCCCCGGTCAATGGTTGTGTTCGCGCCGATTTCCACATCATCTTCAATTACCAGCTGGCCGATTTGCGGGAATTTTTCGTAGCGCCCGGAGGCGGCATCGCGCACGTAGCCGAAGCCATCGCTGCCCAACACCGCCCCCGCGTGGACTGTAACGCGATGGCCGATGACGCAACCGGGATAAACCGTCACTCGAGGATAGATTTCACAATCCTCGCCAATGCTCGCGTCTTCGCCAATCACGCTGCCGGCGCCAATCCAACTCCGGGCGCCGATGTGAACGTTTTTGCCGATCACCACATTCGCTTCAATTGCCGCGGATTCATCCAGTTTTGCAGAAGGGTCTACCACGGCAGATGAGTGGACGGCGGCAGCGTGCTTCGCCGGCGGATAAAGAAAATTCGCTGCGCGGCTAAACGCCAGTTTGGGATGTTGCGCAATCAGCAGCGGGGTGGAACCTGTCATCCTTGTACCGGCCCCGCCCGCGCCGAACTCGCCCGTGATTACCGCCGATGCGGAGGAGGCGGCCGCTGCCTGCAAATCTTTTTCGTTCTGGGCAAAGACCAGATCGCCGGACTTCGCCGACCGTATGCTGCCAACATGCTTCACTCGCACCGATCCGTCTCCCACAAGTTGCGCGTGAATGGCCTCGGCAATCTCCCGCACCGTTCGTTCCATGATGATTCTTTGTAACTGTTTACGGCAGGAAAAGGAAGGGAGTTTTAGCGGGCAAAAACCGGGGCAGATCAACAACCGCCAACTGCCGCAAATCCAGCGCCTTCCCTAAACTTCTACGGAATCACGGTCTTCGCTTGGCTGGTAAGTGACGGCGGCGGTGCGTTCCAGCTTGTCCCAGGAAAACTTCTGGCCTTCAGCGGCCCGCTTCAACGTTTTGAAAAGCACAACCGACAGCAGTTGCCGGTAAGCGAACCGTTGCAGCCATACCTGGCTGAGCAGGCCAATATCTTCCCTGGTTTGTGGCTCGCGGCGCTCCAGGGCAAATGCAACAGTAGAGGTAAAGAAATCAATTACCAGGAACGCCACAAAAAACAATACCAATTTATGGAAACTCGCGGGATCCGTGGATTCGGGGTGGAAATACTTTTGAATGTAATACCACAGCGTTCCGAATCCAAACATAATGTCAATAAATGGAGAAAAGAGCGGCAGCAGAATTTGGAAAATGATGATGTTTGGCAGCGCCACCCATCCGAGCACCCCTTTGCGGGCGAAGGCAGCGCGGTGCTTCCATACAGATTGCAGAATTCCAAACGACCAGCGGAAACGCTGGCGCATGAGTCCGTTGGCATCGAGAGGAGCTTCCGTATAGGCGAGTGCCCGGTCTTCGTACTCCACGCGATATCCGCGCTGCAATAATGCCATGGTCAAATCGGCATCTTCCGCGACGGTGTCGGTGTGGTAGCCGCCGGCCTCGCGAACGGCGGAGGTGCGCCACGCGCCAATCGCGCCCGGAACAACGCTGACTGCGCCCAAGATATTCAAAGCGCGACGCTCGAAGTTTTGGCTGGTGATGTACTCCAGTGCCTGCCAGCG
>JAICKN010000167.1 GCA_025927855.1 Terriglobales bacterium
AGCACTGCCGGATGGACGCCCAACGCTGCTTATCGCTTCGCTTGGTATAACCCGCGTACGGGAGAATGGCTGGAGTCTTCGACAATCTCCTCTAATGCGGAAGGTGAGATGCAATTACCGGCATTTCCCGGCGGCACAGGGGCGGCGGATACTGATTGGGCGGCAAAGATTACCGCGGAATAACCATTCGTCACATTAACTCCGTCAAACCAGAAATGATTTTTAAAAATCCACGTGCAGGCGCAGGCCCGGAACCCACACACGCCCGCGGTCCTGGTTGTAGCCGGGATTATTGATGAACTGAAGTTGCGACGAGGCGAAGACCCCGCGCCAAAGATGGGCGGTGTAATAGCTTTCCCAAATCATTTCGCGTCCATAGCGTAAGTTGCCGTCGCCGAGAAGAAAGCCTTCTCCGCCTAGCTGTAGATATTCAGCATGTTCGCTGCTCAGGCCATTGCTGCCGAAAGCGGAGCCGATTTTATCCAATTGGCGTCGCCAGCGGTTACCAGCGAGATCAAATCCAAAAGAAACTGTGTTGTTCACTTCAGTGTAAGCGAAGGATTCGTGCTGGCCTTCATTCCATCCTATGCGTAAAAACATGCGGAAATTGGCCGGTAATTCCTGTTCAATATTTAAACCATATCCATATTTCAGCGTTCCCTGATGGCGGTGCGCAGTGATATCGGGCTGGGCATCAATTCCATTTTCAAAGGCAGTGATCGCTTCCTGATAATCACCCATATTGGCAGTGTTCCAATAGAAGAGCGGACGGATGGTTGTGGCATGTGAGGGTAGAAGAGAGGGACGGAATTCCAACTCCAGATTTTCCGAATGTGCGCGACGCAGGTTCCAATCCAAATCCAGGCCATTAGCAACTTTCGGCATGAGCACCTCGCCAAAACGGATCCCGAATTGCGGCTGCTGGTATTCAAGAATCACGCCATACGTATAGCCGCGCGTATCGGCTGCGTAGTCATAGGCGCCATTGTTCACGGTTGTCCAATTGGTGAATTGCAGATGACTGTCGCCGCCAACCTCGTTCGTATCAAAAAAATCGGCCAAACTTAATTTACCGGCGCGAATTTCCAGCCGTCTTTTCGGCACAGATTTTGCCAGTGAAAACGGCGTGCGCTCCTGTTTCACTGCATCGTCCGAAAGCGCAATCGTCTCGTGCAACATAATTCGAGCAACGTAAGGAGTTGCTCCCAATTGTGGATTACGAACTACGTCAACATTGGTGAATCCAGCAAGGCCGAGAGCATTGCTGATGCCCTGCCCGCCCGCGCTTTCTACATCGAATAACAATCCTGTACTGTGTGTAATGGCAACTCCGGTATACAACGTGAACACCCGGGAAAGTGCGGTCTCGCCTGTATTCTGCAAACTGTTGGGACCGTTATAGAGAGCGGGGAAATCCCCATGGGCCTGGAAGATAAAATTCGCTTGTCCTGAAATCCAGTATCGATCGTTGTTGTGAGGAAAAAGCGTAACCGGCGGGGACGGGTGCTCCGTTTCCTGCGCATAGGCTGGCGCGGCATAGGCAATACAAATAAAAGAGAAAAGCAAAGCTACTGTTAGCTGGCACGTGAGTTTTCTTTGCAACCGTTTACTTTGTCGTAGTCTTTCCCAATGGGAGAAATGGCGGCTGCGAATCCGTCGAGCTTGCGAGCGGCAAGGTGAAAAATAGGTTTTTTGGTGCGCTGTAGGCTGGCGGAACACGCGTAATCTCAACCGGAAAATTGTCGCTGAATGTGGCGGAGGGCTTCCGCAAGCACCTCAATAATATAGCGGGAAAAGCAGGCTCAGGCGAACAGAAGGCTACGGAAGAAAAAATCTAATGCGCGGGAGAATGCGAATAATAATTGCCATGCTGATTTGTCAGCAGCTCAGACGGTTCAGTAAGCACAGGAGACAATGATGTGCTTGCAGATTCATCTTCCAGCGCTGATATGAGCGCGTCGAGCACGGGTTTTGTGGACTGAGGTTGTTCATCGAGCAATCGGCGCATGTTTTCGTGATCCACCGCCAACTCTCCAATCGGACGCACGTTCCAAGTTTCCAGAGATTGAAAATGCATTGGCGGAATATTTTCCGCCACATTGTCCGGAGAGGCAGGAGCCAGGTTCCCTGAAATCATCCAGTGGGCGGTCAGTTCTCGCACGTGAAGTGGGCAGCACACCGGAAACACGCTGGGTTGCATGGCGAGAATACTGTCCCAATGCAGAAGTTTCAGTTTGTCTTCCCAGAGGTTTTCCATTAACAAAAACCAGCGTTGTTCCCCGATTTTTGCGCGGCCACAGATGGCGCAATGAATTGTGTTATCGAGCATTGAACGACTCCTTACGTGTGAAGCTAGACAGAACTTCCTTTGTATGGCCGCCTGCTCAGGCGCTCACCTGGTACTGTGGATCCCGGTCTGCTTTTGGTTGTAATGGCATGGTCGCTATTCCGCGCCCCGGTTCAAAAACCAGAGTGAGAGCGGAACTGCACCGGTCACACAGCCAGTAATGTTCAACGTGGCGCGATGGACGTTTTCTGTTGTGAATTGGCGGCGCCGCTGGAAATGGATTTTCTACCGCGAAGAGTTTTCCACGGCTAAGGTCACGAAAATTTGCACCACAGACTGGGTTGGCACATTTGTGAAGCACACAATCCTCCCCAAAACGCGAATGAGAGACATCTGAGTGGTTCACATGGGTGCAGATTTCATGCCAATCCAGAGCAAGACCTGATTTCGGCAAAAGCTTAATAACATTACCTGTTATGCCGATACGTCTCGGCACACACGGAGCTAAGATGCCGAAATTCTGCCGAATCTGCCGACACATCGTCATTGACAGGCAGGAATTTGGAAGAAAAACTTGGAAAAGTTCGTCAGCTGCCTCATCGCAAGTGGTCTCCACCCATCTCGAGCACTTGTTTGCTGAATAGATCAGCGCACGGGTCCACCTTAGAGATAAAACATATAGCCAATCAGCAGAGCGTATTCGAGCTTGGGAGGATTACAAATGCCACATTTGGAGCGGGGCGGGCATTCTCCGAACGGTTCGACCGGTCGCTTTTTCCTACCATCGCCAACAACACCAACGTCATTACAATCCAACCTAAAAACAACAGCTTCAGGAGCTTATCAATTGTTTGGCGAGCCATTCCGCCTCCATTCAATTGGATGTAAATATCGGGGAACATGACTGATGCTCAGATGAGAAAGCTTTGCTAAAAATACGAAATACAGGAATCAGGAACCAAAGTAAGGGCCAACAATGACATCCAAAGCCCACCAGACTAATTCTTGAAGGAGCTTTCTATGGGAAGCTTGTCATTGTTGCAGAATTTGCACGAGGGCCTTGCCGGACGCGCGCAAGTGAAGAGCGTCTTCGGAGAGCCCGTGACCGCGGGTGAAAAGACGATCATTCCGGTCGCGCGCATTACCTATGGTTTTGGAGCGGGCGCAGGTACCGGAGGCGTGGGCGAGCAAAGCGCAAAAGGAGAAGGCGGCGGTGGCGGAGGGGGAGTGCGGGCCAACCCGGTCGGAATTTTTGTGGTCAGTCCGCAGGAAACCCGGTTTGTTTCTGTGCATGACCGTAAAAAAACAATTGGAACCCTGCTGGCTGGAGCTGCGTTAGGTGTGCTGTTCCGCAGACGCGGTCTATTTCGTCGCTAGTTTACGGTCGAATGAGGGACGGCCCTCTTGTGCGTGGAAATCAAACTCTAGAATAATTCCATCTGCGCCGCTTGCGGCCGTGGAAGAACCTGCTTCAAACGGGACGGCATGTAGCGCCTGTTCATTCCGTACTTCTGTGTTAATTTCTGCATGATTTCCGCAATCCGCTTGCGGTAGGCAGGCGTAACGAACGAATTTGTGCCGTAGCGCTGGCGATAGCTGTTTACAAGATGTGGGAACTTTTCTTCGAGAAACGGCATGAACACCGCTGCCGAGCAGGGTTTCAGGTACAGTGGGTTCGCGTGAATGAATTTTGCCTTAACCCCGGCCACCGCTTCGACCAGTGCCTCCAGATCGCGTGGAGAATCGGTGATGCTAGGCAACACAGGCGCGCAATTTACGCCCGCATTAATTCCGGCTTCACTCAATTTGCGCACGGCATCCAGCCGCAGGTCCGGACGCGGAGCGCGCGGCTCGAGCATGCGGGCCAAATCCGTGTGAAGCGTTGTAATCGTAATAGTCACGGAAAGGTGATTGCGCGAGGAGACTTCCTGCAAGAGGTCAATATCCCGCAGGATCAGGTTCGATTTAGTGATGATCCCCAGATCGAAGCCTTCATGGCGGCTGAATTCCTGCAGGATTTCCCGCGTTACCTGGTAGCGCCGTTCCCCCGGCTGGTAAGGATCGGTTGCGGCCCCCATGGCGATTCCTTCACCCCGTTTTACTTGCCGTAATTCCTGGCGCAAAAGGTTGGCAGCATGCTGCTTTACATAAATTTTCTGCTCGAAGTCCACGCCATTCCGCATCTCCATGAATTCATGTGTGTAGCGGGCATAGCAATATTTGCAGGCGAACTCGCAGCCACGGTATGGATTGATGGTCCAGGTAAACGGTAGTTGCCGCTTGCTCACCGCGCGGTTCAGGAGCGAACGCGCGTTCAGTGTGAAGAACTCCACATTGTGTCCTTCGGGCAGCGCTGCTCCCTGCGAGGCAAGGCGCGCAATGCCCACTAAACGCGTGGGGGCATCGGGAAGAAGAGGCAGGGTAGCCATAACGCATATTCGCCTTTTATTCGCCAATTATAGCGTAAGAAAAAGACCGATGCAAGAGCCACGATGTACTTCCTGCGCGCTAAATTGTGAAATCTTGTTGCAACAGGTATGCACGGGTAAATCGCAAATGTAAAATCCCTCGCGTAGGGAGTCTATTGAAGGAACTATCGTGAATACCGTTAGCACAAAATCCGTTGTAATCACCGGCGCTTCGAGCGGCATTGGGCAAGCATCTGTCCAGCGCATGCTCCAGGCCAATTGGCATGTATTCGCCACTGTCCGCCAGGCAAAAGACAGAGACAGGTTGTTGGCCGAAAATCATGCGAATCTTACGCCTATCCTTATGGATGTAAAGGACCGGTCGACCATTGTTGCGGCAGCGCAGCAGGTTTCTGCGCAACTTGAGGGACGAGGCTTGGATGGTCTGGTAAATGTCGCTGGAATCGGCATAGCCCGGCCACTCGAATACGCAACTCCCGAGGATGTGCAAGACATATTCGACATTAACGTTTTCGGCCAACTTATTGTTACACAGGCATTTCTTCCTTTGATCCGCAAGGCGCACGGACGGATCGTGAACATCACTTCGGTCGGCGTTCATATCGCGATTCCATTCGGAGGTCTGCTCAACGGCAGCAAGAGCGCGTTCGGTTTGTTAAGTGATACTCTCCGCCTGGAGCTGCATCCTTTTGGAATTCACGTCTGCACTGTGGAACCGGGCGCAATCACAACTCCCGGGGTCGAGAAGACGCTGGGAAACATTGAAGGAGTTATCGCCAAACTTCCGGATTCTGGATCCGCGCGATACGGGGCGATGCTCAGGAGTTTTGCGCACCATGCATATACACGTGAAGCAAACGGCAGCGCGCCCGATGTGGTAGCACGCGCGATTGCCCATGCCCTCACTTCCCCTCGCCCCCGGATCCGCTATAAAGCGGGAAAGGGCGCAAAGCTTCTTCCCGCGGTGGCGGGAATCTTACCCGACTGGCTCCTCGATAAGATTCGCCTCAGGAATTTAGGCCTTCCGGCTGAATTCGGGATGATGCAGTAGCGAAGTTAGACATGAAGATTTCAGGCAATGCAATTTTAATTACCGGAGGAACCAGCGGTATTGGGCTGGAATTTGCCATTCAATTTCTGGAGCGGGACAATACCGTAATCATTACGGGACGAGATCAGCACAAAATCGAAGAAGCACGAAAAAGAGTTCCTGAAGCCCACATTTTTCAAAGCGATGTAAGCGACGTCCGAGCAATTCCTCTTCTTTTTCATGAAGTCATTCAGAAGTTTCCCAAACTGAACGTGCTGATTAACAATGCGGGAATCATGCGCAAGATCAATCTTGCCAGAGATGAGGAACAGAAAGATTTACAAGACATAAGCCGCGAAATCGAAACCGATCTCGTTGGGCCAATCCGCATGGTCCAACAATTCTTGCCGCATTTAAAACGGCAGGAAAACGCTGCTATCGTAAACGTTTCTTCCGGCCTTGCTTTTGTTCCTTTGCCAATCGCTCCTATTTATTGTGCTGCTAAAGCTGGCTTGCATTCCTTTACGCAATCTCTTCGGGTGCAACTTAAGGGCACAAAGATTAAAGTCTTCGAATTGGCGCCTCCAATGACGCAGACGCCATTATTCGCAGGAGATATGCGTGCCGGAGATGTTAAGGGCGTCCGAATGATGGACGTTTCCCGCATGGTCAACGCGGCCATTCAAGGTTTAGCAGAAGACCGGTTGGAAATACGGCCTGGCAAAAGCAATATGTTAAAGCTGATGAGCCGGGTTGCGCCGCAATTCATTTTGAATCGGCTCAGTAAAGCATAGGATTGCGCGGAGCACGAACTATTCTGCCTGGTATTCTTTTTCACTGACTTTCTCCAGCCAGTCGACGGCTGTGCCGTTGTACTTTTCCTGAATGGCAATGTGCGTCATGGCCGTGCTGGGAGAAGCTCCGTGCCAATGCTTCTCCGCGGGCGGAATCCAGACCACGTCGCCGGGCCGGATTTCCTCGATTTTGCCGCCCCATCGCTGCACCCGGCCATAACCCGCCGTTACGATCAGCGTTTGTCCTAATGGATGCGTATGCCAGGCAGTGCGCGCCCCCGGTTCGAAGGTCACGCTTGCGCACTGAATGAGCGCTGGCTCCGGCGCTTGAAATAGAAAATCAATGCGCACGGTGCCCGTGAACCATTCCGAGGGGCCTTTGGTGGAAGGTTGTGATCCGATCCTTTTGATCTCCATGCTCATCCTCCGCAAGGTGATGCAGCATCTTCAGGTACCGCCTCACATCACGTTTAATTTATGCGGTCTTGATTGCTGGTACTTTACTGGCATTTTTGGTTGAAAGATTTAGTTGCTCAAATGTGCATTGCTGTGGCTTTTTCTCCGGCCGCCAGCGCAGAAATTTTGTGCCGTGCCGGAAACGTCCGCCGGAAAAATGGTCATACTGCACTTCGCACACGAGCTTCGGACGGAGAGGTTGCCATTCATCCGTTCGGCGGGTGCTCCACCGGCTTGGGCCGCCGGGAGCATGCCCCGTGAACCCGGGAGGCGCAATTAGCGGCTTGAGTAAAGAGAGGAGTTCGTGGCGCTGCTGAGCACGGAAGCTGGAAGTAAAG
>JAICKN010000273.1 GCA_025927855.1 Terriglobales bacterium
AGATAGTCAACCCTCTCCCGCCGAGATTGCCTGTTCCGCCGCAAGGAACCGGCATAGAGTATCTACATGCGGTTTCCTTATTCCCTTGCGCTTCTTGCGCTCGCAGCATCTTTATCTTTCTCCCAAACTTCCGTGTCCTTCGCGCAAACTTCGGCCCCAACTCCGGCGCAAGCTTCGCCTCAAAAATCAGCTAAAGCCGTCTCGCCTGAAATTGGCAACGACTACGTGCAAAAGGAATTCGGGTCAACCTGCACCATCAATCCCGCGGTTGCCCCCATCAAAGGTGACTTCAACGCCGATGGGGTGGAAGACATTGTTATTGCCGCCCGTTGCACGAACCCAATGCTGGATGCGGACGAACATAAGTTCGAGGTGATTGATCCCTCAAACGCGTTCTACGGCTTTGGCAATCCCAAGATCACCACGCAATACTCCACGATTCCGCCGCAATTTCGTGATATGGCAATCCTGATTGTCCATGGCGCGGGGGCCGAGGCCTGGCATAGCTCGACCGGTAAAGCGAAGTTTCTCATCGTGAATCTTCCTTACCGGCAAATTGTCGCGCGCAAGTTGACGCTTAAGAAGAAGCGAATCACCGCGATCTATGTGGACGAAGCCGGGGACAGCCAGATCACCTCGGTCGTGTACTGGGACGGCAAAAAGTATAGGTACGAGCCGATCGGCGCCAGCACGGACTAAGCTCGTTTCTCTGCACAATCCTGCCGCATAAAACCTGCCGCATAAGCTGCCCTCCGCCGATATAATCCGCCTCATGGGCCTCGAACGAATGGACCTCGAACAAAAACTGGCTGAACTGAAGCGCCGCGAACGCCTGGCCGAAGAAGGCGGCGGCGCGGCCCGCCATGAGCGCCAGCGCAAAGAAGGCAAGATGACCGCCCGCGCCCGCATTGAATTCTTGCTCGATGACGGCACATTCGAGGAAACCGACAAGCTGGTCACGCATCGCTCCAACGACTTCGGCATGGCCGAGCAGAAGTATTACGGAGACGGATTCATCACCGGATATGGCCGCATCGAAGGCCGCCTGGTGTTTGTCTTTGCGCAGGATTTCACCGTATTCGGCGGGTCGCTCTCTGAAACTAATGCCGCCAAAATCGTCAAAATTCTCGATCTCGCTGCCAAAGTGGGCGCTCCAGTCATCGGCCTGAACGACTCCGGGGGCGCGCGCATTCAGGAAGGCGTCGTTTCACTCGCCGGCTATGCGGATATTTTCCTGCGCAACACGCTCTACAGCGGCGTCATTCCGCAGATTTCCGCCGTAATGGGCCCGTGCGCCGGGGGAGCGGTCTATTCCCCCGCTATCACCGATTTTATTTTCATGGTGGACCACACCTCTTACATGTTCATCACCGGGCCGGACGTGATCAAGACCGTCACGCACGAGGACGTCACCAAAGACCAGCTCGGCGGAGCGGCCACACACAACGAAGTTTCCGGTGTGGCCCACTTTGAGGCGCACAACGACGCGGAATGCCTTTCCATGGTGCGCGAATTGCTCAGCTTTATTCCCTCCAACAATGTTGACGATCCTCCGCGCAAGCCGTGCTCCGATCCCATAGACCGAGCCGATGCTGCCCTCGATAAAATCGTTCCCGCCCAATCCAATCAGCCTTATGACATTAAAGACGTAATTCAGGCCGTGGTGGATGACGGCTACTTTTTCGAAGTCCACGAGCACTTTGCACGCAACATCGTCGTGGGCTATGCGCGGCTGAATGGCCGCCCCGTCGGAATCGTTGCCAACCAGCCCGCCGTGCTCGCCGGAACGCTCGACATCAATGCTTCCGTGAAAGGCGCGCGCTTCGTGCGCTTTTGCGATTGCTTCAACATCCCGCTGATTACCTTCGAAGATGTTCCCGGATTTCTCCCCGGCACCGACCAGGAATACGGCGGCATCATCAAGCACGGCGCAAAATTGCTTTTTGCTTTTGCCGAAGCCACCGTGCCTAAAATCACTGTCATTACACGCAAGGCGTATGGCGGGGCTTATTGTGTGATGGCTTCCAAGCACATCCGCACGGACGTGAATTATGCATGGCCGAGCGCAGAAATCGCCGTCATGGGCCCCGAAGGCGCGGTGGATATTGTTTACCGCAGAGAGCTGGAGCAGGCGGCCAACCGCGCCGAGATGCGCTCGCAAAAAATCGAAGAATTCCGCGACCGCTTTGCCAATCCTTACGTCGCCGCCGAGCGCGGATTTGTGGACGCTGTCATCCAGCCCCGCGACACCCGCAAAAAGCTGATCCAGGCCCTCGAAATGCTCGACACCAAGCGCGACAAGAACCCGCCGAAGAAGCATGGGAACATACCGCTATAGGCTGCTTTGTTGTTGCTCGGTCGTCAAACATATGCGACGATAGCGAATAAAATACGAAAAATGGCAGGAGTCCTCGAATTCGACGAAATTGGTTATTGGTCTGAGGTGAAGCTGGAAATTATTCGAGATTATGCTTCCGCCTACTCTCGAATTCTTAATTCCAAAAATCTGCCGCATGTATATATCGATGCATTCGCAGGAGCAGGTCAACATATTTCCAAGTCTTCCGGAGAGTTTGTTCCTGGCAGTCCATTAAACGCGCTAAACGTGAAACCACCTTTTAGTGAGTACCATTTCATAGACCTGAATGCTGCCCGCGTGGAAAACCTGCAACGTATAGCGAAAGGTCGGAATGATGTATCCGTATATGACGGCGACTGCAATGAAATACTTATTAATAAAATTTTCCCAATGTTGAAATTTGAAAGCTATCGAAGAGCACTCTGTCTATTGGATCCTTACGGCCTGAACCTGCGATGGAAAGTGATTTTTCAGGCAGGGCAGCTTGGAACGATAGACATGTTCCTGAATTTCCCGGTCATGGGGATGAATAGGACCGCATTGTGGCGGAATCCCGACAAGGTTCCGAAGGGTTTGGATATTGGAATGACTAATTTTTGGGGTGACGAGTCATGGCGGAAAGAAGCATATTCGACCACGGGAAATTTATTCGGCCTGCCTGAAAAAGAATCGAACGAAGTTGTCGCGGAAGCATTCCGCAACAGATTGAAGAAGGTTGCTGGGTTTAAACGCGTTGCCGAACCTTTGCCAATGCGCAACAGCAACGGTGCAACTGTTTACTACCTATTTTTTGCATCTCAGGTAGGAGTTGCGGAGAATATTGTGACTGATATTTTTAAAAGACATATACGTCGAGGTAGCCCGCAATAATATGTCTCTCAACTCCCAGATCGAATGGACCGACGCCACTTGGAACCCCGTGCGTGGCTGCACGAAGATTAGCCCTGGATGCAAGCACTGCTACGCGCAGACCTTTGCGGAGAGATTTCGTGGTGTAAAAGGACATCCGTATGAGCAGGGATTCGACTTGCGCCTTGTCCCGGAAAAACTGAATGAACCTCTCACATGGCGCTCACCTAAGCGCGTCTTTGTGAATTCCATGAGCGACCTATTTCAGATTGGCGTGCCTGAGGATTATACGGAAGCTGTCTCGCGCGTCATGGTTTCCGCCCGCTGGCATACGTTCCAGGTGTTGACGAAGCGCTCCGAACGGATGCGAGACCAATTGCAAACCCGGTTACTCTTTGCGACCGACAAGTTAAACATTTGGTGGGGCGTAAGCGTCGAAGATCGCAAGCACGGCCTGCCCCGCATCGAGCATCTTCGGGCCGCGCCCGCTGCCGTTCGTTTTCTTTCCATCGAACCATTATTGGAGGATTTAGGCGAGATTGATCTTTCCGGTATTCATTGGGTCATTGTCGGCGGCGAGAGCGGCCCCGGCGCTCGTCCCATGAAAAAGGAATGGGTGCTATCCATTCGCGACCAATGCCGCGAGCAGCATGTGCCTTTTTTCTTTAAGCAGTGGGGTGGGGTTCGTAAGGCAAAGAACGGGCGTCTGCTCGATGG
>JAICKN010000296.1 GCA_025927855.1 Terriglobales bacterium
AATATATCCATCGAAGTTGGCCCTTTGCAACAGAAAGAACTCGAAGAGGCAGATCGAATTTTCCGGATCGCCTTCGGAACGTATTTAGGAATGCCGAATCCAGTTGAATGCATGGGGGACCGCCATTTTCTGGTCCCGCGCTGGCATGCATCCCACGTCAAGGTACTGGCAGCGCGGGATGCCGGCCGGCTTATTGGATCCAATGCAGTCACGCGCTGGGGTTCGTTCGGATTTTTTGGACCTCTAACTGTGCTACCCGAATATTGGGAGCGCGGAATAGCACAGGCGCTACTCGAAGCGACCATGACCATCTTCGATCAATGGAAGCTTCGGCGCACAGGTTTGTTTACCTTTTCGAACAGCCCCAAGCACGTAGGCCTGTACCAAAAATTTGGTTACTGGCCCCAATATCTTACGGCCCTCATGAAACGGGAGATTCCAGAAACCGTTCCGGCCGAGAACAAGCCGGGGCAGGGGACGAAATTGCTTTCAGTGCTTTCTAAAAAGGAACAGCAGCAAGCCATTCACGATTGCGCAAAGTTGACGAACAGGATTGATAAAGGGCTTGACCTTACAGAGGAGATCCTCTCGCTGCGCGGCGGCGATGTGGTGCTCACCTACACGCGCAAGGTCCTTGATGCATTCGCTATTTGTATCCATGGACCCGCAACGGAAGCCGGCGAAAAGCTTTGCTACGTCAAGTTCGGGGCCGCACGCAGCGGCCCTGGCGCAGCCAGAAGGTTCGACGAGTTGCTCAATGTTTGCGACGATTTCGCCGCCTCCCGCAAAGCAACGCTCGAAGCCGGCGTAAACCTGGCCCGCAAAGAGGCCTTCCAACGAATGCGCGCCCATGGATACCGGGTTGTCACCCAAGGCATTGCCATGCAACGTCCAGATGCTGCTGGTTTCAATCGGGCAGATGCGTATGTGGTGGATGACTGGCGCTGAGAAAATCACAAGCACTCTTCAGGCAAAGATGTCCTGCGTCCCGACCTCAGTACGGCCCCGTCCTTTCCTTTAATATGCAGTCATGCCTAAAAGATCTTCTGGCCTTTCTGACTCTTCTACCGTCACCATCTCCCGCGCGGGATTGTTACGCCTCCGAGGTGGCCATGTCTGGGTCTATCGCTCAGATGTAGTCTCAGCGGAGGAAATAAAACCGGGGAGTTTGGTTTCTGTTCAGGACGAGCGCGGCAAGTTTTTAGGCTCTGCTCTTTACAGCAGCTCATCGCAGATTGCGGTGCGGATGCTTTCGCGTGAAAAAGTGGATGATCTTCAAGCTTTGCTGCGCGAGCGAATTCAGGCTGCGGTTGCTTATCGTAAGCAGGTCGTCAGCGATACCGACGCCTACCGCGTCATCTTCAGCGAAGCTGACTTCCTGCCCGGGCTCATCGTTGACCGCTACAACAATCTGCTCTCTATGCAAATCCTCACGCAAGCGATGGACGCCGATCCCATCCGGCAAACCGTCATTTCAGAGCTGGCCCAGCAACTTCAGCCCGCAGCCATCATCGAGCGCGTTGATCCCCGCATTCGTGAGCTGGAGCAGCTCCCCGCACGGACTTCTGGCCTGATTTCCAGTGAAAAAATTTCCGGCGAACAGATCGGCGACCCGACCGGCGAACCGGCGTCCGAGAGGAAGACCTCAACCATTTTCACCATGAACGGCGTGCGCTTTCATTACGAGGCACTCGAAGGCCAAAAGACGGGGGCCTTCCTCGATCAGCGCGAAAACTATGCGGCGGCTGCCAAGTACATGCGGGGCGAGGCGCTGGACGTCTTCTGTTATCAGGGAGGCTTTGCGCTCCATATGGCTCCGCATTGCTCGCAGGTGACCGGAGTGGACAGCTCCCGACCGGCGCTCGAAATCGCCGAGCAGAATGCCGCGCTCAACCGCCAGGACAACGGCCACGAGATTGAATGGATTGAGGGTAATGCCTTCGACCTGCTGCGCGACTACTCCGATTCTGGCCGGCAGTTCGACAGCATCGTTCTGGATCCGCCGGCGTTTGCCAAGAGCAAACAAAACCTGCAGACGGCCATGCGCGGCTATAAGGAATTAAACCTGCGCGCGCTCAAGATGCTTCGCCCCGGCGGGACGCTTGTGACCTGCTCCTGTTCTTTCCATGTAACCCCGGAAGCCTTCCTCGAAGTGATTGCGCAAGCCGCGCGGGACGCTCACAAAAGTCTCCGCATTTTGGAAAACCGCGCACAGGCGAAAGATCATCCGATTCTTTTAGGAGTGCCGGAAACATACTACCTAAAGTGCCTCATATTCAATGTAAGTAGTTGAATATAAATAGTAAATTTTACTTGACAACAATACACTCAAGTTTTATGATTAAAACATAATAAACAAGGCATCCAACGACTAGGAGCCACAAAAATTTAGGAGGAATTGAGCCATGACAGTACTTACCCGTTGGGATCCCTTTCGCGAGTTCACAACCTTGCAGGACCGTATGAATCGTCTGTTTCAGCAGTCGTACGGCGATGGCCGGGAAGAGAACCTGACTACCAGCACATTCGCACCGCCCGTAGATGTATACGAAGATGAGCACAATGTGACATTGAAGATTGAAGTCCCAGGGATTGACGAGAAAGACCTCGACATCCGAGTGGAGAACAACACACTCACCGTTCACGGCGAGCGCAATTTCGAAAAGGAAGAGAAGGAAGAGAACTATCGCCGCGTGGAGCGGCAGTACGGCAGCTTTACCCGCTCGTTCACGCTTCCGAACACTGTGAATGCGGACGAAGTCAAAGCCGACTACGAGAAAGGCGTGCTGAAGATCAGCCTGCCCAAGAAGCCGGAAGCCAAGCCGAAGCAGATCAAGGTGAACGTTGGCGGCACGCAAACCGGGGCCAAGACATTGGAAGCGAAAGGCCCCAGCAAAGCCGCATAAGCGAAGTGCAAATGTGGCGCGGGCGCCCTCGCCCGCGAAAGTGTGGGAGGCGGCAGAGGTGACCGCCTCCTATAATTTTGTAATTGGGAAATTTGGTAATCGGGTAATCTGCAGCACAAAAATTGCCGTCCGGAATCCAATTACGAAATACGCGATTACAATTTTCTAAATGGAGTTCTCATGCCCATCCGTTGGGACAAATTCACACTAAAAGCGCAGGAGGCAGTGCAGCGCGCGAACGAACTCGCGTCGGAACATGGCAATCCAGAATTGGTGCCGTTGCACTTGCTGGCTGCCCTGCTCGAAGA
>JAICKN010000023.1 GCA_025927855.1 Terriglobales bacterium
ATGGTGGCGAGCACGACCGCGGCCACTCCTGATGGAACACGCTGCTCCGCCCAAAAGAGGCAACTGTAATCAATGAGGAACATCAGTGCGCCAAGTATGGAAGCGCCCACCCACTCCTGCCGGCTCGGCCATTTCTTGTCCTGGAACAGCATCCAGGCAAAAAGCGCCGCGCCCGCGATCACGAACCGTAGCGCCGCCATTAGAAATGGCGGCATCTCCGCTACGCCAATGCGGATGCACAGATATGTCGAGCCCCAAACGAAATAAATAATTGCGAAGGCAAGGACAATTTTCCATGTCGCGGGATATCTGCCGTTTGTGAATCCCGTGTTGGAATGAGCGCTCATTGTCTCCGCCCTTCATCTCGTCGAAACATAATTCGCATGATTGTACGAAAAGATTAAAAGATGGAATGATAGCTTGCGCGGATGCAATCTTTAATCACAAGATCAGAATGGACGGTCAGATAGAAATCAGAAAAACTCGCAAAATGAATCTGCGATCTCCGCACCCAGATTATTGGTGATGCGTGTGGCCTGCCGCTCGACATTTTTCATCAGGCCATCCAGATAGTCGCGAGAATGGGAAATACTGACCACGCCGATGGTGGCGCTATTCCAGAGATTTGTGGGATCCAGTTCAGCGATGGAAATATTGAAGTGGGCGCGCAACCGGTCTTTCAAACTTCGGACAACTTGACGCTTATCTTTCAGAGATTGAGCAGCTTCGATGCGAAGTTCGAGGGTGAGGAAGGCGATCATTTACAGTCCGGACAAGTGTCGCTACGTTCCGCGTCTTAATTCAGTTCTCGGGCCGTGAGCCCTTTAGAGCGCGAGAAACGGTATATCTCACGAATCCCGGGCAGCAACACGGCCAACCCAAAAGAGGTAATGACGGGATTTAGAGAATGCTTGGACAACCACAGTAGAAGGAAAAAGATTGCCCACCCGATTACGTAGCCGAGTGAACCCAACAGGGAATCTTTCCAAATGCCGTGCAAGCTCAGTTTGAGCAGAGAGGAAAGAGCCAATCCCGAGAGACTACCCGCAATGGCGCCTATCAACACGCCGATGAGGAAACTGATTACGAGAATAGAGTTTGCAACCGGAAACATTGGCCTTCCTCGCAAACATCTGCCGCGTTAAACCAACGCTTCCGCGGCTATTTTTTCGGTCACAAAGGCCTCGATCACATCTCCGGCTTTGATGTCGCCGTAGTTCGCAATCGAAATACCGCATTCCATGCCGTTGCGCACTTCGCCGGCGTCGTCTTTGAAGCGGCGGAGGGAACCAACCTTGCCTTTGAAGACGACGATGTTGTCGCGCAGCAGCCGGACCTCGGAATCGCGTTTAATGAGCCCGTCGCTTACGCGGCAGCCGGCAATGGTGCCAACTTTCGGGATGCGGAAGGTTTCCAGAACCTCTGCGCGGCCCTGGTAAGTTTCCTTAAATACCGGCTCGAGCAGTCCCGTCATGGCGCGCTTGATTTCGTCTTGCAGCTCGTAAATGATCGAGTGCAGGCGGATGTCCACTTTCTCCTGGTCGGCGAGCTCCTGCGCTTTGCGCTCCGGACGGACATTGAAGCCGATGATGATGGCATTCGAGGCCGAAGCCAGAAGCACGTCGCTTTCGGTAATGGCGCCAACTCCCGACCGCAGCACTCTTAGGCGGACTTTGTCATTGGAGAGCTTCGAGAGCAGGTCAGTCAGCACTTCGACCGATCCCTGCACGTCGCCTTTGAGAATAATGTTGAGTTCCTTTGTGCCAGCCGTCTTCATCTGCTCGGCCAGCCCTTCGAGCGAAACGCGTGAACTCTTTGCCAGCGTAGCTTCGCGGGCCTTCTGCTCGCGGTAATCGGAGATGCCGCGGGCTTTATCGCGGTCGGCAACGACCACAAATTGGTCCCCAGCCTGGGGCAGGCCTTCTATGCCGAGGATTTCCACTGGCGTGGATGGCGGGGCTTTCTCCAGTTGATGGCCCCGGTCGTCGAACATGGCGCGGATTTTTCCGTAAACATTGCCGACAACAAAATTGTCGCCATTGTTCAATGTTCCGTTTTGTACCAGTAATGTGGCCACCGGCCCGCGTCCCCGGTCGAGTTTTGCTTCAAGCACCACGCCGGTCGCGGGACGGTCCGGAGTCGCTTTCAATTCCTGCAAATCAGCGGTGAGGCAGATCATTTCCATCAGCAGATTAAGATTGGTCTTCTGCTTCGCCGAAACATCCACAAAAACGGTTGTCCCGCCCCAATCTTCGGGCATCAATCCGCGATCGGCGAGTTGCTTCTTCACTCGGTCCGGCAGCGCGCCCGGCTTATCAATTTTATTGACGGCAACGATGATGGGCACCTCTGCCGCGTGCGCGTGGTCAATCGCTTCAACTGTCTGCGGCATCACGCCGTCGTCCGCGGCCACCACCAAAACCACAATGTCGGTGGCCTTGGCTCCTCGCGAACGCATGCGGGTAAAAGCTTCGTGACCCGGCGTGTCAAGGAACACAATCTGCCGCCCGTAGGCTGGGGAATCTTTATCCAAAATGGAAACTTTGTAGGCGCCAATATGCTGCGTAATCCCACCGGCTTCGCCTTCAGCGACGTTGGTGGAACGGATGGAATCGAGCAGCGTAGTTTTACCGTGGTCCACGTGGCCCATGATGGTTACAACCGGAGGCCGCGCAATCGCCTCGGCCCCGCCTTCTTCTGCGGCCGCTGCTTCCGTTACATCTTTCGCGGCTTGCTCTTCGAAGGTGATGACGTTCGTTTCCGCGCCAAAGAAGCGGGCCATTTCGCTGGCCAGTTCTGCGTCGAGCGTCTGATTGATGGTCGCAAAAACGCCGCGCAACAGGAGGCGGGCAATGAGGTCTTTCGCGCGAATTTCCAGCTTTTCCGCCAGGTCTTTTACGCTGATGCCTTCGGTGATCGTGATGTTTTTCGTGATTGGAAGCGGTTCGTTCGACACCACCATGCGCGGCGGCGGAACGTAACCCTTCATTGGGCCTTCTTTCACGCCACGAGGGACGTATCGCTGTCCTGGCCGGCGTGAAGGCCCGCCAGGGCGGCTTCCTGGACGTGTTGGTCCCGGGGGGGGCAATCCCGGCCCCACTCCAATGGGGCGCGTTCCCGTAGGGGATTGCCGCGTAGGGTGCATAGGACGTCGTTCTCCCGGCCGCATCGGCGGACGGCCGCCGCCAATTGGCTGCCCGGGGCGCGGGCGCTGAAAAATCGGCTGGCCCGGCACTGGACGTCCCGGCATTGGGCGGCCCGGCACTGGACGCGGCGGCGCGCCGGATGTTCCCGGCTGTGCGGTCGGCCGCATAGGAACTTTGTAAACAGGGCGCGGCCCGGTTTGCGGAACAATCATGCGGGGGGCCGCAGGTTGAGATTGAGGCCGCTGCGCAATGGGGACTCCTGGACTAGGCGTCGGCGGAGATTGCGCATGTACCCCAACGGGCGAACTCGCTGCGGGCGTCTCCACTGGTTTGTGTACGGCAGGAGGAGCCGCAGGCGGCGCTGTTACCGGCTCGCTGCTGGGAGCTGCATACGTGGGCCGGGGCATCGTCACTGGCAGCACAATCTTTGGAGGCGCTGGCGGAGCCGCGGGAGCGGATGACGGAGCCGCAGGCTTCTGCGGGAGCGCAGTTGCAGGTTTCGCCACAGTGGGCGCCGCAGACTTCGTTTCTTCCGATGGAGCGGCGGCGGGACGCGACGGAACAGCAGAAGCAGATGGCGGCTGTTTATTGATGATGGCTTTCAACACGTCGCCGGGCTTAGCGATGTGAGAAAGATCAATCTTGGTCTTAATTCCTTCAGGCTCACGCGAGGCGCGGCTCCCCTTGGCAGTTTGCGTCTCCGCCTTAAAATGCGCACGCACCTTTTCCGCTTCGTGTTCTTCCAGCGAACTCGAATGCGTCTTCTTTTCTGTAATTCCGACCTCAGTAAGAACGTCAAGAATGGCCTTGCTCTTGACTTCCAGCTCTCTGGCCAGATCATTGATTCGAATCTTGCTCATCCGCCCTCGATTTCCTTCTGCACTGTTCCGCTAAGTTTTCATGTCAACCTCACGGCCTCAGCTTCCGTTCCATCAAACGTTCGAACCGCTCTATACCTTGAAGGCAAAGCGGCGTCATCTTACCCATTTTCTTCCGACGCCGCAGACTGTTCTTCCGCTTCCGCCGGCTGCTCCCCTGAATCGGGATTTTCCGGCTGCGCCTCTTGTGCCTCAACCGGAAGGCCGCCCTCGGCGGGAGCCGCGCCATCCGCAGCGGCTGGCAACGCACTATTATCCTCCGCTGCGGCATCTTCCACCGCCCCTGCTTCCAGGCTGGAGAAATAATTATTCACCGCCAAACTGATTTTTTCCACCGTCTTCGGCCCAATGCCCTCGATGGCCTCCAACTGTTCCGGCGTCATATCGGCCAGCGCTTCGACCGTGGTTACGCCGGCAGCCGTAAGTTTTTCGACGACGCCTTCGCCCAGGCCTGGCACGCTCTCTAAAGGAGTCGCCGTTGGCGTGACCAGTTGACTCATCTGCTGCTCGACTTCCTGCCGCTTCTCTTCTTCACTCTTGATGTCAATCTTCCATCCGAGCAGCTTCGCGGCCAGGCGCACGTTCTGGCCCTTCTTCCCAATGGCGAGTGAAAGCTGGCTGTCGTCTACCACAACTTCCAGGTGCTTCTCCATGGGATCAATGACCGTGACCCGGCTTACCTTGGCCGGTTGCAGGGCCTTTTCCGCAAAAGTCACCGGATCTTCGTGATATTCAATGATGTCAATCTTTTCTCCGCGCAATTCGCGGATGATGGACTGCACGCGCATCCCTTTCATGCCCACGCACGCGCCCACCGCATCCACATCCTTGTCTTTCGACATCACGGCAATCTTCGTGCGTTCGCCGGCCTCGCGCGCAATCGCGCGGATTACGACCGTGTTGTCGTAAATTTCCGGCACCTCGGTCTGGAAAAGATGCTGCACCAGCTCGGGTGCCGCGCGGGAAACCACGACGGCCGGCCCTTTGGAAGCCCGGTCTACGCGGGCAATCACTACGCGCACCCGCTCACCCATGGCGAATGATTCAAGGCGCGATTGCTCCTTGCGCGGCATGCGGGCTTCCGCCTTGCCAATATCCACAATTACGTCAGGGCCTTCTATGCGCTTGATGGAGGCATTCACAATCTCGCCGACGCGCCCAATGTATTCGTTATAGACCGTATCGCGTTCCGCTTCCCGCACCTTCTGGAAAATCACCTGCTTCGCCAGCTGCGCCGCGATTCGCCCCAAAATTCCTTCGGTAGGTTTGGGGAATTGCAATTCGCCGCCTACCTCAATATTCGGGTCTACTTTCTTCGCATCGTCTACCGTGACCTGAAGCAGCGGGTCTTCCACCTGCTCGGGAAGCTCAACGACCGTCTTCACTGCATAAGCGCGAATCTTCCCCGTCTCTTTATCGAGTTCGGCGCGCAGGTTCTCCTGCGTCTTGTAGTATTTGCGCGTGGCCACCACAATTGCATCTTCCACCGCATTAATCACAATCTGCGGATCAATGCCTTTTTCCCGGCTCAAAGCATCAATCGTGTTGTAAAGCTCGCTTGCCATAGATTATTCCGTTATAAAACGCAAATTTGATTCGGCTAAATGGGACCTCAAATTCGAGGATCCCTGGGACTTCTGCCCGAAAACTTCTGAGACTTATATTTCAGGAACCAGGTTCGCTTTTTCAATGTTGCCAAATTCCACTTCCAGCTTTTTGGATGCATCGGCATCGAATACCGCCTTTTTCGACGGCCGCTGCAAATCCAGCGTTAAACGGCCCTGGGTGAAACTTTCCAGCCTGCCCTCGAAATGACGGTTGCCGTTTACCGGTTGCAGGGTTGAAATCTTCACCTTGCTGCCAATAAACCGTTCAAAATCCGCAGGCCGCACCAACTTTCGATCCAGTCCGGGCGACGATATTTCCAAGACATACGCCCCTCCGGGCGCGGCGTCCTCCACATCGAGGATCGTTCCCACTTCCCGGCTGAAGCTGGCGCAATCTTCATGCGTTACGCCTGCGGGCTTATCAATAAAGATCCGCAACATGCGGCTTTTTCCGCCGCCCTTTAGTTCAATTTCGACCACTTCGAGTCCACTGGAAGCCGCCACCCGCTCGGCGATTTCGCGGACTCGATCCAAATCAAATCCCATTTGCAATCAACCACTTACTCAAGCTGGAAAGGCGATTTTTTGGCCCAACGAAAAAGTGGGCTTGCGCCCACTGATGTGTTCCGCCAAATCCTGGTACTCCACAACAGTTCTCGATATTCACTATACGCTGCCCCTTGCCAAAAAACAAACTGCGCACTTTGGGTTCAAACCGGGTTGCGCAATTGCCCTTTCGCCTAAGATACTGTTTTCTAAACTATGAAAATCAATCTTGCACTCACTGCTCCCGACCAAGTTGAAACCGAAGCCCTTGTAGCCGTAGTTCTGGACCGTGCCGAAAAAGACCGCGCCGAAAAGGACCGCGGCGAAAAAGACAAGACTGAAGCCTTCGTCGCCACCAGCGATAAAAATATTCAGGAAGCTGCCGCCGAAGTCATTTCAAGCGGCGAAACCACGGGAAAGAACCTGGAGAGCACGCTTCTCCATCGTCCCGCCGGACTAAAAGCAAAGCGCCTTTTATTACTTGGGGGCGGAAAGGCCAAAAAGTTCTCCGCCGCAGATTTGCGCAAGATTGCCGGCGCAGCGGTGCGCTCGCTGAAGGCAAAGGGCGTGCGGAACATCGCCGTAGTGCTCCCCGAGGGCGGATTGAGCGGCGCTGACGCCGCCAAAGCAGTAGTGGAAGGGGCGTTTATCGGCGGCTTCGATTCCGATACTTATAAAAGCGAGCGCAAGGACAAAAACAAGAGCCAGTCCATTGAAACTTTGACCATCGTCGGCAGCAGCGATCAATCGGCGTTACAGAAGGCGATTGATGAAGCGCAAATCATCGGTGACTCGCTGAACTTTACGCGCTCGCTGGTCAATGAGCCTTCCAACCGTATGACGCCGACTGTGCTGGCCGATCATGCGAAGAAAATGTCGCAGGAAGTGGGATTGAAATGTGAAGTCTACGGCGCAGACAAAATCAAAGAATTAAAAATGGGCGCATTTTGGGGCGTGGCCCAGGGTTCCGATGAACCTCCGGCTCTGATCGTCATGCGCTATGAGCCAGCGGGCGCGCCGGAAAAACCCGTCCTTGGCCTCGTCGGCAAAGGAATAACTTTCGATACCGGCGGAATCTCCATAAAGCCCGCTGATGGCATGGAAAAAATGAAATACGACATGGCGGGCGGCGCCACCATGATCGGCGTCATGCGCGCCATCGCCCTGCTTAAACCAAAGGTGAAAGTTATAGGAATTGTGTGCGCGACGGAAAATATGCCTTCGGGCAAGGCGCAGAAGCCGGGAGACATTCAAACTGCAATGTCAGGCAAGACCATTGAAATCATCAACACCGATGCGGAGGGCCGGTTGGTCCTGGCTGATGGCCTTTGCTATGCCCGCCAACTCGGTTGCACCCATTTAATTGATGCGGCAACGCTGACGGGCGCGGTTGTCGTCGCCCTGGGTTACGCCAATGTTGGCGTCTTCTCCAATGACGACTCCTTCTATGGCCGCTTCGCTCAGACTTCCACCAAGGCCGGAGAAAATATGTGGCGCTTGCCGGTGACTGACGACTATCTCGATTTGATGCGCTCCAGCATTGCAGACCTGCAAAACACCGGTGGCCGCTGGGGAGGCGCAAGTTCGGCGGCTGCGTTCCTGCGGGAATTCGCGGAAGATACTCCCTGGATACACCTCGATATCGCCGGAACTGCATGGATGGAAGACCAGAAGCCGTGGATCGCCAAAGGCCCTTCCGGCGTTGCTGTGCGTTCTTTAATTGAATTCGCGTGCAACTTCGGGCAGGAATAAAAAATCTCTTGTCATACATCGAAGTTCAAGGTATATTGACTTCGATGGCATCCGCACGCGAAACCAACCCGAATTTCATGAATGGGGTCCCGGAGCTCCTCATTCTCAAACTGCTGCAGCGGGGAGAAATGTATGGCTATGAGATTGTCCAGGCCATACGGGAGCACACTCACGAAGTCATTGCAGTCGGCGAAGGAGTTGTGTACCCCGTGCTGCACGGGTTGGAGCAGGACGGCGCTCTGAAGTCCCGGCACAAAACCGTCGGCGGCCGCAGCCGTATTTATTATTCCCTGACTGCCGCGGGCTCCCGGCGTTTGGCGGAATTATCCAGAACTTGGCTTGAGCTTGCCAACGCCATTCAGAACATGCTCGCCGGAGGACAACATGCCCACGCAATTTCGTGAGCTTCGAGAGCGGTTGCTGCGGGCCGGAATCGCGCCCCGCCACGTGCGGCGGTATGTGCATGAACTGTCCCAGCATTTGGCTGATTTAGAAGCGGAGGAAGAGCGGGCGGGCCGGAGCCCGACAGATGCGGAATCTGCAGCTTTTACGCGATTGGGCACAAACGATGACCTCGCCAAAGCCATGATTGAGCGGCGGCAATTTCAATCTTTTTCGGCCAAAGCGCCGTGGGCCGCATTTGGCCTCGCACCGCTTTTGTTTTTAGCGGCAGCTTATTTCTTCGCATGCTTGATCTTGTGGTCTGGTTGGGAAATTTTCCTGCCGGGAGCAAGTACCCCTTTTGTCCAGCTGAACGGACTATCTGTGCTTTATTTCGGGACTGGTAAGTTTCTATATTTTGCGGCTCCAGTTCTTATTGGCTGGGCAATTGCACTGATCGCGGCACGCCAAAGATTGAAGGCAGTGTGGCCGGCAGTAGGTTGTATTTTACTTGCCTGTTTCGGTGGCATGGCTCAAGTTCATACCACGCATCCTGTGACTCCGGATGTTGTTGGACATATCAGCATGAACCTGGTTCTTGATTCTTCCGCTCTGGTGCATTCCCTGATCATTGTTTCGCTTACGGTATTGCCTTATCTCGTATGGCGGCTGGCAAGTGGATTCTCTCCTGCGAATTAAAACTTTCTGACCCTCTGCCCGAGAGGATCGCAGATCGGATAGATTTCCAGGCTAGATTTCCAGCTTAAATTTCTATGAAAACCTCGCCGTGTTCCTGCTTGAGCGGGTAAACGGCGACTTTCGTCCGGGGATCATGCGAGGCTTCGCCGGTTGCCGGGTCCCATTCCCAGCCATGCCAGGGGCAAACAAGCTTTCCGTTCTCGATAACACCCTGCCCCAACGGGCCGCCTTCATGCAGGCAGACATTATCCATTGCGGATATTGTTCCATTAACATTGGCCACACAAATTTCCCGACCCGCACAGATAAACTCCTTGGCCTCTCCGGGTGAGGGCAGCTCCGCTACCGTGGTTAACTTAATAAAGTTAGACATGAATAAGTTCTTTGGAGAAGAAGCAGAATACCATCCTAAGCAGAATTTGTTTTAGCAGAAAACGATCTGCGACAATTTCTTTGAACGAAGGACATGCGGATAGGATTTCCTGCCGCAGTCAGTTCACGCGGTCTAAAATCGTCACAGAACACGCGGCAAAGTCATTTCCCAATAAGCCGCCTCCATTGACCGCGAGTCCGGTCCGCGCTTTGGGCACCTGCATGGAGGCGGCCTCGCCGCGGAGTTGGATGCAAAGCTCATTCAGCATCATCAGGCCGGTGGCTCCTATGGGATGGCCGCGCGAGACCAGTCCTCCGGAGGGATTCACGGGAAGCTGGCCTCGTCGCTGCGTGGCGCCCGAAGCAGTAAATGGGCCGCCTTCTCCCCGGCGGCAAAATCCCATATCTTCCAGAATATGAATTTCTTCAAACGAAGTCGCATCGTGGACTTCAACCACATCAATTTCGTTCGGAGTAGCTTCGGCAATACGGTAAGCATGGCGCGCAGCCAGCACAGGAGCACGGTCGCCCTCCCAGTCTGCTTTCATCCCGCCGGAGGCAATCGCATGTCCTCGCACTCGAATCGCCCGGCGGCGCACGCTCGCCGGCATGCCTTTGAGATAAGAACCCGAACAAAGAAGAGCAGCTGCGGCGGCATCTCCCACCGGGGCACACATCGAACGGGTCAAGGGAGAACTTACGGTCTGGTCGGACAATACGGAGTCGGCATCCATTGGGAAACGATACTGAGCGCGGGGATTGTCCACTGAATTGGCAAAGCTTTTGGCGGCAGCCAGCGCCATCTGGCGCGTCGTCGTTCCATAGCGCGCCATGTGGGACCTTGCCCAAAGCGCGAAAATGTCCGCGGGCGCAACATAACCGGATCTAAGATCGAAACGCCCACCCAGATCAGCGGCGGTGCGCTTGTAGAGCTGCTCACACTCCTCTGGATTGAGCGCATCTCTACACTTTGCCGTTCTCGCCAGCAGTTCCGCATGGCGCGAAGGGGTGTGCATCTTCTCCATCCCGATGGCCAATGAAAGATCGCATTGCCCCGAGAGAATATCTTTCCATGCGCCATGAAAGGCGAAACTGGCGCTGGCGCACGCGCCTTCCACGTTGGTGATGGGGGTTCCCGCAGGCAGCAGGCCCTCTTCCATCAGCGGCATGAGGCAAACCTGGCCTCTTACGTTATGCTGGCCCCAGAAATCCAGCATCATGTTGCTGAACCACACCTGCCCAATATTCGCGCCGTCCACGCGGGCATCGGCCAAAGCGCCGGCATAGGCGGCGCGCACCAGACTTTTCGGGGACAATTCTGGGAACTCACCGGCAGGGGTGCTGTAAATTCCGACAATAAAAACGTCTTCCGGCATCTTCTTCGATCTATCGGTGCCCATCTATAGCTGCCACTGCAACTTATGCGTTCATGCGCCGAAGCAGCGATTCCGCCGGAATTCACGCATACATTTTTGCTTTGGCCAGACCATGGTTCTCCAATGCTGCAAGCACTTCTCTATGTCCAAAAGCCTCCGCAGCCGATGCAAACCCCACCTTGCGCGGGGCCGCATGGACCAAGTGATGCGCCGCGAACGCCTGTATCAACCCGGTCTGGCGGTAACAACACGTGCCAAAAACCACGCATTGGGCGTGATCCAAACTTCCGCGCCCAACCACCACGTCAATCGTGCGGTGTTCATGCGTATTCTCGCGCGGAGGCGTTGTGCCCTGCACCGCGTTCGCCATTTCCGCAAGCTTCCGCTCGCGTTCGGCCTGCGGCAATGGACGAATTTCTTTCTCAAACATTTCTTCCGTGGCGGCGACATTCTCCATGATTTGCCGGTCAAGCAACCCTCCAATGGAGCGCACATTCGCCACTTGCGGATGGTCTTTGAACCACACCGGGTGCGGGAATCCTCCCCACGCCAACGCCAACTGCGTTTGCAGATATCCAGGAACAGTAACCTGATAGCGCGTAGTCTTCGGCCATGGTTTGTAACGCTTCTGCTCCAGATGAAAAGCTTCCGTCTGGATCACCGCGAAAATCGTTTGCGTGGAGCCGAAGGTCGGCACACCCTTGAACATGGTTACAGTTTCCAGCGTGTCAATCGTGCCCGATTCCAGAACCATGCGGCAGGCGGCATCGCTGCTGGCCGACATAAATGCCGTGGCAGGCGCAACCAGCAGCCCACGCTCCGCGAATTTCGGCCCCCAATGCTCTGCTATCTCGCGTATCCAGGACTGCTCTCCAGTGATGTCAATGTAATGGCAACCTGCCTTGAGGCAAGCCTCCAACACCCGCGCGCCGTGGTACATAAACGGTCCGACTGTGTTACAGACGACTTTCGCCCCGCTAAAGACCTTAGCCAGTTCTTCGACAGAGCCGCAGGTTTCTGCAATTTCATAATCAGCGGTTTCAATTCCAGGAACATGGCACATTACTTCCTGTAACTTGCGCCGGTCCCGTCCCAGAGCCGTGAAAGGAACTCCATATTCCCGCAGATACTCGGCAATGAGCCTTCCCGAAAAGCCGCTTGCCCCGTAAATTACTGCCGGACGCTTGGTCATCGCTCCCGCTGTTCATCTTGAGATTGCTTACGCGATGTGGCGGCAACTCGCCATATCGTCTATTCGGGATATCGGCAGAAAAACCCTAAAAATGACTGGCTCGCCCTCCACCCTGCCCTTCCGTGCGCAAGCTCTCAAAGGCATTAAACCGTTCGATTTCCGATAGGAAACTCATCGAAATTTCGACCAAGAAAAAAGCTCGATTGCCGGTGATTTTAAGCTAAAGTTTCCATATTGCCAGTAGGCACCTTTCCGTAACCAATGATTATTGGAGCTAAGTTATGTATGAATTTTATTGCCCTGTAAAGTTGACGGCTGACATTATCGGCGGCAAATGGAAGCCGCTTATCTTGTTTTATCTTGAAGGGAAGACCCGCCGCTTCGGAGAATTGCAGCGGCTTATTCCAGGCATGACGAAGAAGATGCTGGCGCAGCATTTAAGGGAACTCGAGCAGGATTACATCATCCGCCGCAAAGTCTATGCGCAATTGCCTCTGAAGGTCGAATATTCGCTGACTAACCACGGGAAAAGCTTAAAACCGATTTTCAAACTTATGTCGGCCTGGGGCATGAAGCACCACGCACGCTATGGAATGCCGCATGCGCGGCTTCGGGCACAAAGCGCGCCAGCTTCTCTCAAGCCTGCATCTACATTACCCGGCGTCGTTCTGCACAACTAGCAAGGTGGCCAGCGGGATTGCGGATTGAGCAGCATTGCTTCCATTTGCCGTCGAGGGACTTATGTTCTTTTGAAATAAGCACCGCGAAGAGATGATGGACGTGTATCTAAAGCTTGCGGGCGAGCTATCCTACACCGGGGATCGTAACCTGCTAGCTATTCACCTTCAGGGCAGTCGTATAAGCGCTATGTAACTTAAATCTAACTCCTTTTCGCATGACCTTTTAGTTTTCCGCAAACCATCCCCGAAACGCTACTCCCATAAGTGATGTTGTGAATACTTCAAGATTTAAAAAGAATAGGTGCCAGATTGGATGCCAGCTTCTTTCGAGACCTGGAACTGGCAATTTTCGAATCTTAAGCATTTTCTAATGCCCGCTCACTTTGTATTGGAACAAAATGTTGCAACTTCAGGGGCGGCAACAAGGCATTCATTAGTGCTAGGCATTTGACCGGCAGTCCCAATCACATTCGAGCTTGGAGAACATGAGATTACGCGCGCTCTGGAAATTCGCCACCACAATGCTTGTTCTCGCTGTGCTCTCTCCGTCCGTCTTCGCTCAAGCAACCATCAGCTATGCGCAGTTGAATGGCACCGTGCTCGATCCGAATGACGCTGCGGTGCAAGATGCCAGCGTCAGCGCCCGCGATGTGGGCACGAACCAGACGTACAACACCACCACGAACCAGGCCGGATTTTACTTCATGCCAAACCTGCCTCCGGGAACTTACGAAGTGAGTATCACTTCCGACGGCTTTGCCAAATTTGTTCAGAAGGAGATGACGTTGACCGTCGGCGCGACGGCCACGCTGAACGCGAAGTTGCAGATAGCGACGGTGGATGAGCAGGTCACGGTTACGACCGATCCACCGGCGGTGGAGCCTACTAAAACGGAAATCAGCCAGGTGATTGACACAAAGCAGATTACAAACCTGCCTACCAGCAGCCGCCGTTTTACAGACTTCGCGCTGCTCACGCCGGGAGTGGCGACCAGCCGCACCGCGGTGGGCACAACCTTCACCGAGTTTGAAGCCACACAAATTTCTTTTGGCGGCATGCGCTCTTTCAGCAATGAAATCATGGTGGATGGCGCAGACTTCGTGAATACCAATGCAGGGTTGCAGCGTTCCACACCGCCGCAGGAATCCGTTTCAGAATTTCGCGTGGTAAATAACAGCTTTGGCGCGGAATATGGCCGGGCTTTGGGCGGAATCGTAAATATCGTTACGAAGTCCGGCAGCAACGATCTGCACTTCTCCGCGTACGATTATCTGCAAAACAGCGCATTGGACAGCCGCTCATTGCTGCAACCCGCTCCGCTGCGGCATGACCTGCGCCAGAACCAGTTTGGAGTTGCTGTTGGGGGGCCCATAGTCCGGGACAAAACTTTCTTCTTTGCCAATTACGAAGCGGAACGCCGGGCGCAGACGCCCACATTCGCTCCGGACCTTTTGCAAAATTTTGCGGCCATCAATCGGGCAAAAAATTACCTCGGTATCCCGGCCGAGCCGCAAAGCGTCCTCACCACAATCAGCAACGATTATGGATTCGCGCGTCTAGATCACCGTCTGGGCCAGAACCATCAGATGGCCCTCCGCTATAACGTTGAGGATGCGCGCGACCTCAACATGCTGGTGGGCAATACGGAAGATGGCGGCGGAATCGCCACGCCGAGCGGGGGCCGCAATCTTTTTCTGCGCGACCAGTCTCTGGTCGGAACGTTAAATTCCGTGGTCTCGCCCAACATGGTCAATAGCGCGCTGGCGCAGTATGCGCGCCGTCATTACTACTTTCCCGGCGCGACCGGGCAACCCGATTTGGACGTTCCGAACGATCTTTCCTTCGGGCACAACTTCGGAACCTTCGATGCAATTTACGAGACGCGGACCCAGCTTTCCGACTCACTTTCTTGGATCAAAGGAAATCACCTGGCGAAATTTGGCATGGATTGGAACTACGTATGGGATTACACGCTTTATCCGGGATTTGAGCCGGAACGCATCATACTCCCCAATTTGAATTGCCTTATCGAGTTTGCCAACTTCGTGAACAAACCGGGTGGTCCGCCGTTGCCTTCCGTCGCGAGCGCTCCCTGCCCTCTGCCTGACGGCACCATTCCCGGCGCTCCTTTTATCAACGAAGACGGCGTGGCCGCGGTTTTGTACGGAGATATTTTGCCGAGAGCGGGCTTTGTGAATGGGCAGGCGCCGCTCGATAACGCGGCGCCATTGGACCTCAATACCTGGCAGAATGCCTACAATCCGCAACTTGTCTCAAACTACACCTTCACCCTGAATCACGGTTACTACGGCTTCTACGCGCAGGATCAGTGGCATCTCAACTCCAAGCTGACCCTAAATTACGGGTTGCGCTATGACTTTGAAACCGGACTGAGCCATCAAATCAATTCAGATTACAACGCGTTTCAACCACGCTTGGGCGTCGCATATTCTCCGAATAGCAAGACGGTCATTCGCGCCGGATTCGGCATCTTCTTTGACCGGAATAACCTCACATTCTTTAATGTAACAGGCAATCAAAAAACGCCCCCCGGTTTTCTCCCCGGCATTGCTCTTCCCATGGTTCAAAACCAGTCTGCGCAAGCTGGCTGGCAGCTGAACCAGGTTGTTGCGCCGCAGGTCATGCCACCGCCGGTCCCCTGCCCAGCCGGGCAATCTCCGGCCCCGGTCGCGGCTGCGCCCTGCTTTGGGGCCTCCGCCGCGGTAGCGGCATATATTTTGAACAACGGGATTTACCCGGACCAATGGATTTCGGGGTTGTGCGATCCGGCTGGTGTTATTACTGGAACACCCCAATTCGCCTGTACCGCCGGGGCAGGAGGGATTGACCGCGCGAAAAGCCGTCTACCCTATGCCGAGCAGGCCAGCTTGCAGGTTGAGCAGGAAATCGGCAAAGGCCTGACTGTCCAACTCGGCTATCTATTCGTAGGCGCGCATAAGTTGGTCCAGGGCAATAGCCTCAACGTCTCGTGTCCGGTGGGGACAAGCAAGCCCAATAATCCTTCCGTAACAACGGCCACGCAAACAGCCGCGCAAGGACTGCTGAATCCTGACGGCACATTAACCGGCTGTAGCGGCACGCCAGCAGAAATATTTGGCAAGCAATTTTTTAACGGGCTGGAATTCAACAATGCTGGCTTCATAGACTACAACGACAATATTGATAACGCGAACTACCATGGAGGAACCATCTCAGCAAACGAGCGGCTGGGCAACTACATCAACTTGAACGCAAGTTATACCTATTCTCATACCATTGACCTGGGAAATTTCACGACCTTCATCAATCTGCCGCAGAATCAATTTGACCAGGCTGCCGAACGCGCCAGTTCCAATCAGGACGTGCGTCATCGCCTGATCGCCAGTTTCACGGCCTCTGCTCCGCGGCATACTCTGCTGCGCAATTTTTCGCTAAGCGGCATCCTGAATATGCAATCCGGACGGCCTTTTGCCGAATATGTAGGATTTGACGCCAACAACGATACCAATGCATACACCGACCGCCCCGGCCTGATTGGCAGAAACTCCTACACGGGAGACCGCTTGTATAGCCTCGATCTTCGCCTCTCCCGCTTTATTAATCTCGGGGAGCGGACCAGGCTTTTTGTCTCCTTGGATGCGTTCAACGTGCTCAACCGCCAGAATGTAAATGAGATCACCGGAGTCTACGGCGCGCCGGAAATTTGCGGCGCAGCGCCCACCCACTACAATGACGCGGCCACCTTGGCTATTCAACGTGGCGAAGTTTCCTGCCCTGTCGTTGCCCTCCCACTGAATGCTCCCGCTGCCGATGCAGCCTGGGCTTCTTCCACCCCACCTCCGCCGAATCCCCTGTTCGGCGCTCCACGCACGGTGTTCAACCCCCGCGAACTCCAATTTTCAGCGAGATTGACATTCTGAATAATCCCAGATAACTGTTTCTCAACATCTTTTGGTCCCGCAATCATTTTTGGTCTCGCAATCATTCTGAATTTTATCGGTCCGTTGGCCGAAGGGGCTGCATCCAAACTCTATGCAGATCAGCACCGTCAGGCCAGAGGCCCAGGAACATGTTCAAACCAAGGAGAATTTATTAGGCCGAATGGCCGATGCGCGCGGTTTGACAGACGATCTGTTTCGCTTATTGCATCCGGAGGCATTCTACGATCGGCCCATCTCTGAGCGGCACCGCCTGATTTTTTATCTTGGGCACCTCGAAGCATTTGATTGGAACCTGCTGCGAGGCCGCGTCCTTGATGCGGCGGCT
Organism: Terriglobales bacterium; assembly: GCA_025927855.1. GTDB lineage: Bacteria > Acidobacteriota > Terriglobia > Terriglobales > Acidobacteriaceae > JAICKN01. The sequence goes on from JAICKN010000023.1 coordinate 16,896, forward strand.
TTTCATCCCGAATACGATCAGCTTTTTGCCTTCGGCATTGATCCTCTTGAGGACGGCCTGCCTGCTGATTTGCCCGGCGATTGGCCTTCCGTTGCGGACGTCCAGAAATATGTGAGAGAGGTCCGCTGTTCTCTCGACGAACACCTGGGAAAATTCGACCCCTCCGCGTTGGATCTCCCGTACGGGCCCGACTATTCGGCAAGCACTCTTCTCAACGTTGCTATCGAGCACCGGCTCATGCATTTGGAAACACTTGCATACCTTCTCCACCAGCTCCCTTATGACCGTAAATTGGAACCTCGCAGATTGACTCCAGCCCCGTCGAGTGATGAACACGTCGACGATAGCCTGCACTACAGGCCTGGAAGCATCAGGATCCCTGAAGGGCAGGTGACGCTGGGACTTCCGCAGCACATGCCTGAAGCTTCCGATTTTGGATGGGACAACGAATTCGAAGCGCATCGCGTGAGTGTCCCTGCATTTGAAATTGATGAATACAAGGTGAGCAATGGAGAGTATCTCGACTTTGTAAATGCGGGCGGTTACCAGAACCAGAACTATTGGGATGAGTCCGGGTGGAACTGGATTCTGAACCACGGCATACGGAATCCTGTGTTCTGGAAGCAAGTAGGGAACAAATGGCACTACCGCGGCATGTTCCGTGAATTTCCTCTACCACTGTATTGGCCGGTTTATGTGAGCCATGCCGAAGCCAGCGCTTTCGCGCGCTGGGCAGGCAAATCATTGCCGGGCGAAGCCCAGTGGAACCGCGCCGCTTATGGGCGAGCGGATGGTGGGGAGAATTCTTATCCTTGGGGAGAGCAGCTACCCGCGAAGAAATTCGGTTACTTTGATTTTTCGCGCAGGGCCCCGGCCCCGGTAAATGCATTTCCTACAGCGCGTAGCGCCTTTGGACTTGCGGGACTTCTGGCGAACGGATGGGAATGGACTTCCACTCCATTCGCCCCCTTCCAGGGCTTTAAAGCTTTTTCTTTTTATCCAGGCTACTCCGCCAATTTCTTTGACGGCAAACATTACGTACTGAAAGGCGGCTCTACACGCACTGCTGCTTGCATGTTACGCCGCTCGTTTCGCAACTGGTTTCAGCCGCATTATCAGTACGTATATGCCGGGTTCCGCTGTGTAAATTCCTGAGCAAGGGAAAGATTGGAGAAGACTAATGCAGGCCCATGCGCTGGTTCCCAAACCGATTTCGCAGTTCGGCGCTGATGTCCGCGCTGGCTTAGCCAGGCGTGGGCAGAAAGAATTGCCGTCAAAATATCTTTATGATGACGTGGGTTCGGCATTGTTCGAAGTCATCAGCCTGTTGCCGGAGTACGGATTAACCCGGGCCGACGAACGCCTGCTGAAGAACCATGCGCGGGAAGTCGCGGGGGAACTTCCTTCCCCGTTAATGGTCGCTGAATTGGGCAGCGGGAGCGGCAAGAAAACACGCTATATTTTAGAGGCGCTCTCGTCACAGCAATCTTCCTCTTCTCCGGTTGCCTACTATCCCATTGAGATTTCGACCGCCGCTCTTGCTATGTGTGAGCGGGAGCTCAGTGATTTGGAATGCGTAAGCGTACTTGGCTACGAACGCGAATACCGGCAGGGTCTGAAGGAAGTCGCTTCCCGCCGCGGCCCGGGAGAACACATACTCGTTCTTTTCCTCGGCAGCACGATCGGCAACTTTGAGCGGCCCGCGGACATTCAATTTCTGCGCGAGGTCCGCCGTATACTGCAGCCCGGGGATGCGCTTTTGCTGGGCGCCGATTTGGAAAAACCTCTTCCCCAATTACTTGCTGCTTATGACGATCCTCTCGGAGTAACTGCCGCCTTTAATTTGAACCTGCTGACGCGGCTGAACCGCGAGTTGGGGGCGGATTTTGCTCTCGACCGCTTTCGTCATACCGCGAAGTTCAACCCGGCTTCCCGCAGCATGGAAATGCATATTGAGTCTTTGTGTGAGCAGACAGTGAGTATTCCAGCCGCGAACCTGCAAGTAGATTTCGCCAAACGTGAAACGATCTGGACTGAGAGCAGCCACAAATATTCCCGCAATGAACTCATGCAGGCGGCATTCACCTCCGGGTTCCGCTGCCGGGCGCAATGGATTGATGCCGAATGGCCCTTCGCAGAAAATTTGTGGGTGGTTGAGTAATTGAGCTGGATAATTTTGGCTCCGCGACTGGTCCGGATGACTACCGCGACTTTCGTCGCGCCCGATTATTTCAAGCCAGGCGAGCTAATCAGGAAACTGCCGTTTTGATGGCCGCGATTGTCGTATCTTTTCCATCTATTAGAATCGCGCGTGAAATACGCATAAACTTTCCGTTGCCCGCACCGTCCTCTTTTGTCCCGCCCACGTTTTGGACGGAAATCCACGCGCTACCGTTTGCTTCCGCCAGCAGCTTTTGCACGTCATGCTCGCTCATCGCAGGGCTTTGATCCGACGACGACTTCTCAGCCAGCCCAAAGTTAGACTGCGGCTCCAGATGATCAATACGAGCCACAATTGGGGCCTTTATTTTTCCGCTCTTTATGAGCTGATGAATCGTCAAAATAAATTGCTTTTGTTCTTCCGGGTTGAGCCAACAAATTCTCGACGGTAATCCCTGGAACTTGACCTGTCTGCGTGCCGCCTCGATCCAGCGCCGCAGGGCCACATTTCCGCGGAAAACTTCCAGCAGAGTATTCTCTCCCGTAAAAATATCGGCAGGCTCTCCCGACAGGGCGAACCAACAAAATGGCCTTTGCCCAGCCGCAAAGAGCGGAAGAATATATTCGGCGGCGAAATCGGGAAAGCCCTCCGCATGCTGTACAACAGCAGCGTTCTCCGCTATCAGCCCCGACGCCATATTGAGGAGGTCTGGCAGAACGCCGCGTTCAGAAAATTTCTGGATCATTGCTCCGCAATCCGCAACCAGCCCAACCGATACATTTTCTTTTTTTCTGACGGCATTTTTCAGAATGCGCAGGGCCTCATCCAGCGAATTGACCATAAAATCGCAACGGCCTGCTTTCAACTGTCTTTTGATCTTTTCCGGGTCGGCATCAATTCCGAGGAATGCCGCGCCATTCATCGTGGCCGCTACAGAAATCAAGCTGCCCACCCCTTCCATCCCACAGTTCACGACCAATTTCCCTGAGAGGTCTCCTGCGAAGTATTTCTCTGCAACCCCCGACAATGTCTGAAAGGTAAAATGCAAGCTCTCCTGGAACGTATCGTCCATCCAGGAACTCCCCGGCGGCGATCCTTCCATCATTTGCAATGCGAATTTTGCAGCCGGCAGCGGCACTGTTCCTTCCGGCTCTCCCGGATTCAACATAACGACACGCGGTGACGCCTCCCGCGTTTTCAAAACACTGGTAGTCCAATGTGGCCTCAGCAGCAAAGTTTCGTCGTCATCCAATTTCTTTAGCAGGTCAACGGTCTTGTCGAAATGTCTCCAATCCCACTCCGGCAAGGCGCGGTTGGGCTGAGAATGCAGAGAAAATTGCGCTTGGGCCCGAACTCTTTCATCGCAGGAATTCATCAACATGCGCAAAGCCGCTTCCTGCTTCCAGCCCTTGCATCTGAGTTGTGTTCCACGCGGCGCGCGCGTGTTTTCGAATGCAGAATTCGACGCGGTAAAGTTAGGCATCTGCAAGCATGTTAGTACAAATCAATCCGCGCTCTTCGGGCCTGGGTGAACTGCTTACCAAAGAGCAGATGTGGCTCCCACCTTCGTGTTGAAGGAAATTGTTGCGATACTACGTAAACCCCTGTAACGTATAGAGTTGCTGGTAGCCATGCACAAGTGGCGTCGTGAGAGAAGCAACCCGTCGTGAGCGCAAATCCCAACAGTCCGAATGCTGGATTGAATGTAGCCGAGACGGCGAAGACTCTCGGCGAGAAAGTGCAAGCGCATGAGTCTGCCGTAGCCGGCCATGAGGCGCTACAGGCGCTGCTGGCCTTTTCCGCCCTGCACGCGCAAATCCGGCAAAAACGGGCACTCGGTAGCGCCGACGTTCCTTCGCTATCAGATCATTCCGCCTCTGGCGCTGGCGAAGACACCTGGAAGCTCGAACAGTTTGTCCTCGACGAAGTTCTACACATGGTGGCCGAGCGCGCGCAGATTGTTACCGGCGCTGACGGTGTTGCGATTGCGTTGGCAGACCGCGATGCCATCATCTGCCGCGCCTCGGTAGGCATGATCGTTCCCGATCCTGGCGTCCGCCTCGACACAAATTCCGGATTTTCCGGAGTATGTTTCCGCAGGGCGGAAGTGGTCCGCTGCGATGATTCGGAAAGCGACCAGCGTGTGGACATACAGAATTGCCGTCACCTGGGCGCCCGTTCCATGGTTGCGGTGCCGTTACTGGCAAAGAGCAACGTGATTGGATTGCTCGAAGCTTTCTCCACCGAACCCTACGCGTTTGATGATAGCGACGTGCGCGGCCTCAAGTTGCTCGCGGAACTCATTCTCGCGGCGATGAAGCCGGAAGAAGAAGACCGGCTGGCAGAAATTTCGCGCAATGCGGTGGCGGAAGATTCGGAGCTAAAAAAGAACTCGGCTCTAAAAGAAATTAACTCTGAGGCGTGCGGTCCAGAAAGCCCTTCGCTGGATTTACCGACTGGGGATTCCTCAACATCGAAGGCAGCAGCGGTTGAAATTGGTCCCAACTCCGGTCCGACTTCGGCAGTCCAACCTCCCGGAGCGCTTCGATCTTCCGAAGCAAATTCCACTGCCGGCGAATTGTCGGATGAACTGATCCTGTCTGACATAGCATCATCTGCCGCGACCGATCATGCCGACCTGGACCTGCTGCGAAGCTATGTTTCTGCTGAGAACCCATCGTCAAACGCAAAACCCGGGCTTCTGGTGGTGTTGCTTTTGGTGGTCGTTGCCGCCCTCATTGGCGGATATGTTTGGTGGAGCATGCAGCGTCGCTCGCATCTGAGCGCCTCCGCCACAACTCCGAACCCGCCGGTTGCGACCGCAAGTCCCGCGGTAACCACCTCGCAAGCGCCTCCGGTGGACGATTCAGATATCGCAGCGCCCATCCCTTCCCCGAATTTAAATCATGGGGCGTTGCCGGCAGTCACAGGTGTTCGTCATTGGTCCTCTCCGAATTCCAGCACGGTGGTTGTGGATTTGCAGGAGCAAGTGCAATATGAGGCGCACCGGCTCACAAACCCCGACCGCATTTATTTCGACTTGCATGACACTTCGCTCGCTCCCGCGCTCACGGGACAGACCATCAAAATCGGAGATGCATTTCTTCAGCGCGTAAGAGTTGCGCAGCCTGTCAAAGGAATCACTCGCGTCGTGTTGGAAACGACGGCGACCACGTCCAGCTTCTCGGTAAGTATGGAGGAAAACCCTTGCCGCCTGGTGGTGGAAGTTGGCAAAGGCAATGCAAACCTTCAAGGCGGCACATCCAGCAACATGCCCGGCACGCAATCGCCATTAGCCTCTCCCACTTCTCAACAATCGCAGCTCAAAACCGGAGTTGTTCCCTCGCTGCGCATTGTGGTGGATCCCGGACACGGCGGCTGGGATTTGGGGACCGTGGGCCGCAACGGCCTGCTGGAAAAAGATTTGGTTCTCGACATCGCGGAACGGCTGAGTTCCCTCTTGCAGAAAGACCTCAATGCCGACGTGATTCTCACCCGCAGCGATAACACTTATGTCTCACTGGAGCGCCGCGCGGAGATCGCGAACCTGGCCAAGGCCGATCTGTTTGTTTCCATTCACGCGAACTACAGCAGTTCTTCGTCAGCGCGCGGGGTGGAAACCTACTACACCGATACGTATTCCTCCGTTCACGCGAGGACTCCGGAAAGTTCGGCCACGGCCACGGCCGGAACAACTCCGGACTGGACGAACGTGGATATTCGTACAAAGGTGCAGGAATCCCGCCAGCTCGCCCAAAGCGTACAACGCACGCTTTTTGGAATGTTGTCGCAGGCAACTCCCGGACTTGAGAACCGCGGCACCAAAGAGGCCGGTTATGCCGTCCTCACCGGCACGACCATGCCAGCCATTCTGGCGGAGGTCTCTTTTGTCAGCAGCCCTCCCGATGAAGCCAAGCTCCGGCAGGAAGCTTACCGTGAGAGGATCGCGCGCGCGCTATATGACGGTATTTCGCGTTATGTAGCGGATAACCGCAAAGTAAAAATCGCCGGCATATCATCCTCACGCCGCTGAAAATCGCTCGGCTGAGAACGACTAGGCTAGAAGAACGACC
>JAICKN010000090.1 GCA_025927855.1 Terriglobales bacterium
AAGACTTACCGTGTCCCATACCCATTCCGTGGGCTTCACTGCACCGAGTTCATCGAGCACAAGCACTTCCGCATCGAAAACGGGACTCAAAACTTCCAGTTCCGTGGTCTTGACCGAATCGTTGTACGAATTCTGTATCTGCTTCAGCAGCTCACGGTAATCACAAAAGAGGCAGGCAATCCCTTTGTTGGCAATCAGTTCCTTAACAATTCCCACTGCCAGGTGGGTCTTCCCCACTCCAATGCTGCCAATCAAGAGCAATCCAGTGTTATCAAGGGGGTATTCTTCTACGAATTTGCAGGCGGCCATGCGCGCCGCCGCCAATCCGCGATGGGGCCCATCGAACTCAAAATTCGAGAGTTCGCAGTGCTCGTACCTCTTGGGAATGTGGGCCGATGCCAGCAATGACACGTTGCGTGAGCGGGCCCGGCAGTCGCAGCGAACCACGCGGCGGACTGTGTTCGCCTCATGCGAACTTTCGCCCATAGGTTTCCATCCGGTTCCATCGCACAGAGGACAAACCGCAGCCGCACCCTTGACCAGCTCCATTGCCATAATTTGACTTTGCACCTGAACATGCATTCGGCGCAAGGGCCAATCCGCAAACCATCTGTGCAGAAGCTGTGCAGCCCCGGCACAGGCTGTGGAGAAGCGTGGAAATATAGTGAAGTTATACGTAACACAGGCTTTTGCGCGGTCGTCAGGCATCGGCAATCCTGCCGGAGTATCGAGCCAGAAATCCTTTGATCCGACTTGTTGGTTGAGGTGCTTCGTCAATTCAAGGCATGTTCATCGGGCTTCGTTCATTGTTTATTTCGTTCGATCTTGTCCAAAATCCAGAATTGCTCACAGATATTTTCAACAGGGTAGAACGGAAGTTTCATGTGACGGCTGACCTTAGCAAGCCAGCCTCATTTCCCTACACTTCCCGATTAGGGAGAGAAAAGAGCTACTTTCCCAGAACGAATCCCAATTAAGGAAAAAGATCGAAGCTTTGTCCCATTTTTTTGATTTCCGGTTATTGAATACGCCATTTTTGGCCGATTCCACATTGGAACGCAACCTGCTTCCCAATGCGGGCATGTTCACCAAGCATTGGGATTGCCGCGAAAAACTTTCGCAGATGGAGAACTTCTGATTATGAGCGCCCTCATCCAGTTTCCGGTCGCAGATGCGTTAGGCCAATCCGGATTGCTGGCCGCCGTGCTGGAAGCTTCTCCGGAAGCTTTGGCGGTGGCAAAAGAAGGGCGCGTGGTCTATTCCAATCCTGCATTTGCCAAATTGTTTGCCTCTTCGGATTGGGATGGTGTTCAGGGAAGATTGCTTACCGAAATCATTCCCGGAATATTCCTGGAAGGGCGCAAACGCAATCCGGCAGCCGGGGAATTGGGAGAATCCGCGGAAAGGCTTACCTTCACCAGCACGCGGCGCGATAAGACCCAGATATTTGTGACCATCTCTAGCATCCCTGAACGAAACGTTTCCGTAGTCACGGCGCGGCGTATCACGGAAGCGCGGGTAGAGGCGAAATCGGACTCTCTGGTTTCCCTGGGGCGGGCCGTCAGTAGCGTGGTCCACGACTTCAACAACCTGATTACCGGCATGCTTCTTTATTCCGAATTGCTGGCCAGCGAGCTGCCGTGCTCCACGCGGGAACATGCGCACGCTTTGCAAATCCGCCGGGCGGCAGAAAATGGAGCGCGCCTCACGCGGCAACTGCTGGCCATGGCAAGGCCGGACGCGGCGGAAAAAGATGAATGCTGTTGGAACCCGGTCATTTTGGAGATGCAGGAGATGCTGGGCCGGCTGGCGGGGGCCCATATCCAGTTGGGAACAAAGCTGGCGGAAGGACTGGAACCGGTGAAGCTTACTTCCGTGCAGATGCAGCAAATCCTTCTGAACCTGGTGCTCAATGCGCGTGATGCCATGCCGGAAGGAGGGCATCTGCTGCTTGAGACAAGTAGTTCGTCAAAAAATTCCACACGCAGCGTCGCTTTGTCCGTTTCCGATACCGGAACCGGAATGAGCCCGGACGCGCAGGAACACATATTCGAGCCTTTCTACACTACAAAGGCTGAAGGAAAAGGTAACGGTCTGGGCCTCTCCGGAATTGGAGGCATGGTCAAGCAAAACGGCGGAAGCATTCAGGTAGAAAGCGTGGCCGGAGGCGGCACGCGGGTTGTGATCCAGATGTCAGCAGTCCTAAAAACGCAAATTCATAAAAATCCAATTCATAACTGCACGAAACGAGGTCACTTTTCATGAGCACCATGGAAGCAGCGGTCTATGCGCATCCTGCTCCTCCGCAAATTGAAGGAGCAAATTTCCTGAATCTGATCATTGTGGATGACGAGCGCGCCATCCGCGATGTTTGCAAAGAAGTCGCGCAAACGCTGGGATTCAACACCTTTGTCGCCGACTCCGCCGAGCACGCCTACCGCCTGCTCGACCCGCAAGGCATTGATGTGGTGCTGCTAGACCTGAAGCTGCCCGGAGCGGGAGGCATTGAGGCGCTGCACCAGATCAAAGCGCGGCGTCCGGATGCGGTGGTGATTGTGGTCACCGGCTACGGCACAGTCCACTCGGCCGTGCAGGCCATGAAGAACGGCGCTTACGATTATGTGACCAAGCCGTTCAGCATGGATGAGCTGCGCCTATTGCTCGACCGCGTGGCCAACCACCTGAAGTTGAAAACAGAAAACCGCATTCTGCGCGAGAAGATTAAATCGAAGCAGGGATTCGGCAGCATTGTGGGCCGCGCGCCTGAAATGGAGCGGCTCTACCGCATTATCGCCAAGGCCGCGCACAGCAGCCATCCCGTATTGGTTTTGGGCGAGAGCGGTACCGGCAAAGAAATGGTCGCCCGCTCCATCCATTTTTCCGGGCCGTTCCGCGACAAGCCATTTATTCCTGTGGATTGCGGCTCTCTGGTACCAACTCTGATTGAAAGTGAATTGTTTGGCTATGTGAAAGGCGCATTTACCGGTGCCATGCAGTCAAAGGACGGACTGCTTGCCATCGCCGAAGGGGGCACGGTTTTTCTCGATGAAATTGGCGAGATGCCGGTGGACCTTCAGGCCAAGCTCCTGCGCGCCATTCAGGAAAAAGAAATCCGGCCCGTCGGCAGCACTAAGCGGATTCCGATCAATGTAAGAATTTTGGCCGCCACCAATCGCGACCTCGAACAGGCCGTGGCCCAGGGCACATTCCGCCGCGATCTCTATTTCCGTCTCAATGTGCTCACGCTGCGGATTCCGCCGCTCCGTGAACGGCGCCAGGACATTCCCTTGCTGGCGGCTTATTTCCTAGAGCGGATGGGGCGCAACTCGAACCAGGAGCGCGAGCTGAGCGATGAGGCCCTGAAGATCATGCTGGCCTATGATTGGCCCGGCAACGTGCGCGAACTGGAAAATTGCCTCGAACGGGCATGCGCCTTGAGCACCGGCCCCGTAATTCAAATTGCCGATTTGCCCAGCTCCATTCATGGCGTCGGGCCTGCGCCTAGCAACGGAGAGAGCTCCAGCAAGATCGTGCCTATGGCCGAATTGGAGAAGCAAACCATCCTGAGCACGATCACGCAGCTGAATGGAGACAAGTTGCTGGCGGCGCGGCTTTTAGGAATTGGAAAGACAACGCTGTACCGCAAGTTGAAGGAGTACGCTTCCCAGGAATAGCAGGTTTTCGAAGCTAATTCCCATGATGGGAAGAGCGCGCTGAAGAATGCCCGGTAAGGCCTGTGTTTTCTATGAGTATAGTCTGGCCGGAGAATTGCATTTACATCCGGCATGATTCTACTCATCACCCCTTCGTCTAAAGCCCAAGAGTGCATTCCTGCCATGCAGGAGGCCACCAACGAACCCGCGCACGTGGCGGGAAACTTCCGGCAGGCAGCGGTGCTGCTGCGCGCACAGGAATATTCCGCAGTCGTTTTTGATCAGGCGCTCCTCGATTCAGAACCTGACGAAAGCGAAGTCATGCTGCAACACATCGGAGCGGCCATTCCGGTGTACATCAATTTCGGCATCAGCAGCACGCCGAGGGCAGTACGTGAGCTGCGCTCAGCCTTGCAGCGCAAAAAGAAAGAATCGGTCGCGGCCCATCATGCCGCGGAAGAATCATTGCGGAACCATCTGAAAGACAACGTCACCGCCATGCTGCTCTCCTGCGAGATGGCGTTGAAGGCCCCAGAGCTCCCTCAGCCCGCGGAGGCGAAACTTCGCGCCGTCTACGAGCAGGCCCTGGAGATGCGAGGCAAGCTGGGAATTACGGGCTAAGCTCAAGCTGATCGCGATACATGATTTCATTCCCCTGCAGCTGTCTGGTGTTGCTGCAACCAGGAAGTCAACTGCCTGCCCTGACGGGCCTTCAGGTCAACGCAATAGTTGATGAGTTCGAGCGATTGCTTGAGCGTACGCTCGGCCGCAGGCGCTTTATGCGTGGAGAAAAAGTTTTGCAGCTCATCGTGCATGTTCGAATCGCATGCCTTGCCGGCTGCTGACACAATCATGCCACTCGAGAATGGGCCGCCTTCATTGCTGATTTCCGTCCAGTGTGACTGAATAAAGCTCCACGCTTGTTTTTCCGCTGCTGGATTTTGCAGAACACGGGCAATCACCGACGGCGCATCCTGCGAGCGCACCGCCGGAGAGAGCGCATACTGCAATGTCTTTTCCACGAGCTCGGGCTTGGTGAACCGGGCCAGCGTGCGAAGGTAAAGATCGTACAGGCCGGGCGTTTTGGCATTTTGCAGATGCGCCATCACTTGGTCGTAAAGTTTTCCATCGTCGTTCGCGGCGGCTACCTGGAGCGCGGCCATGGCAAGCTCGCGGTCTACGCTATCGGCATTCTGCAATGCTTCTTCCGCAAGGCGCTGTGCGGTGGCGATGGCTTTGGGATCGTGTGCGGTGTAGCCGAGGGCAACCAGCAACACTGCGCGAAGCTCTTTTTGGTGGCCGGTTTCATTGGGCTGGGGCGTCCAGCCAATGGCATCAGCCACAGGAGTAAGCAGCCGCGCGACCCACCGTTGATATGCCTGGCGGTCGCTCCCGGTCACAACATAGTCGCCAATGTAGGTCAATTGCCGGGCAAGCTGTGCCATCACCGCCCAGTTCCGGTCCGATTGCAATCCTTCCGCTAACGTCAGGTAGTCGCCAATGGTTTCATGCCCCACGCGCACGGCGGCCCATGTATCGGAAAGCAGCAACATGCGCTCGGAAGGAGTGAGCGAACTTTCTGCGTTCCGGGCGAGGACCTTGCTCTCCTCGGGCGTGTATCCGGAGCGGTAATAGCCCTTGGCATTTGCGTTGGCGTAAACCCACGGCGAACACGCTGGCAGCGTGAAGGTCTGCGTGTTTTGAGTCAGCAGCTCACATTGTTGGGTTTTGTTGGTATTGTCTTTCAGACACACTGGAACCATCCACAACTGGCTGGTGGATCCAAGTTTTGCGGCGTCGAAAAAGTAGCGCTGCTGGCTCAGGGAAATTGTCCCGGTTTTCCCAGAGCACTGCCAGGCCGCGCTCACCAGCGGTAATCCCGGCTGCTCGACGAAAGTCGGCATGATCTTATCCACAGGTTTGTGTGAAGCGGCCGCCTGCGCGCTCCAGAAATCGCCGGCAACGGCATTGCCATAAGCATGCTGCTTCAAATACAAATTCACCCCAGTGCGGAAGGTTTCTGGCCCTAAATACGATTCCAGCATGTTCAGCACGGCGGCTGTTTTCTGGTAGGCGATGCCGTCGAAGAGCTCAAGAATTTGCCCCGGAGTTTCCGCCGACTGATGGATGGGCCGGGTATTTGCCAGGGAATCCACGTCCATAGCGCGGGCCGTGGATTGGACATCATCGAGTGAGATTTGCCATTCAGGTTTCCACGCTTCAATAGGCTTGCTCGACATCCATGTAGCAAAACCTTCGTTGAGCCAAACATCGTCCCACCATTTCATGGTGACGAGATCGCCAAACCACTGGTGCGCCATTTCGTGTGTGATAACGCTGGCGACTTCTTTTTTGTCATCAAGCGATGCGCTTTGTTGATTCAGCAGCAGAAGCACGTCACGGAAGGTGATACAGGCGGTATTCTCCATCGCCCCTGCGGAAAAGTCCGGCAGCCCAATCAGGTCAAGTTTTCCATACGGATATTTAATTCCGAAATACTTGTTGTAGTACTGCATGGCGTGCTCGGCAACATCGAGCGCGAAATGGCCGAGCTCCTTCTTTCCTGGGGTTGTCCATACCCGGATGGGGATACCGTCCGCCGAGCCTGCGATGGATTCAAAATGCCCCACTGCCACGGCAAGAAGATAGGAAGACATTTTAGGAGTGGTGGCGAAATGAACCGTGTGTTCGTCTTCACCCGGACCAGGCGCATCGGAAACGGTTTTGCTATTGGAGAGCACAACCATATCTTTCGGCGCGGTGACCGTCAGATTGAAGGTGGCTTTGTAATCCGGTTCGTCGAATGAGGGAAAAGCGCGCCGGGCATCGGTGGCCTCAAATTGCGTAACGGCGTATTTTTCTCCTTTTTCATCGTGGCCGAGATAAAAGCCGCGCAGCTGATCGTTAAGAATTCCCGTGTATTGAATTTCTATTGTTGCTGGACCGGCGGCAAGTTCCTTTTTTATCTCCAGCGTGACCATCTCATTTTTTTCATCGGGAGTTACGGTCGTAGCCTGGCTTGCGCCGCCGCTGCGGATGCTTACGCTCTGGAATTTAATCTCCGCGGAGTTAAGCACAATTTTTGTGGTCGGCTTCAGAATGCGGATTTCGATCTTTTCTTTTCCGCCGAAGATATTATTGCTGAAATCCGGCGTGAGCTTCAGTTCGTAGTGTTCTGGCACGGCAATTTCCGGCAGTCGTTGCGCAGAACAAAAAACAGGACCGATCACCAGCAGGCAGAGAATCCATATTTTTTTCATAAAAGCCCTCGATACCGGGAAACCGGGCGTTCCGTTGCCATCATCTTCAACTCCCAGTCTATGAAATTAGACCAGAGAAGTGACAGATAGTTTGCATTCAAGGTGGAAAAATTCATCTTGCAGTTCGCGGAAGACTATACTTTTTAGAGACATGCTCTAAGGAGAACCAGAATGCCCAGGAAAAATTCCAACAATCACCACCGCGTCAGCCCTCAACCTCGTCTTCATCAGCGGGCGTCTGAAATCCAGGAATACGGCACGGTCCGCCATGCACTGCCTCTGGACCTCGAAGAACCTGTCCGGCTGGAGATGACCGAACGCCTCAACCAATTGCTGGCCGATACCATCACCATCCGCGATCTATACAAAAAGTCGCACTGGCAGGTTTCCGGGCCCACTTTTTACCAGCTTCATTTGCTGTTTGACAAACATTACGGCGAACAAGCAGAGCTGGTGGATACCATCGCGGAAAGAATTCAGATGCTGGGCGGCCTCAGTATTGCCATGGCGCATGACGTCGCCGAACTGACTCAGATTGACCGGCCACCAAAAGGGCGGGAAGAAGCCCCCGTGCAGATTTCACGCCTGTCGGAAGCGCATGAAATCATCGTGCGCCAGTGCCGCGAATTGGCGGAGCGCGCCGACAAGCTAGGTGATGCTGGCACGAACGATATGGTGGTCAGCGATGTTCTGCGCACCCACGAAATGCAGATTTGGTTTTTGAGCGAACACCTGGTGGATGTGCCGCTTGTGCACGCCACGGAATAGGCGGCTGACGGCTTCCAAAAGAAATAGTTCAGTGGTTCTCCTGCGGCGGATGTTCCTGCGATGCTGCAATCGGCCGGACCATATCAACGCCGGTGAGCAGCAGCAACACCGCAATCGCCGGCACCAGCGCGAGTGCGCCCCAGTGTTTGCCTGCGAGCGCGGCGCAAACCCCTCCCATAAAAAACGCCGCCCATAGTCCTGCCATCAACACAGTCTCCCGGAATGATTTGATCTTCTTAGCCAGGGGGAAAATTTCGCGTCCCCGCTGCTGCCGGTCCCAAGCCCAAAAAATAAATTGGGAAATGCCTTCGGCAAACTCCGTCATCGTGCCGGTAACGTGCGTAGTGCGCACTGATAGCGCCCCCACCCGAGTTACAGTCGCGTTCTGCAGGCCCATGCCCAAGGAAAGCAAAGCCACTGCTGGATAGAAATAAGGCGAGAAAAGCCGGAAGCTCACGAACTGAGGCGCCGGGAACAGAGCAATGAATCCGGAAAACAACCCCGCTTCTAGCAGGAAGACGATGGCAGACGTCTGCGCGATAGCGCGCCGCACCCCTATTTCGTGAATACACGCGCTGATCACCAGCCCAGCGACAAACATAAGCAGAGGCCAAAGGCGGTGGGCGGCGGTGTTCCAATCCGTAGCCGTGGAAGCGATCGCCACCCGCACGCTATTCCCCGTCATATTCCCGGTCAGGATTTCAGAAAGCATCAAAAAGCCGAGGGTATCCACCAGTCCGGCCACCCAGGTGACCAGCAACGCGATGCCGGCTTTTTGCGTATAACTGAGCGGCTTCGGCTGTCTCACAATCAGAACTTCCCAAACACGCCGGGTTGTATCGGCATACGATGCTATTGGATGGCAACTCTGGCCAGCCGCGCCATGCAAAATTTACAACATTAACCGGCCCGCGAGCTGCCGTCCAGCTCTCGAAGGAGGACATCGGGGTTGTGAGCAATGCCATCTAACTGACTAGAACCGCATGAAAGATCATTGCCTGAAGGAGGTAGAGAAATGGCGGACGTTGCATATCGAAGCGAAAGTTATCCTACTACACGGCTCCGGACTGACTGGGGGGCCATTTGGGGTGGAACTTTTACATTCATGGCGATCTGGTCGGTATTTGGAGCATTAGGACTGGCAATTTTTGCCAGCAATGCCAATCCCAATGCAGCAGCACCGGTAACAGGTCAAAGCTATGGGTTGGGCATTTGGGTCATTATTCTGACAATAATCGCGATGTACGTTGCTGGCCGGGAAACGGGCCGCTACGCAGGGGTCACTAACCGTCATGACGGGTTGATCCATGGCATGATGATGTTTGGGTTGTCCGTTGTTGGCACGCTGATTCTCTTCACACTTGGCGGCTCCGCACTCAGCGGTGGCGCCGGCGTCTCCACAGGCGTCCACAGTTCCTACGTCATCGGCACGTTGACCCTGCTGGGATGGATGGGATTTGTCGCTTTATTTCTGGGCTGGCTTGCAGCTATGTGGGGTGCGTCGTCTGGAACCGCTCCGCGGCAGGCAGCCTCCAATGTACGCGACATACGAACGGCTGCATGAGTACTTCAAAAGGCGGCTTGAATGCTCATTTAGGCGCGGAGAAGGCCTTCGCGCCTTTTGGGCAGGTCTTCGGAGAAGGAAGAATCGCTGGCGAAAAATTGGCAGTGATGGAACGGAACGTGAAGGAATGACCAGTGAAGGAGCAGGCAAAACCTGCATCCAAATGGCCGGAGAGTACAAATATGGCAACCAGCAGCAGGATTGAAAATCTCGGAACTGAGGGCCCGCAGGAAGAGAAAATCAAAACAGCAATACCGCTCCAGACTCCTGTCGCCGGGAACCCACAAATCACAACAACGGAGAGTCCGAGAGCCCGGAGCAAAGGACCAGTTCTTGTTTTGGAATCGCAGATTGTGACTGGATTTGACGCACTTAAGAAACGTGCGCGCGAGTTCGCTTCATTTCTGAGGGGGCACACTAGCAGTTTATTGGAAGATCA
Source organism: Terriglobales bacterium (assembly GCA_025927855.1). Classification (GTDB taxonomy): domain Bacteria; phylum Acidobacteriota; class Terriglobia; order Terriglobales; family Acidobacteriaceae; genus JAICKN01. The sequence continues at coordinate 9,685 of JAICKN010000090.1, forward strand.
TCCTATGCGGGCGATGGCAGGAATCGCCGGAGTTGCATTCATAGCCGGCATATTGCTTAGGACCGCAAGATCGAACCGTTTGAGGTGAAATCATGAATGAGGCCGTGAACAACCAGCGGAACATCGTCAGTATTCTTTACGAAATCAAAAATGAGTTGAAAGATTTTTTTGACACTCGCATAGAAATGTTGGGGACCGAGATCAGGGAGAACATTTCTCATTTTAAGGGAGCATTACCTGTGGCGGTAATTGCGGCACTCTTCTTTGCCCTGGCTGGTTTATTTTTCGGGCTTTGTCTCGTAGGGTTGGTGTCGGTGGCTTTTTTGGGCAATCCCTATGCCTGGTTCTATTCATTCCTAATTGTAGGTTTTGTGTTTATCGTAGCCGGCTCCCTTTTGGGGTATTCGGCTGCCAAAGCCCTTAAAGGGCGGAGTCTGGTTCCCAGAAGAACTTTCGAAGTCCTGAAGAATGACAAGGTCTGGTTACAACCTGAATTGAGGAAACGCGCATGACGATCCCAAGTTATGAACTGGAAATGGTGGCCGACGCCCAGAGGAAACGGCTGGTCAACTCTATCGAAGAACTCAAGAGCCGGGCGCGTGAAAACATGGATATCCGCCTGCAGATTCGGCAATCCCCGTTATTGGCTTCGGGAATTGCTGCATCGCTGGCGTTGGCCGCTGGCTATTGGGCAGGCGGAATTTTTGCCTCGCGGCCAGTGTCGGCAAAGCAGTAGTTCTAATTTAATCCTTGGCGAGCAGCCTCTTCAGCAACCGCGCTATATCCTCGTTTTCCGTCAGGCATTCTGACTCCATTTTTTCATCTCGGGATGGTTTGCTTTCACTGTCCAAATCTCTCTTTGCGCGCCTGCCGTGAGACTGGTCTGCCCTGGAAGCACTTGACTTCATCGGTACGCCTCTGGATTATGGAAGTGCGAGTAGGAACTGGGGTGGCTACAGCCACTTTAGCCATTTCAAAACGCAGGAACCGGCAATATCTGAGCTTTGTTACGATTCCAGAACAGAACTGGGACTGGTTTATTCAGCAAAGTCTGCTCGCATTTTTGGCGTCGAAGAGGTACACTCTCGGTCTAATTTTCTTATTTGCCCCGGCTATCGCGTGCCTGGGGCAGGGTCTCGGTGGAGGGGTCAATGTTCTCGGGTGGGCAGAACCTTCGGGCACTGCGCGAGCAATTGGGGTTAACAATGAGGGACGTGGAAAATGCCAGTGTTCTCATTGCAGAAAAACATGGAAACGACGAATACGCCGTCCCTCCCAGCCGGCTTTGCGATTTTGAAACAAAGGGCGTCGTCCCGAATATCTTCCGGTTATATTCTTTGTCCATTATTTACCGCCGCGATTTCCGCGAACTTTTGGGCTGGTTTGGGGTGGATTTGAACGATGTGGCCACCGATCTTTCTTTGATTCTTCCGCCTAAGTCCCATCTTTCCGATGCTTTGGCGAGCGTTTCTTCCGTGCAAGTCCCGGTCCGGCTCGACCCCAGCTTTGATCCCCGGCGCACGGTGAACTTCGGCCGGATGATAGAACAATGGGGGATGGTGCCGCTGGCATACCTCGCCCAATTCACGACATGCCAATACACGTATGGCTATGTCGGCAGCGAAGATCTCACCATGTACCCGCTATTGCCGCCAGGATCGTTTCTACAGGTGGATGAAACCAAGAATCGGGTCCGCGAAGGAGGCTGGCGCTCCGAATATGAAAGGCCTATCTATTTCGTGGAAACCCGCGACGGCCATACCTGTTGCTGGTGCACATTGACCCGGGACGAGATCATTCTTCAGGCCCATCCGCTTTCACCAGTGGCAACACGGGTTTTGCGCTACCCGCAGGACGCCGATGTTATCGGCCAAGTTGTAGGGGTGGCTTTACGTCTGGGAGAGTGGCAGCCGGTTTTCGATTCTTCTCCAGCGCCGAAAGAGCGTGCAACACTGAATTAAGGTGCCGCTCCGAACCGGCCCCCGGGTCAGGCGGCAAAAGCTCGGACGAGCGGGTGCTGAGCTGTTCTAAGTAGACGGCGGAGGGCACTTCTTCATCCTCGCCATACCTTTCAACATCATGCAGCAGTTCTTCCAGCCGGCTCGATAGGGTCTTGGAAAGCGCGACCCGGTGCGCCTTCAGCATGGTTTTATTGGCAGTAATGTCGCCGTAAACCCGGGAAAAGCCCCAGTGCGTGTAATGCTCCGCTCCCCCCCGCAGACTGGCCAGATATTCCAGCTTCCTCAGACTACCAAACAGCGCCTGAAGGGTGAATTTTTGTAAGTCTTCCAACGGAGAACTTAGGGTCATTTTCGTTACGAATTCGGAATTGATGTCCAAGTGCGGTTCCCC
>JAICKN010000155.1 GCA_025927855.1 Terriglobales bacterium
CAAATATTTGCTCTCCCGGTTACCTTCGCTAGAGATTTCTGCACAATTTCAGCTACGACGGCACCCACAGGATGTAAAATGCGGGTCATTTCAAGCTTTTGGGGCCCTGTTGTATATCCTGTCTCCTGACATGTATAGAGGGGTGGCGTTGATGAAGAACCGGAATCTTGTCGTTGCTGTAGTGTGCGCGATTTTCGCAGGAATGTTTTTCAGCAGTTCCTTGCAGGCGCAACAGACGGCCAAGCTCGACCGTCAATATGCGCAAGATATGTTAAAGACGATCTCTAATGATGTCCGCAAACATTATTATGACCCGAAATTTCATGGCGTGAATTTTGATGCCGCTGTTGAAGATGCCAAGGCGCGTATTGATAAGAGTCCTTCGCTCAATTACTCCATGTCCATCATCGCCAATATGCTGGACGGCTTTAACGATTCCCATCTCTTCTTTATCCCGCCGGACCATGCCTATCGTCTCGATTATGGCTGGCAGGACGAAATGATCGGAGACCATTGTTACGTGCTCCGCGTCCGGCCCAGCACGGATGCTGCCACCAAGTTGAAGCCCGGCGATGAAATTCTCGCAATTAACGGAATTCAACCGACACGTGATGATTTATGGAAGCTGGATTACTTGTTCCGGATTTTGCGGCCTCAGACCGACTTTCATCTCGTTGTGCGAAGTCTGGATGGTGCAGTGCGCAATCTAGATGTGAAGCCCAAAATGGACAAGAAGCCGATGATCACGGATTTGACTGAGCAAAATCAGCTCATGAATCTTTTTCATCTATACGACAACAATGAAGACTTATATAAAGCTCGCATTAAGGAAGTTAGCGACGATCTCATGGTACTGAAAATACCGGAATTTGAGTTCACCAGTGATGAAGTTGACAAAATGAAAGGTAAAGCTCTCAAGCACAAAGCGCTGATCATTGATCTGCGCGAAAATGAGGGTGGCAGCGTCGATACGCTCGAATATCTTATCGGGAGTCTATTTGATAAAGAAATCAAAATTGCTGATCGGGTAGGCAGAAAGGATATGAAGCCTGAAATTGCCAAATCACGTGGAGCCTTCACTGGAAAACTCATCGTGTTGGTGGATAGCCAATCTGCGTCAGCTTCCGAAAGTTTTGCCCGGGTAATTCAATTAGAAAAACGAGGTATTGTAATTGGCGATCGAACATCGGGTAGTGTTATGGAAGCAGTGGGATATGACGATCAAATCGGTAGTGATGTCGTAATTCCTTACGGTGTGTCTATCACAGATGCAAACCTTATTATGGCTGACGGCAAGAGCCTCGAACACGTCGGCGTCACCCCCGATGAATTCATGGTGCCCACGGCAGCTGATCTTGCCGCTGGCCGCGATCCCGTACTAGCCCATGCCGCGCAAGAATTGGGCGTAAAGCTCAGTCCGGAAGACGCGGGCAAGATGTTCCCTTACCTCTGGCCACGATATTGACCATTTATGTCCTTTGAGAGCCTGCGGCTGGTATTTCACGAGCCGCAGGCCCTTATCAGCTCTGTCTTGTACGTCCTTGATATGCGTAGCGAGGCTGGCGACCCGCGTAGCAGTCTACCTACCCAAAGTGTTACCATATATATCGTGAAGCGATGATGAGCGCCGTAATCCGGTGATAAACAGGGAATTGGGTGGCCATACGATATAATCAGGGACATGCAAAATCTCACCCTGGCTGACTATGAGTCCCTGGCGGAGTTGCGTTATCAGGTCCGCCGTTTTCTTCACTTTAGCGAGCAAGCTGCCCGTTCGGCTGGCCTGGAGCCACGCCAGCACCAGTTGCTTCTTGCGTTAAAAGGGCTGCCTAAAAATGTGCGCCCGCGCATCGGGGAACTGGCCGAGCGATTGCAAATTCAGCACCATAGCGCCGTTGAGCTGGTGAACCGGCTCTCGGCGGGAGGTTACGTGCGGCGCAAGCGCGGCGGAAACGACCGCCGTGAAGTGCTTCTTCTCATGATGCCGAAGGGGGAACGCGTGCTCCGCCAATTATCCATTCATCACAAAGAGGAATTGCGGCAGCAGGGGCCAAAACTGGTGCGGGCTCTGAAAATCGCCATGTCGCGGCGCAAAGGTTCAAGCTCAAATTCACGCCGTACGGGCAATTCTAAATAACAAGATTAAAACGCGAAGCAAGCTACAGGAGAACAAACGATTCCATGGGAGAAGTTGACGGAGAAAGTTCAGGTCGTATAAGCATGGGCGGCCCCGCTCATGCCAAGTCGTTGGAGTATGCCAACAATGCAAGATCGAACCGCAAGCGGCAGACCTCGCGCATGCTGGTCTTATCCCTGATGGGCATCGTCGTAGGGGTCGCGGGCGGACTGGTGGCCGAAGGGCTGTTGCGCGCCATCAACTTTATTTCCAACGTCTGCTTTTATGGCAAGGCGACTTCCGCCAATCTCCCTCCGAACCTCGCGCCTCATCACTTATGGACGCCGTTGCTGCCGGCGGCGGGCGGTCTGCTGGTCGGCCTGCTCATTCATTATTGCTCGCCTGAAATTAAGGGCGACGGCATTCCCGAAGCCATGTCGGTGGCGCTCAACAACCGCAGCATCGTCAAGCCTCGCGTCAGCTTCTTCAAGCCGTTGAGCGCGGCCATCACAGTCGGCAGCGGAGGCCCGTTCGGCGCGGAAGGTCCTATCATTCAAACGGGCGCTGCGCTGGGTTCGATTCTCAGCCAGTTCTTCCCATCATCCCCTGCAGAACGCAGAACTTTGCTGGCTTGCGGCGCGGCTGCCGGCCTGGCGGGAGTGTTTAAGACGCCGTTCGCCGGCGTTATGCTGGCAGTCGAACTGCTGGTTCTGGAATTCCGCGCGCGTTCGTTTATTCCCATCGCGCTTGCTTCGGCCACCGGGACCATGGTGGCGATGGGCTTTCGCGGGGCCGAGCCGGTTTTTCCGCTGAATACTGCTTATCATTTTCACCCTCTCGAACTGCCGTTTTTTGTTCTGCTGGGAGTGATGTGCGCTGCCCTGGCGTGGTTGATGACCCGCGCTTTGTATGTATGCGAAGATTTTTTCGAGCACCTCAAGATCTGGTTTCCGCTGGTGCCCGCCATCGGCGGATTAGTCGTCGGCATCATCGCCATTTTCTATCCTGAGGTATTAGGCACGGGGTATTCCGTAATCGCCGACCTGCTGGCCAAACCTCATCCTCTTCATGTGCTGGCGGGTATTGGCATTGCCAAGCTGGTTGCATTTGCCACGGCGCTCGGTTCCGGTGCTTCGGGCGGAACTTTCGCGCCTGCGCTGATGATCGGCGGAAGTTTGGGCGCTGCTTATGGATCCATCGTGCATTTTATGCTGCCCAATGCCTCCACCATCGGTATTTATGGGATGGTGGCGACTGCGGCTCTGTTCGGCAGCCTCTATCGCGCCACGCCTAGCGCGATCCTTTTTATGCTGGAAGTTACCGGCGCATACAACGCAATCCTTCCGGTCTTTTTAGTTGCGGTGGTCTCCGACCTCGCGGTCCATTACTTTATGCGCACCACCATCAATACGGAACGCCTGGTGCGCCGCGGCCAGCTCGTCCCCGAGGCGTATGAAATTGATGCCATGAAGATATTGCGCGTGCTCGACATCATGAATCCCGATACCGATACCGTGAGCGTGGAGAAAAAAGTTTCCGAGTTTCTTCCCAGTGTTGCTGGCCATGAACTGGTGCCTGTAGTGGATGAAAATGAACACGTGGTGGGAGTGATTTACCGCAGAGATTTGCTGGGCGCATCTCCCGATGCCACGGCCAAAGCTGTTGCCCACGCCGACTTCCCTGTGGCCTATAGCGATGAAGTTGTGCACGACGTTGCCAAGCGTTTTCTTGATGGCAGCTTCAGCCACTGCGTCGTCCTGGATAGCAAAACCGGCGAGCTCGCCGGTATGATCACCGCCTTCGATATTCTGAAGACCAAAAACTGGGAGTTAATGCAGGAATCGCGCGAGCCCGGCCGGCTCTCGGCCATGTCATTGTTGCGCTTTGGCCCGCAGCGCGAAGAGGTAGAAACCCGCTCTTGAGGGCGCTTTGCTGCGCCATTGAGTCGGCGCGCGCTACAATTGAAGTGTGATCTCCGTTGTTCAACTCGGGCAAGTTGATTACGCAACAGGCTTACGGCTGCAGCAAAAGCTCGTAGACCTCCGCAAAAATGGCGCAATCGGGGACGCTCTCCTGCTTCTGGAACACACTCCGGTCATTACCCTGGGACGGAACGCGAAAGCCGCCAATATTCTTGCCAGCCCGGAGCTGCTCGCGCAACGCGGAGTGGAAGTATACGAGTGTGATCGCGGCGGCGATGTCACATTCCACGGCCCTGGTCAGATCGTCGGATATCCAATCTTCGATTTGCGTGGTGACTTGCAATCCACGCTTGCGGCAAACTCATCGGCCAACGCGCTGCAAGAGAGAAAAATTAAAACTCTCGGCGCCGTTGACTACGTGCGCCGGTTGGAAGAAGTCATCATTCGCACCTGCGCTGGCTTTCATATCTCCACAAAAAGAGTCGCAGGCCTCACCGGAGTTTGGACTGAAGCAGGAGCGGAGCTGCCCGGTGCATCAGTACCTGCCCAGGCCGTCGAGCATCCGGAAAGAAAGATTGCTGCGATTGGCGTTCATATCTCACGCGCCGTGACCTCCCATGGCTTCGCTCTCAATGTGAATACCGATCTCAGCTATTTCGGCCTTATCGTCCCATGCGGTATTACCTCAAAGCCTGTTACCTCAATGGCGAAAGAGCTGGGCGGGCAGTTGTGCCTGCAAGAGGTCGCACATAGCATTGCACGGAATTTTGGAACGGTATTCCAGAGCCAAATCCTCTGGCTGGAGTCATTGGAATCACTCCTCGGTCCAACCCTCGGAGTGCCGCTGAAAGTTCCCGAGCCGCTGCGCCAAATAAGGCATGAGAGTGGGGAAGATTCGTTCCTGGCCTGAAACTTGGCTGATGAAAAACGAAAGCCGGGCTTTCCTGCCAGCCGTTTACCGCCTCACCGCATAAATTGCCGCCGCATCATTACTGAAGACTTCTTTTAAAAAGGGCTCTGTATCTATGAAAATTGCTTTTCGGAGTTGGTGTGCCGGAGGTTCGTGCGACGGCCCAGTGCGAGCGTGCGAATGCCAGATTTCGCCGAAACTTTTTAGGAAGAATTCTTACTCCCCACAAGTAATCACCGCGGCGTTACTTCCAAAAATGAAGTGTTACCAAAGTGACATTTACAGAAACTGGTTGCCCTCGTAGTATCCAAATTGTGGTTTGGCAGTTCTGGGGGAGGGCTGCCGGGGCGTCCTGAACTTAAAAGTTCCGGGCGCTTTTTTTATTTTTGAATGAACAATTTAGATGAAGAGCCTGGCAAGAGGTGTTTCCGGCAAATCCCCGACCCGTAGCTGCCATCAGCCTGTCAGGTGAGGATTGCTTTCACCACGCAGCAATCCTTCGGAAAAACTTAGCTCGCCGTACGCATTTTGTCTGCGCTCGCCTCGTCTGACCAGCTCTCGCCTTCGTGCAGGTATGCCACGGCCGCCGGATTCCCTTCGTTGCGCAATTTCTCAATGAAACGGCCGGCAGATTGCGAAGTCCGCAAAAATGGAGCTCGCGGCCTGATGCCAAGGTGAATGGGGATAATGACTTTAGGGGATAGCGTCCGCGCCGCTTTGAGCGCTCCTTTTTCTCCCATCGTCAGCGGAATTCGGAAGGTCGCGACCGGCATCAGCACAATTTGCGGCTTGAACTCGCGGGCAATCCTCTCCAGAAAATCCGCGTAATAAGTATCGCCCGTGAAGTAAACGGCCGTTCCGCCAGAGCGCAGCACATAACCGTGAGTGACAGTCGAATGCCAGGCCGGGACCGCAGTCACTTCCACTGCGCCAAAGGTCCTTGGCTGCCATGGCGACATGCCAATCAGGTTTTTGCTTCCTTTGAGTTTTGTCACCCAAGCAGTTTTAGACGGCGCAATCACCGGAGTTGCAGAAGGGATCTGCCGGAAAAAAGGACCGTCGGTATGGTCAAAATGATTATGGGAAACGAGGACGAGATTGACATCTTTCATTTCTCCCCGTTCGCAAGCGGGGGGCTTTATCCGCGCATACGCGAGATTGCCGCCGAGTCCAAAGTAGGGGTCCGTCAAAATCCGCATGCCGCCCATTTCGATAAGAACTGTGCTGTGCCCAATCATGGAAATTTTCATAAGTCCCCGGAGGCAAATAAATTCTTTGGATGTTTATGTAATCGCCGCCCACAGCACTCTGCTCGAAACGATCAGGAGCCAAAGCCCGAAAACCACGGTAAGAGAAGAGCCGCGCTTAACCTTGGCGACAACGGAGCATCCCAAAGCAATCAATATGAGATACCAGATGGTGAGTACATCCATCGTCTCCAGCAATGTGCGCAGCCAGGGCGCAACCCCGGAGCCCAGATAATATCCAATGTTCGATCCGAGCGCATTTTGCATATTAAACGCGGTCGGATCGGGATCGATCCAGAGAACAATCGTCGCCATGAGTGTGCGCACGTTCTGTATCATGTCGGCATAGAGCAGGACTGCAAAAATTGAGCTGAATTCCGCCCAGCCTCCCGCCACCACAATCAGCCCCAACCATAAGGCAAGCGCATAAATCACGTTATAAAGAAGAATGACCGCCGGTCCGGCGAATGCGCTGACCTTAAATATGGTTTCCGCCGTGCTGATGGTGGACTCTCTCTGTTCAGCGCTCATCTGCGAGTCGAGATTCCCCGACTGCATGGAGTTCGCCTGCATGGCATTGACCACCATCTGCTCAAAACCCACCTTGTATGCCGCGGTGAAGGTGAGCGAGTAGCTGCATATCACGGTGAGCAGAAAAGGCAGCCACCAGCTCCCATCTTTTAGAATGCTTTGAAAGAGCCGCGTCGGCGCGATGAACAGGTCCACAATCCTGCGCCATTGGGGGAGCGGAAAATTTGTGCCCGGCATGCTTATAGCTTCTGTAGCCATTTGTCGCGTCCTTACATGAAGGTATGAAAAATAAATTAGCCGTCCGTCCTGGTTACAAGTGCGTTTCTGCGAGGCTAGGTTGTTCCATTTGCGCTGCGGCCTGCGAACATCAGCACAATGGCGACGATTAGCGCGACCACGCCTACAATGCGGAGAATCAGTTGCCATGGATTGCGTTCAATAATCCATTGCGCCCCTATGAGGCAAATGACCGCGACATAAGAGAGCCGAATCCAAAGGGTAAGAGGGTGCCTGCTGAAACTCATAGTTATGTCCTTTTATAAGTGCTTAGTTTGTTAGTAAGTGTTTGTGTCTGGCTGATTGGCAATGCGACCAGTACGGCAATTCCCGCGACAATCCAGCTGCTTACCACTGTCCCCGCCAGCAGTGAACTAATAAAGCTCAGCGCCGACTGGGCAGTGGCAAAAGGATGAGTGCCGATGATATTTGGGTTGCGGATGACCAGGCTTATTCCCACTGAGGAAACCATCACCCCGGAGACGAAACCGGCCAGCCCCGCAGCCTTCAATGCATCGCGTTTGCCCGTGAATCCTGCCAGCGCCCCAATCACTATGCCCAGGGCAAAAGTAAGCAATCCGCGCAGGGGAGAGGTCTGGGATGAATCCAGCCAAAGCAGCCAGAGTTGGCCCGCCACTCCAATCAAGCCAAGCAACACTCCTATCGCAATTGCGCGCGATGTCGTGGTCATACTGCGACCGCCTTTCTGGTTCCGCACACGCGGCAGTTCTCGTCGCGCGAAGCCTCTCGATGGTTGATGGCAAGCGTGGGTGCTTCGACAAACAAAATTCCGGTCGTTGTGCGAAGCTGCCCCAGTTGCCCTAAAAAGGCGATCACTTCATTCGCCAGTATTCCAGCCGTGATGGTGACGATCGGCGCCAGCGTTGCTCCCATTCCACGGTCGAGCCAGGGAAGCTGTTCCTGATGGCAGGCAAGGCAGGGAGTTGCTCCCGGAATGACCGTCGGGCCAATCACCGCGCCTTGGGTCATAAAGCCCGCGCCCGTCGAGGGAATCCCTTTGCGCACGCATGCTTCGTTGACCCACATTTGCGCGTCCACTGGAGTGTCCAGCGCGCGTATTACAAAGTCCGCGCCCTCAATCGCC
>JAICKN010000137.1 GCA_025927855.1 Terriglobales bacterium
CCTATGCTCGCTGATCAAAGAAGTCGCAGGAAAACCGGGCAACGTAATCCACTTGCCCAGCTTCGGCAAAATTTATTTGGCCGAGCTGATCGTGGACCACAATTCTTATCAGTTGACCATGCTCCGCCTGGAGTTGGGTTGCGCGATACAGGGACCGATGAGCGGGCCGGGAATCAAGATAAACGGAAAAGGTGGCTAGTCTGGTGCGTGGTACTTATTATCTGCTGGGCATCATGTACCACTCAGGATGATCCGGCTAAAAAGTACAATTATGTTCAGCAACTTCTCCTGCATGGAGAAGTTACGCGCGTACATCAGGAATCCGCCGCTAATGCTCTTTATTATTCGCAGCGCGGCAGTATGGAATGGGCTGCGGCATTCAAAGTACTCGACGCCACTGCGCTAAACCTTATTGGAATGAATTCTGAGGCTTTAGCGGATTTGAATTTTAGCCTCTCTGCCACTCTTGAAAGTAGCCCACTGGCGGTACGCAAGCATACCCAAGAAGCGTTGGCCTATACACAACTTCACAAATTTCCGGAAGCAGATACAGCAATCAAAAAAGCAATACAGGACTGCCCTCGTTCAAACGCGGCTTTAATGGGGGACATTCTCAAAGCAAGCGGCTTATTGTCGGCAGAAAAGGGTAACTATGCTTCTGCGCGAAATCTTTTTGGTCAGACTCTTGCGCTTGCTCGCTCAAATCGCGACCGAAATCTAGAAGGATGGGCATTACTTGACCTCAGTTATGTTTCATTGCTCCAAAATCGCTTTGATGAAGCCATTGATTGGGCAAATTCTGCATATCAGGTTGCAATCGAACTTAATGATCGCATGATGTTGGAAACTGCGCAGGGGAACCTTGGATGGGCAAATTACGAAATAGGGGATTCGGAAGGTGCATCAGGGCTTTTGCAACAAGCAGCGATCAATGCGCATGATCTGGGTGCTAAGAGCTATGAACTCGCATGGCTCACAACCATTGGATACATCCAACTCAACGAAGGAGAGTTGCGAAAAGCAGATAAATACTATCAACAGGCGTTGAGTCTTGCGCGCGGGATCGATAGTAAAGAGGATATTTTCAATGCAGTTCTTCTTCTCGCCTTCGTCACAGTCCAAACCGGGCAACTAGATCAGGCCAAGAACTACAGCGATGAAGCCATCAGTATGGCCCGCGCTGATGGCAACCGCACGGATGAACTTTATGCCTTGCTGGCGCAGGGCCAAGTGGCGGCGCGAACACATAATGTCCCGCAAGCGGAGAAAACATTCGAAGAGATTGCTGCTGAGCCGAAAGTGGATCTTTCTCTCCGCTGGGAAGCGCAACATGAGATAGCGAGCTTGTACGAAGAACAGCGCCGCACTGCGGATGCCGATAAAAGTTACCGGGCCGCGCTTACGACATTTGAAACTGCACGCGACCAGCTTCAGCATGAGGATTCCAAGCTGCCATTTTTGAATAACTCGGCCCAGCTTTACGACGACTATGTGCGTTTTCTGCTACAGCAGAAAAAAACCGACGAAGCTTTGCGCGTTGCTGACTTCAGCCGCGCCCAAACTTTAGAAGAGGGCCTGGGGTTGCTGGGCGCACATTCGTCATTTCATCCAGTAGCGTTGAATGCGCCTCAGATCGCGGGCCGCCTGCATTCCACGATTTTGTTTTATTGGCTGGGCGCCAAACAGTCTTATTTGTGGGCCATCAACGAGCGCGGCACAAATTGTTTTACGCTGCCTGCGGAAACTGAGATCAACAATTTGGTGGAACATTACCGGAAAGCGCTCGTGGGGCCACGCGATCCGCTGGAAACTGGCGATCCCAGTGGTATTCAGCTTTATGACATACTGATTGCTCCGGCGCAAAAAATTATCTCAGGTAATTCCAGTCGTAATTCAGCACCACCGCGAGTCATCATCGTCCCGGATGGAAGTCTAAACAATCTGAACTTTGAAACTCTAATCAGCACACAGCCCAAACCACATTATTGGATCGAAGACGTTACGCTGAGCGATGCTAGCTCCATCCGCATGTTGTCGTCAGCACAATACGCTCAGACGCATGGTAAGTCTGCCAAATTGCTGCTCATTGGTGATCCAGTTGCGCCCAATGCAGAATATTTTGAACTGCCCAAGGCCGCCAAGGAGATGCAGGACATCGAGCAGCACTTCTCGCCTTCAAAGGAGCAGATATTCACGCGTGCGAAGGCCACGCCTGCGGCCTATCTCGACAGCAACACGGCGCAATTTTCCTACATTCATTTTGTGGCGCATGGAACGGCCAGCCGCCTGAGTCCCTTGGATTCGGCTGTCGTGCTTTCGAAATCCACCGCGGAAGAAAATTCTTTCAAGCTTTACGCGCGAGACATTATCGGCCATCCGCTTCATGCGGATCTGGTAACGATCTCTACCTGCTACGGCGCAGGCGCGCGCGCCTACACGGGCGAAGGACTGGTGGGACTTTCCTGGGCATTCCTGCGTGCAGGGGCGCACAACGTGATCGGCGCGCTGTGGGAGGTCAGCGACAGTTCTACGCCACAGTTGATGGATGCACTTTATGGCGGCCTTGAAAAAGGTGAACCTCCGCAAGATGCACTGCGCGCGGCGAAGCTTTCACTACTGCATTCGGATGGCGTTTACCGCAAGGCGTTTTATTGGGCGCCGTTTCAGTTGTATGCAGGAAGGTAGCTACAGATTGTCTCAAGGATTTTCCTCAGAGGCTGAAACCCGCGTAGAATGGCTGCTTTGATCGCAGCGATAAATCGCTGCGCCACCCGACATAGTCAAGCAACGGAGCGCCACGCACCACACCTGTCTTAGCCCACTCCCCCCCCGCATCGTAAGCCAGATCTCAAATCTAAAACCCTCACGCCGGCTTTGAAGTTTTGTTTTGCTTATCAGGATGGTGCCCCGGCAGGGGGAACTGCTCGACTTTCTCGCCGCGTTCGCGCTCTTCTTGTTGTTTTCTCGGACGATACCATTTGAAATAAACGAAAGCAGTGATTCCGCCTGCGATGCCGAGCCCGATCAGCGCATACAACAATGGTTTGTAGTATTGCGAAAGCCATCCGATGATGGCCTCTCCATAGATGTGCCCTAGATAAGCGACCGCGAAAAAACGGATACCCCGGCCGACACTCAGCGCGAAAAGAAATTTTTTCGTGGGATAGCGGAGCACACCTGCAGCCATCAGGAAAGGCACGATTGGCACCGGCGGGGGCAGAATGGCGCCGATGGAAACAGTAGCGAATCCGTGCTTCTCAAAGCGTCTGTAGACTTTTTGCGCGCGCTGTTTGCCGATTTTTTTCTCGAGTGTCTCCTCCCCTCCTTTTTCTGCCAGGCGGTAGGTGATGTATCCGCCGAGGACCGCGCCGACCGTCCCCATAAAGCCGTAATAGGGCCACCAGGCAGGTTCGCGCGCGGAGAGCAGGATGACGAATACATCCATGCTGCCAGGCAGCGGAACAATGGAATTATCGGCAACGCCAAGCAGTATGAGGCCCGGGCCGCCCAGGCGATGGAGCCAGTTCCATATCGAATCGGAAAACAACGCTAATAGGAGGGTTCGCATGTTGTGGCATGGTAAAGCTCAGCAGCCATTAGAGGCCAACTGATAGATAAGAGGATGCTCAAAAGCTGAAAAGCTGGAAATTGGCGGCGACAAGAGGGCGAACGGCAAATGCCCCGCATCCAATGTTTTTCGGTTGGAGCAATGCACTGGTTATACCATCTCGTCCGCCATCTGCTCATGTCATGGAAATACTGGGCAATTGTTGCGGGGCTGCTTGGGGAGGATGCCGGACTCCCTTTGCCGGGAGAGACCGTCCTTATTTTTGCGAGTTTTCTTGCCCACAAGAGCCATGTGATGCAGCTGCAATGGATCATTGCCGTCGGCGTGTTGTCAGCGGTCATGGGAGACAATCTAGGCTATTTGCTTGGCCGGAAGTTCGGGCCAACGCTCGTACGCTGGACGAAGAAGATCGCGCGTTTGGATGACGAAGACATCCGGGCGGCCAAGGATCTGATTCGCCGCCGAGGCGGCATGACCATATTCTTTGCCCGTTACATTTTTGGCCTTCGTACCATTGCAGGCCCTCTTGCTGGGATGCTGGATATGACCTGGAAAAAATTCCTTCTGTACAACCTTCTGGGAGCTGTGACCTGGGTCAGCGCGATTGCGGGCGCTGGATATTTATTTGCCAACACCTTCAACACATTCCTCAATTACTTCGAAACGGCGGGGTGGGCGTTGGCCGGAGGGCTGTTTACTATAGGCTATCTCCTCTGGCGGAGGCAGAAAAAAGAATATGAAAAAACGCACCATAAACGGCCGCAGCACGCCTGAGCGGCCGGCAGACAGCAGCATCTTCCGCGTCCAAGCGCGATCTCGCAAGCCATAGCCGCTGCGAAATCTCCAAAATACGCCATTACCTCCGTAACATGTACCTACTTACCTTTTGACAGTACCCTTATCTAGTTCCGAGAGCAGTCTGAGGAGCCTACTATTTCCACGCTCGCCCAAACCAAAGAAAGCAGAATGGCCTCCGCGCGGGCTTTTGTGCACAGCCTGAACATTCTGGTGAAGTATGTGCGGCTGTATGGCTTCGATCATGACCGCACGCGGAAGCAGTTTGAAGTGACCTGGGCCGAACTGCAACAAGGACTTCCCGCCAGCACAGAAAATGGCTTCCTGCTCGGCGTCTCCGGAACAAAATTGCTGCTGGATGGCATACCACTCGATACCGGCCAGGCGGAACGCAGCTTCGCAC
Source organism: Terriglobales bacterium (assembly GCA_025927855.1). Classification (GTDB taxonomy): domain Bacteria; phylum Acidobacteriota; class Terriglobia; order Terriglobales; family Acidobacteriaceae; genus JAICKN01. The sequence goes on from JAICKN010000137.1 coordinate 4,767, forward strand.
AGTTGTTGAGCACTGCGGGCCTGGCAAGCATTCAATTTTCCACCCATGTAACCAAAGAAGATTTTGAGCGGCTGGTGCGCGTATTTTCCACCGGGACTTCCAAGGCGCAGGACTTAAGCCGGCAGATGAAAGAAGCCTTCGGAAATAGTAAGCAAGCGCCTATCCGGATTAATGAAGTCAAGTTTGTCGCGGCCGATCCTGCCACCGGCGATGTGACCATTGCGGCGCAGATCGCGGCGCAGACTCTGGGTCCGGAATTCAAAGAGTGGCTCAATGATCCGCAAAAGCTTTTGCAGTTGATTGCCGCCGCAGAGGGAGCGCATGGCGCTCCAAGCCAGGCGGGCGCTCCTTTCGGCAGTGTGCCCAACGTCCCAACAGGGGGTGGCGCGGCAGCGGCTGGCGGTGGAGTATCCCCCGGCGCGGGATGGAGCGGAGGAGTGGTTCCGCTGCAGGAAGAAGAGGTCGTGCAGGCGATCCGCCTGCTCACGAAATTCGGGCAGGTTGGCGCTGACCCGGCGATCAAGCCGGAGGTCATGCAAAAAGAGCTGAGCGAAGCCAACCAGAACACCAAGGTAAATCTGCAACAGCTTTTGCAGAATCTGGCTGCGACCGCTCCTGCGGCAAAAACCGATACTCCGCTGTTGATGCGCGCCGCCGAACACATGGCCATCCGCTTCGCCATGGAAAGATTTCAGAAGGGCGACGTCAAAGTAAATGCCGTCCACCAGATGCTCGAGCACATGAGCCGGCAAATGGATTCCCTGCGCCAGATCCTGAAAATCCAGGAAGACAAGATGGCGAAGGCGGGAATTCTGGTAGAGTCGCACGCTGACATTCTGGACCGCATGTTCTGGGCGGAAGTCCCGGAAGCGGGGAAGAAAAGCGTGTTGCTCTCGAATGACGCGCCGTGCGTTCCTGCCCGCAACGTACGCCAATTTGTGGATGTGCTGCTGGAGCGCGCCGATAAAGACACGGCCGCAGCAATCCTCCGTAATTATGTGGGCTGCTTGGCCGCCAAGGACCCGGAGGGCCGCCGCAAGACCGCTATTGGCGTCAGCCAGCTGGCAGACCTTTTCGCCACGTTGGGCGACGGACTCATGGGAGAGGCAATACGCAAATTAGGGGAAGCGTTGCCCAAAGAGAATGACACCGAACTGCAGGCTTTGATTGGGGCGGCTTTTGTGCGGCTGAGTTCAGAAGCGAGCAACCGCAAACAGTTTGGGGCATTGAATTCGGTGTGCACATCTCTCGATCTCATCGGGAAACAGCGTCCCGTGCTGGCAAGTGATTTGCGTCCGCGTATCGGAGTAGAAAACCGGCTGCCGGAATTCATAGAAGAAGCATTGCGCCTGCCGCAGTTTCCTCCCGAGCTTCTGAATGTATTGCGCCAAATGTCCCAGGCTTCGGTGGAGCACCTGGCCGACCGCTTTTTCCGCTGCATGCGCCGGGAAGAGTGCGACCGTATGGTTGAGATGGTGAGCGAACTTGGCCCCTCGGCCCTGCAGCAAATTCGAGAATTGCTACGCACCGGGCAGGTACGGCAGGCTGCATCCGTTGTCGGCTTGATGAGCCGGGTGGATGTTGCCAGCCTTCTGGAGCTTCTGCCCATGCGGCTGAAGGAATGGAACCGCTTTTATCACGATATTGTCGTCCGCCAGATTTCTTACGGGGCAGCGCCCGACCGGGGACGCACCTTGCTCGAATTGCTGGAGGTCCTCGATCCTCTGGTATTGCCGCAGGCGCTCGATGAAATCGGCATGAGCGGCGACCGCTCAGCAGCGCCGCCACTGATGGTTATGGCGGAAACGGGAGAAACAAAAGAGCGCTCTCCGTTGCTGCAAGTCAAGGCCGTGGAGGCATTGGGCAGACTGCGCGAACCGGAATCGGTGCCGGTGCTGCGGAACTTGTTTGAAGCCAAAAAGCATTGGAAGGCAGTGAATCACCGCGAGCTGAGAATTGCGGCAGCGCAGGCGCTTTCGAAAATCGATCCGCGATACAGCAGCCAAGTGGTTTCCGACAGCAATCTGGAACCTGCGGAACTGGCCATCGCTCCGCTCGATACTGCGCCCGCCTGCCCATGGGTGCGCCAGCGCAGATATGAGCGCGTGGCTCTTCCCAAGAGCATCTCAGCCACAATCAGCAGTTCGTGGGGAAAATCGAACATTCTCATCCGCGAATTGAGCCTGGGCGGAGGCATGGGTACGAAGGAAGACAACCTGCGCATTGGATCGGAAGCTAACTTGGATATTCCCGTTGGGGTCCGCAAGCATATTCGCGGGCAGGTTTTACTGCGCCGCGCCCGGGCCAACGAAGTGGGATTTGAAATCGTCAATACCGACCTGGAGAGCCGCTACCGCCTGCGGGGCCTGCTGATGGAAGCCTTCGACCACGCTCCGGAAACAAAAGATGGGAACTGGCGCGGCGAGCGGAAAATTTAATTTTATTCATTTCCAAAGAAAAAAGCCTCTGCCGGAAGCAGAGGCTTCTTCTACTATCTTAAGACTTACTTTACCTTCAAGAAGATGATCACGAAGGTGTAGAGCGCCAGTGATTCAATCAGCGCCAGGCCGAGAATTAGCGCAAAGGTAATCCCGGGACGCGCAGCAGGATTCCGCGCCAACGCTTCCGTTGCGGAGGCAGTTGCCCGCCCCTGGCCAATGCCGCATCCCGCGGATGCGATGGCCATGGAAAACCCTGCGGCTAATGCAACCCAATTGACGGTGCTGCCTCCGCCGCTGCTTTGTGCGAATACTGGCATGGCAAAGCACATGATTGCCATCGCCATGAACATATAGCTCAAAATTCTACGCATAGTGTTTCTCCTGTATGAATTGCCGCCAGTGGGTGGTTGACGCTACCGTGCAAGCGCCCTCACGCTGAACGGCGATGATGCCGTGGTTACCTCTATATGTAAATCCAGTATTAGTGCTCGACTGCAACTGCGCCTGCCAGGTATGCCATAGTCAGCAATACAAAAATATAAGCTTGCAGAAATGCCACGAATGTATGTAATCCGAGAAAAACAATGGGTACGCCGAATGGAATCAGTGAAAACCAGACCCAGGTCACCATATCGCCGGCAAACATGTTGGCGTAAAGACGAGCGGTAAGGGAAAGCACACGCGCCAGGTGGCTGAATATTTCCACGATAATCATCAGCGGAGCAAGCCACCATACCGGCCCGAGGAACTGCTTCAGGTAGCCAATCCCGTGCTTACGAAAACCGTGGAAGTGGTAGTAGAAAAACGCGAGCACCGCGCATCCCAAGGGCACGACCGCGACACCAGTGGGCGATTCAAAGCCTGGAATCAAGCCCAGAAGATTTGAGAGCAGGATAAAAAGCGTGAGCGCCATTAGAAACGGCGTGAAACGTTCGCTATGCGGGCCAATCACATCTGCGCTCTGGCCCTGGGTAAAGTTGTGCAGCCCTTCAAAAATGTGCTGCAACCCGCCCGGACGGTCGGCAGAGAGGCGGAAGCGCAAAATCACAAACAGCAGCAGAAGAAATCCGAACACCAGGACTTCCATGGCAACGGCGTTGGTAATGGGCGCCTGCGGAAACTTGGGCTCAACATGCGCAGCACGCAAAAGGCTCGTTACCGGTCCGGCGAGGTAGTGATTCAGAAGTGCTGTAAACCAAAGTTGTTCAGGCATAGATTGAGCGACGGCTGCTTCCGGTGCTAAAACAGTTTTTCTTAAATTTCGTCCTGAATTCCTGGACTAAGCGCCCTTCACCAGGGCCATATACGCCTGGCAGGCGGCTTCGCAGGCAATAGCGGCAACGGGTAAAAACAGGCCCGCAATAAAAGCCACTAAACTTGCCGGGGAAAGAGTCAATATAACATAGGCCAGCAGGCCCATCAAAGTGTAGCGGAGCACGAATCGGGCAATGATTCCGCGTCCGGATTCCGCATAACCGGTATTGGCCACGCGGTCGGCCACGGCGGTCACAGCCCGCTTTAACCACACAAAGTTGATGTAGGAAACACCGCATCCCACGGCAATTCCCAGAGCAGGCCGCCACCCGCTGAGGACGAACCATGTGAGCGTCGAGCCCACCCACAACAAGGCCATAAAACGCTGAATTCGTCCCAGCGCTCCGGCGTAGAAAAACTCATTCGTAAGGTTCACGGATAAAAAATCTCGCTTAATCGGCGTA
>JAICKN010000059.1 GCA_025927855.1 Terriglobales bacterium
TCCACCTGCTCCGTTCGCAGCACACCGCCAAAACGAGGGCTGGCTTCATACAGGGCATACTCCAGGTCCAGGCCTTTGCCGCGCATCTGTTCCAGGCGAAACGCCGCCGCCAGTCCCGAAATACCGCCGCCGATAATTGCGATGCGCTTCATGGTTGATCTGGAAACGATATGCCTTATAACAATCCGGCTACAAACTGATTCGTACTAAGCTAATTGAAGATGAGTGCCGGTTTCAGCCGAGCCGCGAGCGCGCAATTTCTGCCAGAGCAGCAATCAAAAACGGCGAGTCATTCAATGAAGCTGCCCGGTACAACCGCATGTCTTGCGTCTCCGCGAACTGCCGGAAGCCGATGTCAATATCGTAGAGGACTTCCACGTGGTCGCAAAGAAAGCCAATAGGCTGGATGAAGACCGCCGTATGCCCCTTCCGCTTGAGTTCGAGGATCGTATCTTCCACGGTCGGCCCGAGCCACGGCCCACCCGCAACTCCCTGGCTTTGGAAGGCGAATGTCCGGGCGCCTGATTCCAAACCCGCCGCGGCAACCACCAACGAGGCCGTTTCCCGGGCCTGCCGGTTATATACATTGCTGTCGCCCCGTTGCGGCACGCTGTGCGCAGTAAAGATGACGGGCACATTGGACGAAGTCTTTCCAGCCATTTCCGGCGCGGCCATTCTCAAGCCTTCCCGCAAGTTTTCCGCAAAGGCCTGAATGAGTAGCGGGTGGTCATGCCATGACTCAACAAAATCGAGCGCAAACGGAACGGGATTCGCCATGAGCGCGGAGCGGTAGAGTCCCACGCTGGTTTGCGAGCTTTGCGGAGCAAGACAGATGACCACAGCGCGCCGTATGCCGTCGCGCGTCATCTGCGTGAGCGCCGCCGGAATGGACGGGTTCCAATTCCTCATGCCGGCATAGACCGGAAGATTGGTTTTCGTGGACAGCAAATTTGCCTGTTGCAATGTGAGCGCAGTCAGGGGCGAGCGCCCAATGAGGCTGTACCGGCGCTGCACTTCTTTCACCGCTTCGGCAGGTAATGGGCGACCGCCGGTGACGCGCAACAAGAATTCCGGAACGTCGGCCTCCGAGTCGGGGCTTCCGTGAGCGAGCAGCAGAATTGCATCTCCGTTTGCCATGTGGGATGTAGGTGTTGGCTGCATAACGCCGGCAGCTCTAGCGCGAATATTCCTGCACAAATTTTGCCAACGCTTTCACATTTTCTACCGGCGTTTCCGGAAAAATTCCGTGGCCAAGATTGAAGATATGCCCAGGCCTGCCTCCGGCGCAGCGCAAAATCTCTTCTGCGCGGCCCTTCAGTTCGGGCCACTCTGTAAATAGCAATACCGGATCAAGATTGCCCTGCACCGCGCCTTTGCCTCCCACAGCACGCCAGCCTTTATCGAGCGGAATGCGCCAATCCAGGCCAATGACCTCAGCGCCAGTTTCTTTCATGCTGGCGAGCAAGGTTGCAGTGTTTGTGCCGAAGTAAATCACGGGCGCGCCCGTCCTCTGAACTTCTCTCACAAGCTGCGTCACGTGCGGCAGTACATATCGGCGATAATCCTCCACGCTCAGGCAGCCCACCCAGCTATCGAAAATCTGGATGGCGTCGGCTCCAGCGGTCACTTGCTCCGTCACGTACGCAGAAGTGACGGAGATCAGCTTGCGCATCAACTCGTTCCAGGCCTGCGGCGAGCTGTACATCATCTGCTTGGTCAATATGTAATTGCGCGAGCCGCCGCCTTCAATCATGTAGCTGGCCAGGGTGAAGGGCGCGCCACAAAACCCAATCACGGGAAGGCGCGGGCCAAAATGCTTTGCGACCGCACTCACCGCTTCCGCCACATAGCCAAGCTCCGCCGCTCGATCAGTGCGCAATTGCGAAATATCTGCGGCGCTGCGGAGGGGCTTTTCGATAATGGGACCTTCGCCGGCAGAAAAGTGAAATGGCATGCCCATGATCTCAAGCGGCAAAAGCAGATCGGCAAAAATAATGGCCGCGTCTACCCCGAGAATTTCCGCAGCGGTGATCGTGACCTCCGCAGCTAATTGGGGGTCCTTGCAAATCTGTAATAAAGAATGATGCTTGCGGACGTCGCGGTATTCCTGCATGTAGCGCCCGGCCTGCCGCATGAACCACACAGGAGTGCGGTCCACCGGAAGCACTTTACATGCCTTTACGAAGAGGGATTGGGGCGCGGACATTAAACTTCAATGTAGCATTTATTGGAAAAGATGAGGATTTGGTTGAGCAATTGACTCACCACGGAGAGCACGGAGAGCACAGAGAAGAGAGAGGAGTTGGTGTTCGGCTTGTCTAAACTCTCTTAATTTCTATACGTTTTCTCCAATTTCTTGCGCGATCGTTATTCCTCTGTGCGCTCCACATCCTCCGTAGTAGAAACCTTCACTTTTGCGGAGTCCCTAGGCCTTTCTGCAACTCTACATCGAAATACATCAGTTCTTTTCCGTTTGCATTCTGCACACCGGTCCAATAGAAGTGAGCGTTGGCGAGTGGATCGGAAAGGCCGGAGATATCGAAAAACATGAACCCTGAATGCGTAGCGTGCGGTTCAACCGCCCTTGCCGCGAAACGCGAATCTATGACTTCCTCGCGCGCCTGCTTATTCACGCCTCCCTTTTTGGAAGGCCATGGGAAGCGCGGTGCAGCGGGATTCGGCGCAGGATGCGCCAGCCGGCGGAAGATATCATCTACCGTGGCAGGAGGAATTTTTACGCGGCCCGCAGTCACGAGTTCAGCACGGGCCGATTCGAGCGATATGGGTTGATTGCTGTTGTTTGTGATGACGACATAGACTGGAAGAAAGCCGATCTGCTCGTAATCAACATTGAATATCCTGGCTTTTTCCGGTGTGTCATAGGGATCGAGCGCCACAGCGACCGCCTCGTCATCGTGAACGTCATGCGCGGGATAACTGGCGGCCGGCAACGGTTCGGGCATGACAAAATCTTTGGCGGCCCAGCCGAGCACGGCAAATCCGAATACACAAGCCACTACCGCAACGCCACAAATACGCGATCTTCTATTTTGTGCTGTCTTCTGTGCGGTCATTTTTATCGTCATTTTACTGTCATGGCAGTTGATTATAGGATGCCGACCCGTTCGCCATTGGGTGCTTGCGTTTATCCTCGGCCAGGTGGCTGGCCTTCATTTTGCGGCACTCAGTTTAGAATAGCCTTCCTGCGGAATGTTATATCTGCTCTACAACCTGGCGCTGGCGCTCGGCTTTCTCGTAACGCTGCCTTATTGGCTGTTACGCATCGCAGCCCAGGGCAAATACCGGGCGGGCCTTTGGCAAAAACTTGGCTTCATTCCCGCGCATCTGCGGGACATGCGCAGCGCCCGCGTGATCTGGGTCCATGCTGTTTCCGTAGGCGAAGCATTGGCCATCACTGGTCTGGCCGAGCAGTTGAGAGAGGCATTTCCTGAACACCGTGTGCTGATTTCCACGACAACGGCCACCGGACAACAATTGGCGCGGAGCCGTTTTGGGCAGGACAATACTTTTGTATTTCCCCTCGATTTTCCGTTCGCCATCAAGGCTTACCTGCGAGCTCTCCATCCGGAGCTGATTGTGCTGGCCGAAACCGAATTCTGGCCTAATTTTTTACATTTGTCGCGCAAGGGCGGAGCACGCATTGCGGTCGTCAACGGCCGAATTTCCGACCGTTCATTCCCCGGCTACATGCGCTGGCGGAAGATAATGCAGAAGGTCCTGAGCAACGTAGATTTATTCCTGGCGCAGTCAGAAACAGATCGGCAGCGACTAATTGCCATGGGCGTAGATCAGGAAAAAGTGAAGGTCAGCGGAAATTTGAAATTTGATATTCCTGCTCCGCCGGCATTGCCCATAACCAATGAACTGCGGGCTGCATTTCACAGCGTCTCGGCCTCGCCCATCATTGTTGCCGGGAGCACGGTGGAAGGCGAAGAGTTGCTCTTGCTGAATGCCTTCCGCAACCTTCAGGCCAGTTATCCCAATGCCGTAATGGCGCTCGCGCCGCGGCATCCGCAACGTTTTGATGCGGTAGTGCGTACCGTGAAAGAATTCGGAGTGCGGCTTTGGCGGCGCTCGCAATGGCGGAACGAACCGATTGGCGGGGGGATATTTTTGCTGGACAGCATCGGCGAACTGGGTGCGGTATATTCTCTGGCGGACATTGCTTTTGTTGGCGGCAGCCTGGTCCCGCGCGGCGGGCACAACATTATTGAGCCTGCCAAGCACGGCGTCCCTATTGTTATAGGCACACATATGGAAAATTTCCGCGACATTGTCGCGATTTTCAAGTCGCACGATGCGGTGCGCATAGTTGGATTCGCGGAGTTGCCGCTCATATTTCTCGAGCTGGCGGGTAATCCCTCGGAGCGGGAGGCGCTCGGCCAGCGTGCTCTGCAAACCGTGCAATCGCAGATGGGGGCGACGGCAAGAACGGTTGCCGCGTTAAAGCGCCTTCTGGCCGCATCGCCTGCGCTGCAAAGCGGCCCTGCTCCCGGAAATCCATGCCACGGTCGTTCGTGAACCCTCTCTCGACAATTTTCGGCGCCGTAGTTCAGACGCGGAACACGCTCTACGACCGTGGCATTCTAAAATCGCGCCGTCTGCGCGCTCCTGCCATCAGCATTGGAAATATTTCTGTCGGCGGATCGGGAAAGACTCCCTTTGTGATCATGCTGGGAGAATTGCTGAAAGCGCGCGGCATCCACTTTGACGTGTTATCGCGCGGCTATGGGCGACGGACTCGCGGCGCTGCGCGGGTACAGGCGAACGGTTCACCTGCGGAATTTGGCGATGAGCCGCTGCTCATAGCGCAACGTTTGGGGGTTCCCGTCATTGTGGGAGAAAGCCGTTTCGAAGCAGGCGATCTGGCCGAAAGAACTTCGGTCCCGCAACTGCATATACTCGATGATGGATTCCAGCACCGAGCACTTCACCGCGACTTTGACATTGTGCTGCTCACGGCGGACGACGCTAATGGAAAACTCCTTCCCACCGGCCACCTGCGCGAGCCGCTCAGTTCATTGCAACGCGCGGATGCAGTCGTGCTGACCGGAAATGCCGAGGCTGAGTTGTCCCCGCTGCGGGACAAGTTCGTTTGGCGTCTTCATCGCGGCGTAACCATGCGTGAAGTCCCGCCTCGCCCGCTCGTTTTTTGCGGCATCGCCCGGCCGCAGTATTTTATTTCGCAACTGGAAGAGCTTGGAATAAAGCCCTCGGGCACGGTTTTCTTTCGCGACCATCACTCTTACAATGCCAAAGATGTGCAAAGGATATTGCAGGCCGCTGAGCGGCATAAAAGCGCGGGCTTTATCACTACCGAAAAGGACGCGGTGAACCTGGGTGGCGTCCGCAATGCATTGCAGCCCTTAAGCGTCGCACAGGTCACCATGGAACTGGAGAACGCTGCTGACGCTGTAGATACCATAATGCAAGCGGTCGCAGAACATAGATCGCCGGGCGTGAGACAATCTTGACGAGATGAGCAAACATCCCAAAGAATCCGAACGGTTGCGGAAGATCGTTGAGTCTTTCCCAGAGACCACAGTCGTTGTGCTCGGCGATTTGGTTGCCGATGAATTTATTTATGGGGAAATTTCCCGCGTCTCGCGCGAAGCCCCGGTCTTGATCCTTAAGCATCGTGAGCGCTCCGTGCTTCCCGGAGGGGGCGCGAATGCGATCAACAACCTTGCCGATTTGGGCGTGAATGTGCTCCCTGTGGGGGTGCTGGGCGATGATGAATCTGGCAGACTACTGCTGAAATATTTCCGGCATAAACATATTCCCGTTAGCGGCATTCTGAAAGATAAGAACATCACCACCGCCACCAAAACCCGCATTCTTGCCGGAATGCCGCACACATATCGCCAGCAAGTTGTGCGCATTGACCGCGAACCCTCCAGCGAACCGAATTCCCACCTGAACCGTGAACTCATTCTGGCTACGCGGGAATATGCGCGCGCGGCCGACGCCTTATTGATTTCTGATTATGGCTATGGCGCCGCCACCCCGGCCATTTTGAATGCGGTACGCGAAAAAGGGCGGCTCGACCGCATCCCCGTTGTGCTTGATTCGCGCTACCGGCTTATGGAATATACCGGCGTCACAGCTGCAACCCCGAATGAGCCGGAGGTGGAATCCGCGCTCGGCATAAGCATCGGCCAGGATTGGCGGCGGTTATGTGTTGCGGGACAACGCATTCTTTCCCGCATGCGCTTGCAGTCGCTCTTGATCACACGCGGGCGCGATGGCATGGTGGCGTTTCCGGGTAAGCACCGTCCGGTGGATATTCCAATCTTCGGTTCCGACCAGGCGGCGGACGTGACCGGCGCAGGCGATACCGTGATCGCTACCTTCACCGCCGCTCTGGCTGCCGGCGCAACGACTGAGGAAGCTGCGCATCTCGCAAATTACGCCGGTGGGATTGTGGTCATGAAGCGGGGCACCGCGACGGTTTCGCAAAAAGAATTGTTGCAGGCGTTCGAAAAATCGCCGCCGATGACCAGAGAGCATTGATCAGAGACCTTTGAGCGCCCAATCAAACCCCAGGATATTTGACCGCCGTGGCCTGCAAGAGCGGGTTGCGGAGTGGCGTAAAGCTGGCGAGAAGATTACGCTGGCCAACGGCTGCTTCGATCTGCTGCATGTCGGGCACATCCGGTATTTGCGCGCCGCGAAAGCCCTGGGCGGCCGCCTGATTGTCGCGGTAAATTCCGACGAATCCGTACGGACGCTCAAAGGCGAAGGCCGTCCGCTGGTTCCCGCTGAAGAACGCGCTGAAATTCTCGCCGCCCTTACAGATGTGGATGCGGTTGTGGTCTTTTCTGAGCCGGACGTGCGCGCATTGGTCCGCGAACTTCATCCCGATATTCAGGCCAAAGGGACCGACTACACCGTTGATTCCGTGCCCGAGCGTGACGAAGTCTTCAAATATGGCGGCCGCGTGGCCATTGTAGGAGACCCGAAAGATCACTCAGTGACAGAAATGAAATCGCGGATGAACCAAAGACCAGTTACTCGAGAGATCAAGCCAGGCCAGCAACGCTCGTGAATACTGTGGCCCCGTCACATACTCTACAGATGGCCAACACTGTAAGCAAAACCGGGCCTGCGCCGCAGAGGATTCTGATCGTGCGGCTTGGCTCCATGGGTGATGTAATTCACGCGTTGCATGCAGTCACTGCCATACGGAAGGCCGCTCCCGAAACAACAATTGGTTGGCTCATTGAGAAACGCTGGGTGGAACTGCTGGCGTCGCCATCCGCATCGCGTAGCGGCGAGCGCTCCCCGCAACGCCCGCTGGTAGATGAAATTCATACTGTGAATACATTCGCCTGGCGTCATGCTCCCTTTTCGGCCGGCACCTGGGGAGAAATCACTGCCGCGAGAAAAGAACTGCGCGCCCCCAATTATGAAGCAGTCCTCGACCTGCAAGGCGCTATCCGCTCAGCAGTCATGGCGCGCTGGGCCAAAGTGCCTGTGATCGGCGCCGAAGAGCCTCGGGAGAAAATTGCGCGGATCTTATATGCGCGGCGGATTGGAGCGCAAGGCGCGCACGTGATCGAACAAAATCTTTCATTGGCAAGGGCGGTTTTTCCCTTCCGCATGGACGATTGCGGGACCGCGCTGCCGTCCGATTCTGCCGCAGAAGAAAAAATGGCCTCCTGGCTAAGAAATCAAGGCACCAGCAATTTTGCTTTGCTGAACCCAGGGGCAGGTTGGGCTGCAAAACAATGGCCCGCGGAACGCTATGCTCAAGTGGCAAAACAGCTGGCAAAAGAAGGGCTACTGTCGTTCATAAATTTCTCTCCTGCGGAAGAAGTAATGGCCCGCGAAGTGGAGTCTGCGAGCGGCGGCGCAGCCAAAGCCATGGCATGTTCCATCACCGAGTTAATCGCTCTCACCCGCCGGGCGCGATTGTTTATTGGGGGCGATACAGGCCCCATGCACCTTGCGGCCGCCCTGCAAGTGCCCGTAGTCGCAATTTTCGGCCCGACGAATCCCGCTCGTAATGGCCCTTATGGCGTCAAAAATATCGTATTGCGGAGCGACGCCAGCCCGACAAGCTATTCTCATACCAAGGAAGCGGATCCCGGACTCCTGCAAATCCAACCAGAACAGGTCATGCAGGCGGCGCGAGAGCTGTTGAGGGAGGGGCGTGGCTAGCTGGTCGGCAATCACGCGCCGCATCCGCGTCCCCCTGGGTTTTGTGTTCGCGGCCGTTTACCTATGGCTGGCGCATCCTGACCCGCAATTTGTGATTGCCGGCGCGGCGCTCGTGGCCGTGGGTCTTGGCGTGCGCGCGCTTGCCTCCGGCCACGTGAACAAGAATGAGCAACTCACCATGACTGGGCCTTATGCCTACACGCGAAATCCTCTTTACCTGGGATCGCTTTTGCTGGCACTGGGGTTTATTTTGGCGGCAAAAAGCTGGTGGATCGCCGGGGCCGCGGCGGTTTTCTTTTTTGCCGTGTATATGCCGGTTATTTTTTCAGAGGAGAAATTTCTGCGGGAAAAGTTTCCGGAGTTCGAAAGCTACGCCGCCCGCGTGCCGCGCCTGCTTCCGCGATTCTCTCCCGGAAAAAGCAGCCAGGGCTCATTTTCCTGGGAGCTTTACCGCAAGCACCGCGAATATAACGCGTTGATTGGAGCGTTAGTCATCCTGGCTGTACTCATCAGCAAGATGTATTGGTATCCGCGCTAGAGCTATTGCAGGCGAAAACGTTCATTCATTAGCCGCTGCAAACGGGGCTTGTAAATGATGTCATAGGCAAGTTCTTTGTCGGGAAACATGGCGAGCGCGGCGCGTTTTGCGCCTGCGGCAAGTTCGGAAGCTTCTTCCAGTGTCAGGTTGGGATACTGGCCAATTACGGACATGACCATGCTGATCATCATTTGCAGGCGGCGGATTTTCTTCGCTTCATCAAGCTCTTCCACATGAACATGGGGGCCCGAACCGTGTTCCGACCCTGGTCCTCGCCGTTCTGCATCTCTCATGTGACCACCCAGAAATTCCGCAACAGATTGCGGAAGTTGCGCGCCTCTCTGTTTAGATGTGCGGGCGCAGCGGGAAGTTGCGGTTTGCAAGTCGTTGTTACTCAACATGGTTGTTCAAGCAGGTTGTTCAAGTGGCCGCTCAAACTGCTTGCCTAATATTGCTGCTCAACTTGTCTTTCAATGTCCGTGGCCTTCATGCTCGTGCGCTCCCGCAGGTTGCGGTGAAACGCCATAAGAATTTTTCCAATATTCCTGTACAGCAGGCGAGAGCTTTTCCATGTGAGTAAGAAATTCGGTCACTTTCCACCGGTCCTCTTCGCTCAGAGCTTTGTCCCACGCAGGCATTCCGGTATAGCGAACTCCGGTAGTTACCGCATAGAAGACATGCCAGTCTGGATCGTCTATGGGTTCAAGCACCAGCTGGGGCGGCGGCGGATAGAACGAATGCTCCAGCGGACTGGCCTTGTAGTCGAGGGTACCGTGGCAAACAGAACAGTTCATCGTGTAAATCTTCATGCCATCTATTAAATTCTCATCCGTTGCAGGGACGGGGCTGCCCGTACGCGCTGCGTGGCGTTCCATGGAAGCGTCCAGCGCCATGCCGGCAACGTGGGTCTCAATGCCGGGAGGAGCGGTCTTCGAATTAGTGGGCATAAACCCAAGCAGCATGAAGGCCAGTCCTCCGATAATGAGAACGCCTAGAGTTACAACGATACCGAGGACAAATTTGCGCATAATGCTCCTCGCCAATTTTTCGGTGGCTACAACGAATCCCTAAAGAGTTTTACAAGGAAACGCTAAAGAGTAAAGAGTGCAGCAATGCACCCGAGGTTACAAGCTCTTTAGGCGGAGTTTGCAGGCAGAGGTTGCGCAGAGGAGCAGAATGTAAACATTCAGGGCGACAAGTCTCCACTGATTGTAGAGACCTGCCCTCAAGGAACAGCTCCGCCGTTCTAGCTCCTGCTTTCATTGCTCCGAAGTTTGCCTTCGAGCATGGCCTTAACGGTGGGCCATTCAAAATCCAGGACGCTGAAATAGATGGAACTGCGCAGGCGTCCGGAATGCGTGATCATGTGCTGGCGCAATGTGCCCTCTTCTTTTGCGCCAATGCGGAGAATGGCGGTCCGCGAACGATGGTTGAGAGCGTCCGTCTTCAGTTCCACGCGTATGCATTTCCAGGTTTCAAAGGCATGGCGCATCATCAGGTATTTCGCCTCGGTATTCACGGCGGTGCGTTGCCATGCGGGCGCGATCCATGTTCCGCCAATCTCCACGCGGCGGTGAGCGCGGTCTATGCTCATAAAGCGCGTCGAGCCAACCACCCGCCCCGACCTACGTTCCGTTGTGGCGAAGGGGACGCAAAGCCCGGCTGCCTGTTCGGCCAGCGCTTTTTCCACTGCCTGCTGAAAATCCTCCGGCGAGCGCATGGACGCGGGGATCCAGCGGAAGGTATCTTCCAGACCGTCTTTGGCAATCTCCCACAGGTCAGGAACATGGCTGGACGAAAGTGGTACCAGCCTGACTACCGAGCCTTCGAGTGTTACAGGTTCAGGTTGAAATGAGATTTGATTGGCGGTACTCACGGTCCCCAAACTTTCGGCTATTTGCCTTTAGAATATCTGATTTTGCACGCCCTGTATGTTCTTTTGACGGCAGTGTACTGCTTTTGAAAGCATTCTCCGGGGAATGCGGAAAGGATTTTCCAGGCTGCGGTTTTTCTCAGTTAAGCTCCAGGCCGCCATCCACGGCAAGAATCTGCCCGGTAATAAAATGCGGTGCGGTTGCAAAAAACAATACCGCGGCGGCAATCTCTTCGCCTGTGCCATTCCGGCGCATAGGCGTCTGTTTCGCCATCTGCCGCATAAAGGCCGCAGCCGATTTTTCCCCAAGGTCAATCATTCCGGGCGCAACGCAGTTGACCGCGATCTCTGGCGCGAGCGCCTTGGCCATCACCTTCGTAAGCATGTGGACCGCAGCCTTCGACGAACAATAGTGCGCGTGGGTGCTCCATGGGCGCAGACCGCCCAGCGATCCCATATTGATGATTTTGCCGCGGCTTTTTCGCAGATGCTTCAATGCATAGCGTGAAACTAAAAACGGACCACGCGCATTGCTGGCGAAAATTGCGTCCCATTGTTTTACGGTGAGGGATTCGAATTCAGCAGTTTCATAGTTCGCTGCGTTGTTCACCAGAATATCGAGCCGCCCAAATTCATTCATCACATCCTGCACGGCTGCGCGCACGCTTGTTTCTTCTGTGACATCGCATTCAATTGCAACCGCGCGCCCCCCAAAGCGGGTCAGCTCCCGCACGGTCTGCGCAGCCTCCCGTGGCGAGGTGCGAAATGTGATGGCCACATCGGCTCCGGCCCGCGCGAAGGCCAATGCCGAAGCGCGGCCTAGACGCCTCGCCGCTCCGGTAATCAACGCCGCTTTGCCCGATAAGCTCTGCGACGATCCCATGAGATTGGCCCCTTTCACCATTTTCGCATTGTAATGCCTTGCCGGAACCGGGGCGTCGCCTTGCAAGTTAGTTCGGGGAATTCAGGCGCAACGGACGAAAAAACCGCCTTGCCCCGCGGGTTTCTGCTGTTTCAATCTGAGACTCCGAATCGCCGTAAGATATTGTAAACGTGTACGTTTCCTGCAAACGATTTACTGGAAAATGCATCTTAGTGTTGCTAGACTTCCTGCCATGCCAGACCCTCGAAATGTCGTCGTTTATTCGCGCAGGGGATGCCACTTGTGCGAAATCGTCAAAGAAACACTGGGAAAATTAGAGCGCCGCGGCGGCTTTGTTTGGCGCGATGTGGATGTGGATAGCGACGACCTGCTCCGCCGTCAGTTCACCGATGAAGTTCCGGTCGTATTCATTGATGGCCGCAAAGCCTTCAAGTACCGCATGGCGGAACATGACTTTCTACGCAAGCTGGCCAGCTAGCCCGGCGTTCAACTAAATCGCATCTGCTCTGATCACCTCGCCCGGAACTCAGCGCGAGAACACAACTTCCGGAACTTTCTTCAGTTGGTTGAATTCTTCCTGGCTCAGCTTCAACGAAGCCGCTTTCATATTTTCTTCCAGGTGTTGTACCGAAGATGTCCCCGGAATCGGCAGAATCATAGGCGAGCGTTGCAGCAGCCAAGCAAGCGCAACCTGCAATTGCGTAGCATTGTGCGCATTCGCTACCTTCTGCACAGTTTCGCTCGCGCCTTTATTGGCCACCAGCGGGGCCCACGGAATAAATGCAATTTTATTTTTGTCGCAATAATCCACCAGATAATCCCATTCGCGGTCGGCAAAACTGTAGCGGTTCTGCACGGAAACGATGTTCGCAACTTTGCGGGCCCGCTCAACGTGCTCCTGCGTGACATTGGAAAGCCCGATGAGCCTGATCTTTTCCTGCGCCTGCAATTCGGTGAGCGTTGCCAGGGAGGCCTCAAACGAAACCAGAGGATCAGGAATATGAAGCTGATAAAGGTCGATGCGCTCCACGCGCAATCTCTTCAAGCTGCCTTCCACCGCCTTACGCAAATGATTCTGGCTGGCATTGTGCGTCCATTGTCCGGGTCCGCTGCGCTCCCAGCCGCCCTTCGTCGCCACGACAAAACCCGCCGGGTAGGGATACAATGCTTCCCCAATCAACTCCTCACTTACATTGGGGCCGTAGGAATCGGCGGTATCCACAAAATTGATTCCCAGCTCCGGTAACCGGCGCAGCACTGCGAGCGCGGCGTTGCGGTCTTTCGGGGGCCCCCAGATTCCATCGCCAGTAATTCTCATGGCTCCATAACCCAACCGGTTGACGGTCAGTTCACCGCCAAGCTGGATGGTTCCAGCCGATTTTGCAGAAGTTGCGCCATTCCCGTTCATGTCTTCTCCTGACCTGGCAATTCAAAATTTATTTTACAATCAGCCGCATCCCAGTGCTTTTTCCGCACTGGAACTTTTTCGGTAGTGTCTTAATTGCGTGTTGCTCTTTTGCTAATTTGGCAGACTATTTGCCGTGTAGCGGCATATCTGGTTGCTCTCCGTGTATGGGCTCATTTTCCCTGGCATTTCGCCTAAAAATTTCAATAGCCATCTCTAAGCTCTTGATTTTTTGTTTTTTCGTGGCGATCTTGGTTATCGCATCAGTAAAACATTCATTCTACAAGTCTTTACTGTTGTATAAATTAACAGTTGACGGCTATTTGCACACGTGATTTACTTACCTCCATGGACACGGATTACAAAACAGTCTTGGATCAGGCGAAACGCGACTTGCTCAAAACGCAAAATGATTTGGGTGAAAAGTTCAAAGAGCAAGAGCAGCTTGAAAAGAAAATAACTGGACTCCGAGCCACAATTGCCGCGCTCTCTCGAATGCTGGATGACGACTTTATCGAAGAAGATGCTATCGGCCTTACGGATGCAATTCGCGAGGCGTTTCGGAGCACAGGAACGAATAGCAATCTGATTCCAACAGAAGTAAAGGGAAAACTCGAAATGATGGGTTACGACACTGCTAAATACGGCAATGTGATGGCATCCGTTCACACGATCATCAACCGACTTGTCTCGAAAGGCGAGATCAAACAGGTTGGCCACAGGGCAGATAACAAGGCTTGCTACCAGATGACTCCCAAGTTGCAGGAAGTACGGAATGTGGCGCGGGAGCGTGCTCTTGGAAAATGACTTTGGAGTCAAATATAAAACGCCCCGCGTTACGAGCGCAGAGCGTTTCTGAAAGGCAGGTGATGACCGATGAAGCGGCCTCCGCCGAATAACTAACTACTGACTAAGTGCCCCGGCTTCTGCTTGAACACGAGTCGGGGCTAATACAGAATGCGGGGTGAGCCGCACTCTAAGTACATTGTACGGCTTTCCCCGCTCAACGCAAGTGGAGAAAAGCCCATGACATGCGTAAGATGCCAGCACCAAACCTGCAAGAAGTTCGGATACTTCGGTCAACGCCGCATCCAACGCTGGCGTTGACCTACTTGCCGGAACTCGACGAAACGCGAGACAATGTGCGGCTGGCCACGAACAGTTTGTTAGCAGCCCTAGGAGATTTTCTCCCCATGAAGTACCGTCAACACGGATACCAAGACAGCGATCAGAACCGGAACAAGTCCCACGAGAGGGCTTCCAGCGGCGCGCCGAAAAAAGACCTGACTTTCGGCCCTCGTCCGCTGCAAATGGCGGCGACCCGGCAAGTTTCGCGCTGCTCGCAGTGTGGAACGCCGCTCACCGGAACGATTGATGTAAATAGTAAGTGCCCGAAGTGCGGTTTCGAGCTTCATTCCTGTAAGCAGTGTTCTTTTTTCGATCCTTCGAGCCATTTTGAATGCTCCCAGTCTATTGCTGAACGCATAAGTCCGAAGGACACGAACAACAGATGTTCATTTTATTCCATCCGCGTGATGCTCGAAAAAGAGACCTCTTCTTCGTCGGGTTCGTCGGGCGGTCCGGCCAAGCCCAACGACGCCCGGCAGGCATTTGAAAATCTGTTCCGCAAATAGATGCGCTCCTTCGTATCGGCGGCATAGACGGGATCGAAAACCGGCGGGCCGCCGGCGCTATGGAAGACGGCAACCCTGCGCTTGTAAATGCCCATTGTAAAAATATTGTGAACAGTCCGGACCGATATCCCGGTTAGGGGGCCGCAGGAGTAAGCTTAGGCCCATAAAATTCGCCGTTTGTGGCAAACGCATCTCTGGAAAGGCGCCCGCATGCTCGCATTGCACTCCACCGTGAATAGCCCGCGAA
>JAICKN010000134.1 GCA_025927855.1 Terriglobales bacterium
CGGTTTTGGTGATTCACAAGCTACGGCAATTTATTTCTTCTGGTTTAGCTTGTCGCTGGCTTTTTGGGCGGCGCAAGCGTTGTATGCGCGCGCCTTCTACGCAGCCGGAAACACCCTCACGCCAATGATTGCCAGCACCATAATTGTGGCCGCATCCTGGCCCATGTATGTGGCGCTGCACCGCATCTGGGGGACTGTGGGGCTGGCGATCGCATCCGACCTGGGAATAGTAGCCAACACTCTGGCAACTGCACTGTTGCTCCACTATCGCAAACTCGTGCCATTTAATGAACTGAACTGGCGGGAACTGGCGAAGACTTTGGGAATTGCAATTGTCGCGACAACCTTCTGTTATTACGTTGCCCGTCTTTTTATGATTCAGCACAGCCGTGTAGCGGACGTGAAAACTTTGCTGGTTACAGGCATAACCTGGTGCGGAGCAGTTGCCGCCGGGCTTTGGCTCAGCCGTTCGCAGCTACTGGCAGATTTGCGCCGCAGAAAAGCATAGTCCCACCTAGATCGTCGCGCAATTCAAGCCTCAGGGAATTTCTCTGCGCAATACGCGAAGGTTTTGCAGGGCATCGAGCAGTTCCGTTTGTTCGGGATGCGCATGATGCCCCTGCTGGAGCAGTTCGTTTCGCCGACGCTCAATGCACTCGAAAGCTTGCTCCAGGCGCACCGCCAGCTTGGAGTTATCAACTTCGAGGAGCGCGGCTCGATATAAGTCTTTCCAGGTAGAGAGTTTCTCGCCTGACATGGAATTATCTAATTTGAATTTTTCAATTAGGTACTAGGGGAGCGTGGATAGTAATAAATTAGCTGTTTCCACGAGCTTTGTCGGTTCGTTGCCGAACAAATTCTGCCAACAAAAAAAGCTTCGTCATCCAATGACCAGCCCACCCTTAAAATGCTGCATGGCGCGGTAGCATTCGCAGGCGGCAACTTCCAGATTTTTACGGTCAAGGATTTTTACCGTGCCCCGCAGGTTTTCAATCATTCCGGCGCGCTGCAGCATCCCCGCGGCCAGGCTTACGCTGGGACGCCCGGTGCCAAGCATCTGGGCGAGCAGCTCATGCGTGACCGGGAGCGAATCAGAATTTACCCGGTCCTGGCACATAAGCAGCCAGCGCGCCAGGCGTTGTTCGATCTCATGCAGCCGGTTGCAAGCGGCAATTTGCGCGATTTGCAAACCCTGGATCAGAACATAGCGGTTCAGGATCAAGCGAAGCTCGGGCGCATCCTTCAAAACACCGTCTACCGCGGCCGATTTAATGCGCAATCCTCCTCCGGGAATCTGCATAATGGCGCGGTAAGGCCCACGGTTCAGTCCAACCGCCAAAGGAGTGCCGATAACGCCTTCCCGGCCGGCAATGGCGACTTCCACGCTGCGGCCATCGGTTGTGCTAATGACAAACGAGGCCAGCCCGTCATTCAGAAAATAAGCGAACTGGATTTTTTCTCCGGTTTCGTGCAGCACCAGGTGATGCGGAAGATCCACCGGTTCCAAATGACGCCGAATCAGGTTATATTCCCGGTCCGGAATGCTCAACAGAACCAAGTTCTTCACTGGGCTTCCAGTGAGATCGGTACGAGTATTGGCGGCACGAAGCGTACTCTGTTTTAATCTTTTCTCAACGCGAACGTTTGTGTACTCCACAGTACTCCCTTGCTGGGCTTGCCTCTTAGAGCTGAATGTGGAAGCGTGCGCGTAGGCTATTGATATGGATGGAGATTGTCTGTTCGCCAACGAACGTTAGCGGCAGGATGGATATTTATTTAAGGCCAAGGCCGCCATTAAAATGCTGCACGACCCGGTAGCACTCGCAAGCAGCATCCTCGAGCTTTTTGCGATTCAACACGCGGATGGTGCCGCGCATGTTTTCGATGAGTCCGGCGCGTTCCAGCATTCCTGCGGCCAGCGTCACCGTAGGACGGCCGCTTCCCAGCATTTGCGCGAGGAATTCGTGGGTGAGCGGAAGTATTTCGGCGTCCACCCGGTCCTGGCACATGAGCAGCCAGCGGGCCAGCCGCTGTTCCAGTTCATGCAGGCGGTTGCAGGCCGCCACTTGCGCCATTTGCAGTCCCTGGAGAAGCACGAAACGATGCATCTCCTGGGTGAGCCGGGGGGCAAGCGGCAGAATTTCTTGTAACACATCGGCCCGTATGCGCGCCGCATTCCCTGGAATTTGTGTAATCGCAAGATATGGGGCCAGCGGAAACCCAAGCGTCACGGATGTTCCGGCCATTCCTTCGCGCCCCAGAAGCCCGACTTCGACGCTGCGGCCATCGTAGGCGGTCACAACCAGCGAAATCATGCCATCGTTGGGGAAATAAACGAACTCGATTCTTTCTCCCGGCGCATGAAGGACATACCGGTGGGGGAGTCCGATGTGCTCCAGTTCCGGACGAAGCAGGCTGAACTCGGCGTCCGGTACGGTAAGCAGCATGATGTTTTTGATGGGAGCGCCGGACGAATCTGTGCGCGTACCGGGGGGAAGCGGAACCGGCTTGGACCACGAAGTGGCTGCGCTAGGTGTGATATTTCCAATTGCCATAGCAGGAGCTCTGAATAAACCAGGGCTTGAGATGCAGAACTGAAACTGGAGTTTGCTCGCAGAGCAGAAAACCAGACGAGACAACCTTGCGAAAGCTGGAACGGAACAAAGGAGCAAAGTGCCGGGGCGCTGAACGCGCCCCAGACTGTGGAAGTTCTAAGCGCGGGCTGCGGTGACCGTTTCGGTGGAGGTAACGGGAGCCTTTACTTCTTCGCTGGCGCCGTTAGCTTTTTGCCCAGCCTTGCGGATATCAATTCCGCCCTTGAAGTAAGCGCCGTCCTCAATGGAGATGCGAGCCGCAACAACATCGCCGGTCAGAGATCCGTCGCTGCGAATATCAACGCGGTCACTTGCGGTCAGGTTGCCGCGGACTTTACCCAGCACCACAATTTCACGCGCCGTGATGTTGGCTGCGACAATGCCGTTCCGGCCTACGGTGACGCGATTTCCCGCCAGATTGATGGAGCCTTCCACCCGGCCATCAATGTAGAGGGACTCAGAACCGGTCACCTCGCCTTTGATCACAAGAGACTTGCCAATTGTGGCCTGGTCCGCAGTGCTGGTGGAAACAGGGCGTGGAGCTGCTACCGGCTCACTGGGCGCAGGCGCGCTTTGAACCGGCGTAACGGGACGCTCCGGCTCACCGGGGCGAGATGGCGTCGTCGTAGGTTGATTTGTGGGTTTCCACATGATGCAAAAAATCCTTTCACAATTAGGGATAGACGGTCAGACCCGCATTCCGGTGACCAATAGCCGAATTGTACTCCGCGCGATGCGGTTTACGCTGTGGAAATCGGCATGCACCAGGGGGTCTCAGAAGTACATGCGCTGGTTCACGCCTGGCGCTGCAGATTCCATTATTATGCTCAGAAGGGGCTGCGACCTTAATTTAGTATTAGTTCGATTAGGAGAAATTCATGAGTTCCGAGATCATCCATCGCCCACAACCAGGAGAATATCCTGCCTACGCAGAAGCCTACGTTTCCCTGGCGAAGGGCGAAAACATCCTTGACATTCTGGAACAGGGCCGCCGCGATATGATGCTTTTGCTTTCCGGCAAGGATGAGAAGGATGGGGAAAGGCGCTATGCTCCGGGAAAATGGACGGTCCGGCAAGTGCTCGGTCATATCAATGACACGGAGCGCATCTTTGCTTATCGCGCGCTGAGAATTTCTCGCGGCGATGGGACTCCGCTGGCAGGATTTGAAGAAAACGACTATGTGCGGGAAGGGCCGTTTGAGCGCTGCACCATGGCCGACCTGATCGAGGATTTTATCGCTGTGCGCCGCTCCTCCATCTCGCTCTTCAGGAACCTTGATGGAGCGGCCTGGATCCGGCAGGGTACAGCCAACAATCATCCGACGACAGTGCGGGCGCTGGCCTATTTGGTAGCGGGCCATGAGTTGCACCATCGCAGAATTCTGGAGCAGAAGTATTTTGCCGCTTAGAAATTCCAGAACGCGCCACTATGCTTTCTGATGCCGCGATCCTAAAGAAAATCGAGCAGCAGCCAAAGCAGGCCGCCGGATTTAAGCAATTGGTCCGCGAATTGGGAGTGCATGGCGACGACCGCCGCAAACTGCACGGCCGTTTGCGGGAATTGGTGAACGGCGGACAATTGCAGAAGCTCGACGGGGACCACTACACCATTCCGCAAAAAATCGCCGGAAAGAACATCGTCGCGGGGAAACTTACCATGCACCGTGACGGTTTCGGCTTCGTTGTTCCTGATTCTTCTTCGCCGGATTTCCGCTTAAAAAGCCGCATTGAAGGCGACATTTTCATTCCGCCGCCTGCCGTAGGCTCTGCGATCCATGGCGACCGGGTGATCGTAGAAGTCGTAAACATCCGGCCGGATGGCCGCGCCGAAGGCCGCATTCTTCGTACTGTGAACCGTGGGAACCGGACGGTAGTCGGCATTTTTCATTATGGTGGCCACAACAATTACGTTATTCCCATTGACCAGAAAATTGCACGAGAAATCGTGGTCCCGCGAGGGATGGAGTATCCGGATAATTCCGGCGAAGTTTCCGGCAGCGGCGGCCTTCCGCATGAACCACGCAAGAGCCCGCACCGCGTTGTGGGCGAGGAAGCAGCGCGCCGGGCCGATTGGGACAATCTCGAAAATGTAGTTGTGGATATTGAAATTACGGACTGGCCGTCGCATACGCAAAATCCGCGCGGCCGCGTGATTGAAATACTTGGCTACCAGGATGATTTTGGCGTAGACGTCGAAATCATCATCCGCAAGTTTCATTTGCCGCATCGTTTTCCGGCGGAGGCGCTGGCGGAGGCGCAGCAGGCCGAGCCGGTGATTTCTTCGCGAGAGATCGGGAAGCGCCGCGATTTTCGGGGGTTGCCCGTCGTCACAATTGACGGCGAAACTGCCCGCGACTTCGATGACGCGGTAACAGTGAGCCGGCTGGAAAATGGCAACTATGAGTTGCAGGTCCACATCGCGGATGTCTCCCATTACGTAACGCCGGGATCGGCTCTCGATGACGAGGCACGCGTGCGCGGCACCAGCGTCTACTTTCCCGACCGTGCCGTGCCCATGCTGCCGCTCGAACTTTCCACCGATATTTGTAGCCTTCGGCCGCAGACGGAGCGGCTGGTGATCTCCTGCATTATGGAAGTAGACCATCGCGGAGAAATTCTCAGCTATGAACTTTGCGAAGGAGTGATCTGCTCCGCCGAGCGCATGACCTACACAGACGTGAATGCCGTTCTCGAGGGCGACACAGTTTTGCGCGAGCGCTATGCGCCACTCGTGAGCACATTTGAAATGATGCGAGATCTGGCGCTGATTTTGCGCCACAAGCGGGAGCGGCGGGGGTCCATTGATTTCGACTTGCCTGAGCCGGTCATTGAATTTGACGACTTGGGGATGATGAAAAGCGTAACCCGCTCGGAGCGGAACATTGCCCACCGCTTGATTGAAGAGTTCATGCTCAGCGCCAACGAAGCTGTTGCGCAATATCTGGAATCAAAGCGGGTGGCTTCGCTGTATCGCGTCCATGAAAAGCCGGACGCCAAGCGCGTGTATGACTTTGAGGTGATGGCGGCGACGTTTGGATATTCGCTCGGCGTAGGCGCTTTGCCAGTGCAGCGTATACAACTCAAAACCGACCGCCGGGCCAGTTATGGTACAGGCAAGCGCGCGTATGAAATCGAACTGCCCAAAGAAGTCCACATTACGCCGCGCATGTACCAGAAGCTGACCGAGAAAATTGCCGGCAAGCCGGAAGAGCGGATCCTTTCTTATTTAATGTTGCGGTCGCTGAAGCAGGCCCGCTACTCAGAAGAAAATTTGGGACACTTCGCTCTTGCCGCGACAAGCTACACGCACTTCACTTCGCCCATTCGCCGCTATCCCGATTTGATTGTGCACCGGATTTTGCGTGAGACTCTGCGCGACTCGGCAGAAGGCCGGGATGGAGATGTTCCGGTAGGGATTTTTCCCGCGCCGCATACGGCAGCACCACACGCTAATCGCCCGCAATCAGAACAACAGGAAATTTCTGCTTCGTCTCCTGCGACTCCGTTGTCAAAACACCGGGACCATGCAGCAGGCCGTGAATCGTCAGCGCCGCTGTCGGGCCCGATTCCGTTGCAGGAGCTTGCGCAAATCGCGGAAGAGTCGAGCCAGTCGGAACGCCGCGCCGACGAAGCAGAACGCGAACTGATGGAATGGAAAAAAGTTAAGTTCATGCAGGAGCGCGTAGGCGAAGACTTTGATGGGCTGATCATCAGCGTGACCAAGTACGGATTTTTCGTCGAGCTGACGGATTTATTTGTGGAAGGGCTGGTCCCGCTCGCGACTCTTACCGATGACCGCTACAGCTACCATGAAAACACCCGCGAAATTATTGGCCAGCGCAGCCGCCGGATTTTCCACATGGGGCAGCAGGTACGCGTGCTGGTAGACCGCATTGACCCGGTAGAAAAGAAGATTCAGTTTGCTCTCTTGGAAGAAGATGCCCATGCCAGGCATGTGCAGGGGGCTAAATCTTCGAACGCGGCATCTTCCAACAATGCGGCATTTGCGACGGGTATGCAGCGTGTCCGTCATAAAAAACAGCGCAAGGACAAGCAACATAGCAATAGAATACAGAAGAAGCGAAAACGGCGCGGCCGCTGATTTCCTGCCGCTGGTGTAAAATCTTTAAGTCAACCCCGTTCGCGGTATTCCTGCGGACTTCTTTCCTTGTCGGGACGTGGCTCAGCCTGGTAGAGCACTCGCTTGGGGTGCGAGGGGTCGGCAGTTCAAATCTGCCCGTCCCGACCAAAATATTCGCTCCTTTGTTTCTGGAACTTGCAGGCACACCCATCCATCACTTTTTGAATTGCCAATGAGTGATAACGCCTGTTATGGGTAGTTACATTGATGCGTAGCGAGAAAACTCAAGTGGTTTGGCGCTAGCGAAAAGCCCTCTACATTTGGGCATCCCACTTCGTTATGGGCCTTATGTGACCGACTCCACTCTCGTACTTTCTTGTGACCGGACGAATGGCTAGAATCACCTGAATGTCGACAGCGCCCGAGGTAAGCACAAGAGCCGATACTCCATACCTCGATAGGCTGCGCCCGCTAAACGCTCCGAACCGGAGCTACTCAAAGATTAAGAGATGGCAAATCCCATTGCTACTTGCTTGTTTGGTTGTGAAGACGATCGGTGTGTTCTACACACTATGGATGCTAGTGATCTTGATTCACGAGTTGGGACACCTCGTGATTGGCCTCGTCTTGCAGGACAACTTTCAGTACATTCGTGTCGGGGTCATTGAATTCGACCAATTCAATAGGCTGAAATGGAAGTGGCAATGGGGATCGCTCTTCAGTGGTAGGACGCTTACGCTGCCGAATTCGACTAGAGGGCTACGATGGCGCTTGTTTCTCTCGACCATTGCTGGCCCAGCGAGCAATCTAATATCCGGCTTGGTAGCGGTCAAATTCGCCTCGATGATTTCGCCGGGTAACAACGTTCTCGTGGCGGCTGCCTTGTATGTATTCAGTGCACAATCGTTCTTCGCGGCCTTCGTCAATCTAGTACCCGCTGTGTTGCATGGCAAAATGAACGACGGAATGCGCCTTTTCACGCTTGCGTTCAACCGTAAGAAGGGTGAGCGGCTAATTTCCATTGTGCTTTTTCTCGCTGATGCAAAACGGGGAAAATCGGAAGCAATTGGTAAATACGATATGGGGAAATGGGCCAATATCAACGATCAAACAAGCGATCAGGTTATCGCAAATTGGGCAGCATATAGAGAAAATAAGGATCATATCGAGGTCGCTGCTCAGCACCTGGAGAACTGCCTCGTTCATTCTTCGATTGCAACTCCAGAGTTAAGGGAGGAAATTATCATCGAAGCAGCGATATTTCAGGCAATTCGGCGCAACCGTGTCGACTTGGCTCGTGCTTGGCTCTCGGAAGACAAATCGGGCAAGAAGCGTCTGAATCGCTATTTTGCGGAGGCCATGATCTTGCGTGGGGAGGGACAAACGGAGCAAGCCCTTACCAAGATAGATGAAGCACTCGATTACATTGCGACTATACCTAATGGTGCCCTACGAGCGAAACAGGAAAGTGCCTTCAAGAAATGGAAAGTTGAATTAGAAGAAAAATGTATGGACAAGAATGCTGTAAAGGCGGAAACGTCGTAGCGTTCCGCCAGCAATTTGTTGATAAATTGCTTTGCTCCCGTGAAATGCCTTATTGGCATTTCTAGACCATAACGCGTTTACCAGGGCGTGAGGTCGTTCCTGGGATCGTTGCTGTTGCCCTACGGCTTTATTTAGTGGAATGCCGGAGTGCCATCGGACCAAAAGGGCACTTCGATTGGGACGGTCCGCAGCGGCGGCAGCTCTTTGTTCAGTGGACTATCCGGTTTGTCAGGGTCCGGGAACCACATAGACGTGGAAGAAATGGGTGAGTGCGGATCATTGGCGTCCAATTCAGCACGATCTTTTATCGGCAAGAAAAACATCACGTGGCATAAATTGTGTGTGCCCAAATGGCTAAGGTATGCATCCTTGGACATCATGTAGCTCATTGCCCCCGGCTCGACCGGCGGAATCTCCTTCTTGGCATACGCCTCTTGAATCCCCGCGATGCGCTCTTTTACAGACGTCTCTCCAGCGAGCGTCATTTGCGTCAGCTTGCGAAAAATCGGCAGGATCGACCGCACAGCCGCTGGATTGAGGCAAATCGCCCCTCTCTGCTTCGGACTCCAGACGTCATAAAAGTCAATACTGGCCGTCCATGCCGGCCCCGTCATGCACACAAAACCGTTCGTACCTTTGACCGCGGTTTCCCAGCCTTTGGGCGTCAGCACCAAAACAGACGCATCCTTTGAAATGCCCTCCGGAGCGGCGCTTCGCGCCAGCGCGATTGCCGCATTC
>JAICKN010000162.1 GCA_025927855.1 Terriglobales bacterium
CCCATCAACAGAATGGTGGCCGAGTAAGCTGAATGCTGGTGAGAAGGGCGGAATTTCTGCAGAATGCGCCCCATGAAAGTGCGCTGCGGACGTATGCTGGGAAGCTGGGCGGAATCAGGCATTATGGGCGATTCTACACTTGGAAATTTGCGCGAAGAATGAGCGGCGTGGTTCCGTCTCGCGCATCAATCCGTCTATACACATGAAGCCTACAAACTTCATCATCCTCTACGACGGAGTCTGCGGCCTTTGTAACCGCTTCGTCCGGCTGATTCTCCGCTTGGACAAGCGCGGCGTGTTCCGTTTCGCATCGCTGCAAAGCCAATTTGCCGCTTGCATCTTGCAACGATTCGGCATCAACCCTCTGCAACTCGATACCGTCTACTTAGTTATGAATTATGAAAGCGCCAACGAACAACTGATCGCGCGCGACCGGGCTTTAATAGTCATTCTGCGCCAATTGGGAGGAATTTGGCGGATTTGCGCCACCATTTCCAGGCTTTTGCCTCAGCGCTTCCGGCAGTGGCTCTATAACCGGATCGCCCGCAACCGCTACCGCATCTTCGGAAAGTATGAATCGTGCCCCTTGCCGGATGATAAGACCCGCAGCAAGTTTCTCGATTTACCGGCCTAGAATTGCGAGCGGGGATCTCTATCGCTTGCTCTCCATCGGCTGGAGTCCAGGCGCTACTTACGACATTGAGAGCTAAAGCTATTTCGCAGCGTTCTCCGCTGGAAAATACGCATAATCCACAAATGCGAAGCGTTTGCTATCGGGCGACCAGGAAGGCATGTTGATTGCGCCTTCGCCGCCAAACAGTCTGATTACCTCTTTAATACTCCCATCTCTCAGCGACATAAGGCGGACAACCACATCTTTGTCCTGCGGATGCCCCTTAACGTTCGCATCGTAAGTCAGAAATTCCAGCCATTGCCCATCCGGAGAAACATGCGGAAAGCGGCTCTGGAAGCCATCATTCGTGATCTGCTGCTGATCGCTTCCATCAGCATTCATCCTCCAAATCTGCGTGGAGCCGCTCCGTTCGGAGCTGAAGTAAATGTACTTTCCGTCTGGAGAATAGGCCGGTCCGTCATCCACTCCCTTGGCGGTGGTCAGGCGTGTTTCCTCCCCGCCCACGGCAGGAATTGTATAGACGTCATAGTCCCCATTGCGAAGGCCCACAAAAGAAATTGTTTTTCCATCAGGCGACCAACCATGCCAGTAAGAATTTGGCCCGGTAATCGCCCGCGGCGTTCCGCCATCAATCGGCAAAACATAAATGCGGTAATGATGGTCAGCCTCTGACTGATCACTGATCGCGAGCCATTTCCCATCGGGAGAGAGGCCGTGGTCGTTAATGTTGTACACCGCCGAGCCTGTGTTAATGGCTTCGGGCTTGCCACCTGAGACAGGCAAGCGCCATATCCGGCCTTCACCGTTAAAAATGAAAGCGGAACCGTCAGGCGTCCAACTGGGAGCTTCAATCCGTCCCGGCGTCACATAAATTTCATAAACATTGCCTGAACTGAGTTCGATGGTATCGAGCGAGCTATAGAGCTGCGGGGGCGCTACGCTCGCTTGCAGTGGCGTAACTTCCACGTTGGAGAAATCGGCCGATTCCGTCAAGCCGTTCTGGTGCGCGCACATCCCGATGCCCGCGTAAAACGGCCCATCGAAGGAAACACGCATGGCAGCGCCCGAAGGACGGAAATCTTCTCCTTCCCCAGCTTCATACACGTACACATAATCTCCCCGCTTCTCAATGCGCAACCGGTACGGCTTCAGTTCGGGCAGTTGAATCTCCTGCGTAGTAGCTCCCCGGTTGTAGCGGAACTGCAGGGCAGTCTCTCCGTTTCCGTGCAGCGCAACATCGGCATATTTCGAATCGGGGGCGAGGCTTTCGCGAAACATCAGCACGGCTTTTTTGTGTTCCGGGCCGCTCTTGTCGGAAAAGTGAATATCGGCGGTGATGGCGAAATCCCCTGAAACCCGCTTCCACAAGTAATGAAAGTCATCGTGTTCGGCCCAGATATTTTGTCCGCTTGAGGCCAGGAGATAACTGCCACCCGCGGCATCGTACGTCCCGGTTCCTGCGGGAGAAACGCTTCCAATATCACTCTGCGCTTCGAAAATCCCTATAGGCCCTGCGGAGTTTTGCGGGGACACCGGTGCTGGCGCTTGTGCTACCAAAAGCCCCGGCATCAAGCCAACGAGCAGGAAAACACCGCCCATTAACAACTTTGATATGGCGCTTTGTTCCTTCACTTTCCCACCCTTCATTTTTGCGAAACCAAATACTAAATGAGTCTATGGCGAGTGGGAAACGCCTTTCTGAAAATGTTCACAATAATTAAGAAAGCCACGCTCAAAAATGAGCGCGGCCTTGGTCGCCAGTCTCTCTCCCCCCAATTTCCTGAACAGCCTGGCAATTGCAAAAACTGACTTCAGCGAATAAATGGTAGAACGGGAACGGAGAACCGTCTCTTGCCAACGCTGCCGACCAGAAGCGCTCCGGGTGGGCTGGTGACTACCGTATCAATCTCATTGCCATTGTCTCCAATAACGAAGCTAACGGTCACCGGCGGACGAGGATCGCCCGTGGGAAAGGTGAGGGTAAACGTACCGGTACAGTTGGGGTTCACCTGGTAAGTCCCAGTGGCTTCGTCTTCAGAGAACGAGGCCGCTTGCGCGCCATTGACCACAACTGTATCGAGTTGAGTGAGATGGCCGTTCCCGTAGAAGGTGGTCATGGCCACTCCCTTCATAGGTCCAACCGGAGAGCCGGGAGGACCTGCCAGCTTATATCCGTCCACGATAAAGGCATAATCTCCAGTGATTAGTTGGTTCGTGCACAGTCGTGAATTGGTTTGTGCACGTGCCAATACACCGCTACAAAATACTGTGAGAGCGATCACAGCAGTACGGTTAACGAATTTCAAATTCATAGAAACTCCTTGTATGGCGGCTGTTTTGCCGCTCGTGCATACATCTTGTGACAGTGCTGCGCGGTAGACAATGGAGGATACCTGTAGGATTTCTTAATTCAATCTGAAAGGATAGAATGACCAGACTCCCCGGCAACGCGGAACCGCCTATGCCCGCCGATGTGCTGCGATTCAACGACCTTGAGCTTGACCTGTGCGCGTATGAGTTGCGCCGCGCCGGCCAAGCCCTCAAGCTGGAACGAATTCCCATGGAATTGCTTTGCCTGCTGGCGGAAAAACAGGGTCAGTTAGTCACGCGTGAGCAAATCATTCAACGGATTTGGGGCAAGAGCGTGTTTCTTGACACCGATAACAGCATTAATACGGCCATCCGCAAAATCCGCCAGGCGCTCAAGGACAATCCGGAAAATCCACGATTTATTCAAACTGTCAGCGGCAAAGGATACAGGTTCTCCGCGCCAGTGGTCCAGTCATCGGTGGCTTTACCAGCCAACAAGACCTCGCGTGATTCGTCCCGGGGCGTCATGCTGGCCGTGCTTCCCTTTGAAAACCTCAGCAATGATGTGGAACAGGAATACTTTAGCGACGGGTTGACCGAGGAAACCATCACCCATCTGGGGCAGCTCAGTCCAGAACGAATGGGTGTCATTGCCCGCACTTCTTCCATGGCCTATAAACGGACATCGAAAACCATCGCCCAGATCGGCCAGGAACTCGCGATAGACTATGTGCTCGAAGGAAGTGTGCGCCGGGAAAACAATGACGTCCGCATAACTGCACAGTTGATCCGAGTAGCTGACCAAATTCATTTATGGGTGCAGAGTTACGAACGCAAGCTGGGTACGGTGCTGGGCCTGCAAATGGAACTGGGTTCAGCCATTGCGCAGCAGGTGGAATTGCGACTTGCGCCTCGATCAAAACAGCAATTTTCGATCCCGCCAGAAGAAGATCCAGAAGCCCACGATGCCTACTTGCGCGGCCGCTACCATTGGGCGCGGCGCACATATAAAGAAATTGGCCACGCAATTGGACATTTCGGCAAAGCGATAGAAAAAAATCCGAAGTATGCCCGCGCCTATGCTGGATTGGCGGATTGCTACATCATTCTTCCCATCACCAGTGATATGCGCTCCGAAGAATGCTTTCCCAAAGCCAGCGCCGCAGTGACCAAGGCGCTGGAATTGGACCCCACACTGGCAGAGGCCTACACATCCCAGGGCACGATTCGTTTTTGGTTTGATTGGGATTGGGCTGGCGCAGAGGCCGCTTTTCAAAAAGCGCTGGAGTTAAATGGCAACTATGCGGTTGCCCGACTATACCGCGCCCATTGTTTTTCGAATACGGGAAAACACTATCAGGCCCTTGCTGAAATTGAACATGCTCGCAAGCTGGATCCGCTGTCTCCAATCCTGGTTACGCTTTATGCGGAGTTTTTGTATCATGCACGCCGCTATAAAGAAGCAATAACGGAGTTCGGCAAAGCCTTTGAACTCGACCCTGATTTTTGGGTGGCGCGATTAAACATGGCCAAAGTTTATGAGCAGACAGCCCAATATGACCGGGCGATTGTAGAACTGGAAAAAGCCCGTACATTCTCCGGTCAAAACACCGAAACCGTATCCCTGTTGGGCTATGTATTCGCAATGAGCGGCCAGAACAAGAAGGCACAAAATTGCCTGTCGGAATTATTCGAGATGCGCCGTCGAAAATACGTGCCGCCCTATAACATCGCTTTGTTGCAAGCCGGGCTGGGAGATGAACGCGGGGCCCTTGAATCGCTGGAACTAGGGTATCAAGAGCGCGATGTGCATATGACATTTTTACTTGATCCTAAGTGGGACCAGTTTCGCGGCAATCCTCGCTTTCAAAACTTACTCTGCCGGATCGGATTTGCAGAATAAGTAGGTTGGAAAGACTTTCAGCATGAAGGATCTGCCCAGCGATCGCTGTCGAGAGCCATCCGCACCACCTCCGCCAAATGCAGCGCGTGCCGGCCGGTGCACTGTTCGATTTGTTCGCGGCAACTGAAGCCATCGGCAATGACTAAGCTGTCGAGCGGGGCCTGGCGGAGAGCCGGGAGCAACTCAAGCTCTCCGATGGCGAGAGAAATATCGTATTTTTCTTTTTCAAATCCAAAAGCCCCTGCCATGCCGCAGCAACCCGCTGCCGGAGCCTGAAACTTGATCTCCATCTTCTGCAAAACCGCCTCTTCGTCATCCATCTTCATCACAGACTTATGATGGCAATGCCCGTGCAGAATGGCGTTACGCTGCAATTTTGGCAAAGTAAAATGAGGAGCTTTTTTTTGCAGAAACTCGCTCAGCAAGAAAGTCTGTTTGGACAACTTAATCGCCAGCGGATTCTCGGGCAACAGGTTCAGCAGCTCATCCCGGAAGACGGCGGCGCAACTGGGTTCGAGCGCGACTATAGGAATACCGGCCTCAATTTCTTTTCGCAGAGTTTGCAGCGTGCGCTGCAAAAGGAGCTTGGCGCGGTCCAGCATGCCAAAGTCATAGAGCGGCCGTCCGCAACATAAGCTCGCACGCGGAAGTTGCACCTTAAAACCCGCCGCTTCCAGCACTTCGGTAGCGGCCTGCGCGGTGCGCGGCAAGAAATAATTGTTGAAGGTATCCGGCCAGAGTACGACGGGCTTCCCTCCCGTATTATGCAGCGGACGCCCCGCGAACCACTGGCGAAAAGTTTGCCGCGCGAACTGCGGGATTGCGCGTTTCGGGGAGATCCCTGCCACCACCTTTGCCAGCTTCGCTAGACCGGGAGTCTGCGTGAAAAGATTCGCCAGCGACGGAAATCGCGAGGCTATGCTGGCCCAGCGGTCCAGATAAGCAAATGCATAGGCGCTGCGTGGACGCGCGCGGCCCTCGTAGTAGTGCGAGAGAAATTCCGCTTTATAGGTCGCTACATCCACACCTACCGGGCAATCGCTCTTGCAACCCTTACAGGCAAGGCACAGATCGAGCGAATCCTTCACGTGCTCATCCTGCCAACCATCACGAATTACTTCCCGCTGGGTCATCTCCCACAACAGGTGGGCACGGCCGCGGGTCGAATGCTCTTCTTCCCGCGTAACGCGAAAGCTGGGACACATCACGCCGCCTTCGTACCGGCGGCACTTTCCTACTCCCACGCAGCGCATTGTAGCGTGCGCGAGGCTGCCTTTGTCCTGCGGAAACTGAAAATAAGTCTCCGGCTGCCACGGCTTGTAGTCAGGGCCGGCGCGGAGATTTTCATCCATGCGGTTCGGCTCAATCAGCTTCCCAGGATTCATCTTCCACTCCGGGTCCCAGAGCGTTTTGAATTCCCGGAAGGCATGCATGAGTTCAGGACCAAACATTTTGGGCAATAGCTCTGCTCGCGCTTGTCCATCGCCGTGTTCGCCGGAAAGCGATCCGCCGTAACTCACCACCAAACTGGCGGCCTCTTCCATAAACCTGCGGTATTTGGCCACGCCTTCGTGGGTCTCAAAATCGAAGTTGATGCGCGTGTGCACGCAGCCATCGCCAAAATGACCATAAAGCGGGCCGCGGTATTGGTACGCGCTCATCAGCTTTTTCAGATCACGCAGGTATTTCCCCAGTCGCTCCGGCGCGACGGCGGAATCTTCCCATCCCTCCCAGGTAAGAGCTTCGCCCGGAACTTGTGAGATCGCGCCGAGGCTCGATTCGCGCACTTCCCACACACGCTTGGCCTCCTGCTTGTCGGTGAACAAATGCAGATGAGGAGGATTCGGCGAGCGTCCGAGAGAATCCATCAAACGGCGGGCCTGCGCTTCGGCTTCCGCAGCGGTGTTTGCGCCGAACTCCGCCAGCAGCCAGCTCCCGCCGGGCGGAAGCAGCGCGAGTCCCTTTTCGTTGATCCCCTTGCGCCGCGTATATTCCACGAGCAGATCATCCACGCCTTCAAGGCCGATGGGTTTATGCGCAAGCACGTCGGGCACATGGTCAGCGCACTGGAAAATATCGGGATAACCAATCACCAGCAGCACGCGCTCGGGCGGACTCTCCACCAGACGGCATGTGACTTCTAAAACCGTGACGCATGTGCCTTCGGAACCGGCCAGAGAACGGGCCACGTGGAAATTATTTTCAGGAAGAAGATAGTTAAGGTTATACCCGGAAACGCGGCGCGGAATATTGGGATACCTCTGCCGGACAAGATCACTATAGCGGTCGCGTACCGATTTCAAACCAACGTAAATCTGGGCTCGCCTGCCGCCTTCGCGGATGATCTTTTCCAGCTCTGCGTCGCTTGTCTCTCCCAGTTTGCATCGCAGGCCGTCGTAGGTGAGAACGTCGAGCGACTCAATATTGTCATCGGTCTTTCCCGCCATTACGGAATGAACGCCGCAGGAGTTATTTCCGATCATGCCGCCAATTGTGCAGCGGTCGTGTGTGGCGGGGTCGGGCGCAAACGTCAGGTGATATTTTTCGGCGGCGTTGCGCAGGTGGTCGAGAATGACTCCGGGCTGCACCCTGGCAATGCGGCGCGCTGGGTCAATTTCCAGAATGGTGGCCATGTACTTGGAAAAGTCGAGAATCAGGGCCACGTTGCAACATTGGCCGGCAAGCGAAGTGCCTCCGCCACGGCAAAGCAGGGGCGCGCCATGCTTACGGGCGAGAGCAACAGC
>JAICKN010000006.1 GCA_025927855.1 Terriglobales bacterium
AGAACCGCTGTGGAGTCTGATCCGCGATTTGGAGGTTACCGGATCTGAAACCGCGCGCGTGCACTACCAAAGTAAAGGATGGGTGCTGCACCACAACACCGATCTTTGGCGCGCCACTACGCCAGTGGATGGCGCTTGGGGCGTCTGGCCCATGGGCGAGGCATGGCTGGCCAACCAGATGTTTGATCACTACCAATTCAGCGGAGACCGGGAATTTTTACAGAACGAAGCATATCCTGCAATGAAAGGCGCTGCGGAGTTCGTGCTGGGTTATTTGGTGGAAGCGCCTCCTGGAACGCCATTCGCGGGCAAGCTGGTAACGAATCCCTCCACCTCGCCTGAGAACCGGTATCTATTGAACGGCAAGCCGTATTCACTGACGTACGCCTCCACCATGGATATTGAACTCATCCGGGAACTTTTTGAGAATTGCCGGCGAGCGGCGAAGGTCCTCGGAAGGGATGATGCGTTCCAGTCTGAGTTGGAGCGGACGGAAAAACGCCTGCCTCCATTACAAATCGGCAAGCGGGGACAACTACAGGAGTGGATTGAGGACTACGGAGAGGTCGAGCCGCAGCACCGGCACGTTTCGCATCTTTGGGCGCTTTATCCGGGGCAGGACATTAGCCTCGAAAAAACTCCGGAACTGGCCGCCGCCGCTCAAAAGACACTGGAATTGCGCGGCGACGGCGGAACCGGATGGTCCACAGTTTGGCGGGTGGCGCTATGGGCGCGGCTGCACAATCCAGAGCACGCTTACAACAATTTGAAAATCCTGATTACGAAGAGCACGCTGCCCGATATGTTCGATCTATGCCCGCCATTTCAAATTGACGGCAACCTCGGCGGTCCCGCGGCCATTACAGAGATGCTGGTGCAAAGCACACCGGATGAGATCACAGTGCTGCCCGCGCTGCCAAAGCAGTGGCCGGACGGCAGCTTGAAGGGAGTACGCGTGCGCGGCGGCGGAAAGCTGGATATTACGTGGAACCAGGGCAAGTTAACCAAGGTTAGTCTGCAATGCGAACACGCGAAGAAATACCGGGTTGTGTATGGCGGGCAATCCGTTGACATTCAAGTCGGACCGGGGAAGCGCGTCGTATTGAACACTGCCCTTCATCGAGTTCGCGGATAACAAGAACGCCAAAAAGCAAAACCATTTCCTGCCGGATTTGCCGACGGAGCAGCCTACTGCATGACGGTCAACGTTGCTGCCATAAAAGCAAAATCAAGACATAGCAACGTTGACACGAGCCTTCACTCGCGGGCCGCGACTGCGGTAGCGACATGGCACCCATCTTGTAGTCTCCCCTAGGCCCGCGCCAGCCAGGCGTAAACGAAGCAGCCGATGCAGTTCTTGTCCATTCTCGATCGCACGCTCAACTCGCCGCCACTATGCGCTGTGCGGACGTGCCGAGGCATTCAATTCCGAGTTCAACAACGTCGCCCGGCTTGAGATATTGAGGAGGATCCATTCCCAGCCCAACGCCCGCCGGGGTCCCGGTGCTGATGACGTCTCCGGCAAGGAGCGTCATAAAATTGCTGATGTAGCTGACCAGTTCCGCGACACCGAAGATCATCGTGGCAGTTGTGCCGCGCTGCCGATGGACGCCGTTTACTTTGAGCCACATGTTGAGCTGCCCCGCATCGGGAACTTCATCGGGAGTAGCCAGAAAGGGGCCGAGTGGCGCAAAGGTGTCGGCGCTCTTCCCTTTGACCCACTGGCCTCCCCGCTCCAATTGAAACGCGCGCTCGGAATAATCGTTGTGAAGCGCATAACCCGCGATGAATTCGTGAGCGCGATCTTTTGAAACGTAGCTCGCGCGCCTACCGATCACCACGGCCAGTTCCACTTCCCAGTCAACCTTGGTAGCGCCTCGCGGAATAATGACATCATCGTTTGGCCCGGCAAGCGACGTGGTCGCTTTGAAAAATAAAACCGGCTCGGCTGGAATGGCCATTTTGCTCTCAGCCGCGTGGTCGCGATAGTTGAGCCCGACGCAAACAATTTTGCTTGGCCGCGCGACAGGAGGGCCGAGGCGGACATTCCCGGCAAGGCGTGGGGCATTAGCGCCGTTGGCTGCAACCCATGACCGCAGGCCTGCAAGCCCGCCATTTTCAAAGAACTGTTCGTTGTAGTCGGTAACGTACTGCGATGCGTCAATGCGGGTGCCGTCGCCCAGCAGGACG
This sequence comes from Terriglobales bacterium, assembly GCA_025927855.1. Classification (GTDB taxonomy): domain Bacteria; phylum Acidobacteriota; class Terriglobia; order Terriglobales; family Acidobacteriaceae; genus JAICKN01. The sequence goes on from JAICKN010000006.1 coordinate 2,191, forward strand.
GCTGGTTTTTCCCGGCCTTCTTCACCGCAACGGATCAGTTTCATTTCTCTCTCGAAATTATTCCCAAAGTTAACTGCGAATTCGGCGTCACTCTTTCATATCGGTATCGCGGGTTACTGTCAAATCCGCAATCGCTGCTTCAGAAAATATCACGAGCAAACATGATTGCCGAACGAGGTCTGTTATTCTTTCCCGTTCGAGTTTCCATGCAGCGGATGCAGAGAGAGACGAGTTTCGATTTGCCCGGCGACCAAATAAAAGATCGCCGGCTGAATGGATCCCACCTGGGCGGCAAAACCGCTGTCATCACGGGCGGCGGTAGCGGTATTGGCCGGGCGATTGCCTTGAGATTCGCTGAAAGCGCCGCGGTGGTCCACATCGTTGATCTTGATCGCTCCCAAGCAGAAGCTGTTGCGCTCGAAATCACGAGCCAGGGCGGGGAAGCCCACGCTCACCAGTGCGACGTATCCAATCATGACCAGGTGAAGCAGGTCTTCGCGAAGCTTCTTGAGCAAAGCAGGGTTGACATTCTGGTGAACAATGCCGGAATTTCTCACATCGGAACACTTGATAGCACTCCCGAAACCGATTTCGACCGCATCTTTCGCGTAAATGTGAAGGGCGCTTACAACTGCATGTTTTCCGTCATCGGCCCTATGAAGGAGCAGGAAAACGGTGTGATCCTGAACATGGCTTCGATTGCGGCTACCTGCGGTTTGCCCGACCGTTTCGCTTATTCGATGAGCAAAGGCGCGATTGTTGCCATGACCTTCTCAGTAGCCAAAGACTATTTGCCGTTCAAAGTGCGTTGTAACTGCATCTCGCCGGCCCGCGTTCACACCCCCTTTGTGGATGGTTTTCTGCGCCGCAACTATCCGGGCCGCGAGCAGGAGATGTTTGAACGGCTTTCACAGGCGCAGCCCATTGGCAGAATGGCAGAACCGGCCGAAGTCGCTTCGCTGGCGTTATTTTTATGCTCTGACGAAGCGTCGTTCATTACTGGTGTTGATTATTCCCTGGACGGAGGTTTTGTGAACCTGCGGGGCTGAGGCAACGTGCCATGCGATCCATCCTCGCTGGACAGCAATTATCCAATATGGATTTACAACTTAAAAATAAAGTGATTGTCGTAACCGGAGGAGCGAACGGGATTGGCGCGGCCATTGTCCGCGAAGCCGCCAAAGAGCAGGCGTGTCCTGTCATTGTGGACCGCGATGCCAATGCGGCGGAAGCTCTTGTCGCAGAACTGCAACGGGCAGGCATGGAGTCCTACCAGATCTCATGCGACCTTTCCCGCGCGGAAAACTGCGCCACAGCCGTAAATGAAACATTGTCGCATTTCGGCCAAATTGATGCCTTGGTGAACTGCGCGGGCATCAACGACCGCATCGGCCTTGAACACGGCAGCCCGGAAGCCTATGTGCAATCGCTCGAGCGGAACCTTCTTTATTATTACAACCTCGCGCATTATGCCTTGCCCGCGCTGAAACAGTCGCGGGGCAGCATCGTTAATATCGCTTCGAAAACCGCTGTGACTGGGCAGGGTGGCACCTCGGGTTATGCATCATCCAAGGGTGCAATTCTCGCGTTGACTCGCGAGTGGGCGGTCGAACTGCTCCCTTATGGCATCAGGGTGAATGCAATTGTTCCCGCCGAAGTGATCACGCCGATGTATGAGCGCTGGCTGAAGACATTCCCCAATCCCGAGGAGAAGCGGTCTCATATCCTTGCCAAAATACCCTTAGGCAAACGCATGACTACGCCCGAAGAAATCGCCGCAACTGTGCTGTTTGTAATTTCTCCCCGCGCTGGGCATATTCACGGCCAGCATCTTTTTGTAGATGGCGGATACGTCCACCTCGACCGCGCGCTTACCTAGCGTACCGGTTTTGCGAGTGATCAAAACCATGGCCATTTCGGGCATTCCGGCGATCAAACTGTGGCAGGCAGTGGGGGAAAAGCAAACCCCAGAAAGACTCTGGCGGAGATTAGGGGACGATTTTCGAACTTTTTTTGCTTCCCATACCGTAGTTTTTAACAAAGCGCATTTCGTAAGTGTGCCGGCTCATGAGCCGTGCTCGTTTGCTCTCTTTCTAAGCTGCGGACTGTTGCGTGTTTCATAATGGCTCATTACTCACAAATCAGAGGTCGCACAAAACGCCTGAACCTCCGCAGCTGCCGGCTACCAATGGGTCCCTAGGGGATCCGTACTGCAGAAGTGGCAGCCCCTGGTTCCTCTCCAAGAATGAAACGATCATTCGCGCGTTCTACTCCCCCGATTACGATAGATCAAGGTCAGCCATGAGGATTGGCGAAAAGCTGCGTGCGGCGCTATCGTAGTGCTTCGCTATCGCTGCACCTGCCGGTTGCGCGCGGAAGGACGAATCGATTTCACAAGACCGCGACCAGTTGAATACGAGGCCTAGCAGGTAAGGCACGCGGCATGCCGAGCATAGTGGTGCCGAAGAGTTGCACGCAGGCAATTTCCCGCCATTGGTAACTGGGGGAAAAAGGCCGGCGTAGTTCATGGACAATGATGACCGAAATTCCGTCTTCTCAAGTATCTATCCGTAGAGTGCTCGCTGCAACGGACTTCTCACCACTCTCGCAAAGGGCGCTCCGCCATGCGATATCCATTGCTCGTCACCACGCTAAGTTTTATATCGTGCACGTTGTCTCATCGTGGGGTTTCACTGTGGCAGGCTACAACACCGCAGTCGAAGCCTCGAAATTGGCTCAGGCGGACCTCGAAAAAATGGCTTCGGAATTGATCAAAGAGCGGCGCATTGACGGACAAGGACGTGGATCACGAAATTGTAGTTGCGATCGGGGATTTCTGGGAAGAACTAAGGAATATCGCGACAAACTATGAGATTGACCTGATCGTGATGGGCACGCACGGGCACGTCGGGATGGAGAAGATGGTCATGGGATCAGTCGCGGAAAGCGTTTCAGGTATGCGAAGCGGCCGGTGCTGACGGTCGGACCTCGCGTGCCAGACACAGAGCCTTCCCTTCCGCCCCGCGCCGTGTATTGTTCCCTACGGATTTCTCATCTGCGTCCATCGCGGCGTTGCCATATGCTCCCTCGATAGCAATGAACAGGGCGCCGAGCTAACGCTACTGTATGTCACCGATAAAAAAAGCGACGAAATGCCGCTCTCAAAAATGAATTCGCTTGACAACTTAACGGAAAAACTTCGGAAGCTTACTCCAGGGAGTCTGAAATTCGGGAAAGCAGTTCAGGTGGAAGTGCTTTATGGCCAGGTCATAGAGAACATCGTTCAATTTTCGCATGACCAAAAAAGTGACCTGATCATTATGGGCCTGAAATCGCCGCCTGCTTTCTTCGCGGACCGCAGGCTATGGCTATATGCCTCTGCAATCATTTCGGATGCATACTGCCCAGTGCTCACCGTGCGCCAGGTAGTGTGAAGGCCCTTGAGCTAGTAGGTATTTGAGGGTTGTCTTTTGAGGAGCATTGAGCGAATTTCAACTCCGATTCACCGCAAGCGCCGCTGAAACTTCGTCTATTTCACTTCACTCAGCGGGCGATTCTGATCGGCAAGGGATTCCCTTGAAAGGTGCCGTTTGGACTTTATCCACTCCGGCGCAAGTTGCCGTTCTTCGTCAGGTCGGTTCATAACAAAAGCCGCAATCAACTGATCCCCATTAAGCCACCAAACACTGAAGCTTGGACTGTTCGCGTCTCCACGGACGACCGTTTCCGTTGCGCCTTGAAGATCACCCCACAGTTCGTAAGATAGATCGAAAATATCCGAAAAGAAGTAAGGGACATGCACGAAGGCTTGCCGATCACCTCGAACCACGGAGGCCCAATGCTGGCCCTGAGAAACAGCATTGTCCCAGTGCTCCACGCGGCGTCGCTTGTTAAAGATTTTGTCGTAGTAACTCGCAACGTCACCTGCCGCAAAAACGCCGGGCTGATTCGTTTCGAGATACTCGTTGACCACAATGCCATTTTCGATTTCCAAGCCTGTGTTGGCAAAGATTTCCGTTACGGGAGCCGCGCCCACTCCGGCTATAACCATGTCGCACGTGACTTGCGTGCCACTCGATAGTGCCACCGCATTTACTCGTTCTTTGCCCTCCAAACGGACCACAGTTTCCTCTTTAAGAATCCGTACTCCTCGCGAGGCATAGTACTGCTCAAAAAACTTTGACATCGTTGGCGTGAAGACCCGGCTCCAGACGCGATCTTCACGAACGATCAACGTGGTCTCGATATCTTTTTGTGCAAGAACGGAGGCCACCTCCATCCCGATGAACCCGCCGCCAATGACCGCAGCGCGCCTGGCGCTCGCCGCGTTATCCCGGATGTTCCTGGAGTCGTCCAAAGACCGCAGGTAAAACACGTTGTGGAGATCATTTCCAGGGGAGTCAAGCTTTCTCGCGCGGGCGCCGGTTGCGATGAGTAGATTCTCAAACCCGAAAGATTCGCCCGAACTTGTGCGAAGGCTCCGCTTTTTCAAATCCACATCCTGAACAAGCGTTTTCAAGTTGATGCCGATTTTCTGTTGCGCATACCACTCCTGGGCATTGATCAGAATATCCGCTTCTTTGTCTTTGCCCGCGAGGAAGCCTTTTGACAGAGGCGGGCGCTCGTACGGCAAAGCATCGTCAGCGGAAATGATCGTCAACTCACCGGGACCGAGACCCTGCTTCACCAGTTCTTTCGCAGCGTAGCCCGCAACCATACCGCCGCCGAGGATGATGTATTTGCTCGAATTCATTTCGATAAGCTTTCAGGTTCCTGCTTTACCGTACTCTTGTAATCTGCCACGAACTGTTGAATCCCCTTGGTCGTCAGATCATGGCGAATGTCGAAATCTGTCCATTCCCGATTCAGGTCGAGCGGCTTGTAGGCAATTGGCTTCAAATGCTTATCGCCATCCTCAAAGGCTTGGTTCTTATCTGGAAGCGGGAACGATGCACGGGCCCATTCCACCCAAATCTTAGCCGGAGCCGTCACCAACTCCGCATCCAAGGCAAATGAGCCAAGCATATGCTTGAGATGCCGGATGCTCGCCGCAAGCACATGAACGTGCCCATCTCCTGCTTTATACATCTTCTTGATGTTCTTCACTAGATCCATGCCGTTCTCGCCCCGATCGTCGAGCCGGCCCACGAAAGGCGAAACATACACCGGGGCTTTCGATCCTTTCGTTGCTGCATACACAGCCGCCGCCTGCTCCTGCGAAAAACACAGGGTCATATTGACGCGCAGCCCTTCACGGATGGACATCTGCGCCGCGCGCAGCCCTTCATGCGTACATGGGTACTTAATATATGCATTCGGAATCCAGGAAAACATCTCACGGCCCTGTCGCAGCATGTCCTCACCAGTCGTATCCAGATCGGCGAAGACCTCAATCGATACCCCCGCGCTGCCGACCAGCGGTGAAATCGCCTGCACGATCTTCCTGTACTCCTCCAGTTCTTCCTGAGAACTGAACTTCCGCCCGGAGGAAACGATTGTCCGGACTTCAGGGTTCTTGGCGACCAGTGTCGGATTGGTAGTTTGACCGTCCACATAACCGACCAGGTTTCTGACTTTTAGCGTTTCTTCAGGATCGCCACCATCTACCAGTAACTGCGCTTTCGATTTCCTTGTGGTCGAATTCATTCTGCTCACCTGTTCCTACTTAGCTTAGACGCCTACAATGGTCTACGAGATACTTCTTATTGTGGCATTCGGGCTGCGGCTGCAATTCACACTACAGAATATTCTTCTTTAACCTAATTGCGGTTATTGGGTATGGATATGAACTGACGAAAGCAGCGCACTGAGGCCATTCCACACAATCTGCACTCCGATACAGACAAGCAAAAAGGCCGAGAGTCTCACGATTACCGTCATTCCTGTTTTTCCCAGCATCCGAGCAAGACCATCGGCGAACCCGTAACAGAGGAAAACCGTGGCAGCAACGATGACCATGGCGACCAGCGCCGCGAGGATGATGCTGATGTGGAACCCGTATCGGTGCGTCGCATTCGCGCCTAAAGTAACCGCGACTGAGATTGACCCGGGCCCGACGGTCAGGGGCAGAGTTAAAGGATAGAAGGCCCGCCCGAAGACCGATTCGGATTGCGCACCCTTATCCGCCTTTGCATGCACGTCCTCTTTTTCCATCAACATGCCCCAGCCTATCGAGAGGACAACGATTCCCCCGCCAACCTGCACCACTGGAAGTGACACACCAAAAAAGTTGAGCACGTGCGCGCCAACGAAATATGAGCCGATCATCAACGCCAAGCTATTGAAGGCCACGCGCCAGGAAAGCGCCCTCCGCATTGCGGGCGCGTAACCGTACGTCATCTCTAAAAAAATAGGGCTTCCGGCGAGCGGATCTACCATGGGGAAAAGTGCGCTTAACGTGAGCAAAAAGACTTCGAGCGCATCCCTCAAATGTTTCTCCTGAAAGGACTATTCAAGGCCACGCATGAGCGATTCTGTGCGACGCGGCAAGTTTGGAGTTTTTGCCGCTCTCCATAAGATATCCAGCGTTCCACCGGATTCCTCAATCGCTCAGGCATGCCTGGTCAGCAACAGCAGCGATAATGCAGTCATCATGCGCATTGAACTGCGCTCTGGTCAAAAGCATTCAAAGCTACGCGGCCTTGTGCCGCGACGAAGGTTTCATCTTCTGTTCCAAAAATTCCTTCAACGCGGCCGCGTTATTGTGCTCTTCATCGTGGCTGCTGTAAACGAGTGTCACGCGGCCACGGCGAGCGCGGCTAAGCAGCCTCTCCCACGGTCCTGGATTCTCATCCAATTCCCGGGAGTATCGTTTGCGAAATTGCTGCCATTTTGCCGGATCGTGATGAAACCATTGCCTGAGTTCCGTGCTGGGAGCGACATCCTTCAGCCAATCATCCAGCGGCAGGGCCTCTTTCTTAATGCCGCGAGGCCAGAGGCGTTCGACGAGAAACCGTGCCCCGTCAGTTTTGCTAGCAGGTTCGTAGGCTCTTTTGATCTGGACCATTTGGACCTCCAACCATCGAGTGCGGCTGCTGAGTTGCAGCCGAAGTTTACTTAACAGCGATATTCGAGATGCGTAGTGTATGGAAGCACAATCCACCCATCCGATCTTATGCTGCGTGGGGAGTGTTCTTGCCAGCTGCGGCGACGTCTTCTTCTTTGCTTGTTCCCTTGTTTGACCCCGGTTCCGTCCGCAGCAACACAAGTTCGCCTCCATCTTGCCGGGCCCTTTTCTCCAGCCGCCGCCAGGCACGCCGGAGGTTTTCTATCGCAGACTGTGCCGCAAGTCGCGACTGGAAAATGGGCGGACACTCTGTTTCCTGGGCAACCGGGCAGCCATCGTGCATGATCTTGTGCGACAAGAGAATATCGCTCAATGGAACTGCGTAGGACTGTCCGCAATGAGAACACGGCATTTGAATAGCAGCGGATGTCAAAATATCCATATTCACCTCGTAACAAACAGCTCTGGCCTTGCCGGGCCGGTTTCATCGGTCCATCTCGTGCGAGTTCGCTCCCTCCGCCCCAAACGTTCCGCTGAGGATAACAGGGGTATCGCCGTTGTGCCCGAAATCTTGCGTGGGAACTACCGTGACAGCGCTTCCGTCAAAACGCAGCAACAGCTTTGATGAGCACTCCTCACATAGCCAAAAGAAAACCGATATGTGGTTTGGTGAGACATTGTAAACAGCATTGGTGACAGACTTGGGATTGGCCGATGTTGTTCTGCCGTCAAACCGATATAAGCGCCCGCCGTGCAAATAATGAAAAGATCTATCGCATGCAGGATTTGCACATTTTGAAATCATGTGATCTCCCTCATCTCTTATATCGCAGACATACGGTAGAAGATCAATGAAACATCCATACCGTTCAGGTACACAGTCATAACAAACGCGCGTTAGATCAATTTTCGTTGGATAGCGTTCATTACTGCCTCCAGCCGATTGTGGGTACGAAGTTTCTGATTAATATGATGCAGATGATTACGAAGGGTCTGCAAGCTAATCCCGAGCGTTTCCACAATGTCTGGTGAATCCTTCCCTTCGGCAAACAAGCGCAGGATGTGCTTCTCTTGATCGGAAAGCGGCGATATTGGCGTGGGCCGCCCTACGGTGGCGCCAATGTTATTGAGTTGTTGCGACAGATCAACCACCTTGCGCACGAGTTGCTCAGATGTCTTCTGCTCGGTGATGTCGTGTGCCAGATGAACAAGCGAACGCTGGCCGGTCCGCTGGTTGTTAAACACCAAAGTTGACATGTTGATCCATATCCTCTGACCGGACCCGGTCCTCACGTTCATGTCAAAATTTGGTATTTCGTTCTGTTTGCCGGCACAATCCATGACCGTACAGCCTTCGTGGCAAACCTGCGTTCCGAGCGGACCAGTACCTTCGAGAACTTCATAGCACGTTTTATGCAGGACTTCTTTGCTGGAGTACCCAAGAAGCCGTTCTGCCGCTTTGTTCCAATATTGGATCGTCCCTTCGCTCGACAGCACAAAAGCGGCGTCAGAAGTGTGCTCCAGTAGTGAAAACAGTTCGCTTTCTAGCATCTGCAAGACTCTCGATGGAACGTACTACAATTTAGTATAGAACTCGATGGCGGCTCGGGCCACTCTTGCTGGGGACAGAATCGCACATTGATAAATTGAGTAGAAGATGGGATCGTTCAACATTGTTTTGAAGCCGAAGCCGCCGTTTCGCCTGGACTTAACGGCCTGGGCTCTGCGCAGAAGAGCACGTAACGCCGTCGATCAGTGGGATGGAACAACGTACCGGCGAGTACTGATGATCAATGGCGATCCCTTTCCGGTCACTGTCAAACAAACCGGAACGATGAGCAAGCCGAAGTTAGTTGCCACGGTGATTGGGGATTCCAGTGCCACTACTCGCATCAAAATCTCTCGCCTGCTAACGCAGATGCTGGGTCTGCAAATCGATCTCGTCCCTTTTTATGCGCTGGCAAAGCACGACCGGCTCCTGGCGCCCCTGGCTGAAGAGTTTCGCGGGCTCAAACCACCACGCTTCCCGAGCGTTTTTGAAGGATTGGTCAACGCCGTAGCGTGCCAACAGTTATCGTTGACGGTTGGCATTGAACTGTTGAACCGCTTGGCCCTTGAATCTAGCTTCAAAGATACCGGCCAACCAGCTTTCCCTGGCCCTGAAGATCTGGTGCGTTTGCGCGCGCACAGGTTGCGCCATCTGGGATTCAGTTACAGCAAGGCGCGATCGCTATTACAGCTTTCACGTGGAATTCTGGCGGAAGCGATCGACTTGAAACACCTGGAGCCTCTCGACAACCAAAGTGCTGTTACGCAACTGATGGAACTCCGCGGCGTGGGCCGATGGACAGCTGAATATGTGTTGCTGCGCGGCCTTGGCCGCATTGATGTTTTTCCCGGTGACGATGTCGGCGCACAAAATCGGCTTGCGCTCTGGCTTGGGCGAAAGAGTCCATTGGACTATGACGGAGTACGCCGGGCCGTTCGAAAGTGGCATCCATATGCTGGCCTGGTGTATTTCCATCTTCTGCTGGCGGGGCTCACACAGTCGGGAGAAATGGTTCTTACCGAGTCTACCCCCACGCGTCTGACGGCTTGAAATGGCCGTCTGCATTGTTCTTCTAGGCGAATTCAACTGCGTCAGTCTTCGATGTCACTTTGGATCCCGTAGGGAAAACAAACCGCCTAGGGCCATAGCCCAGAAAACCGATCGCCGTCTCCCTCCCATTTCGCCTGGACAACCATGCCGATTGACGAATCTGCTGAAGTACCGTCCGCTCTCGATACCTATGTGATTTTTGTCCCGTTGTCGAGGATTCTTGTTCCATTGGCAGGTAACGATCGCGGTTGTACGCTGAAATTGCTACACAGAGAGGAAGTGCAGAATGCAACCAGAGAACATCGCTCCGCAGGCGCCACTCTCAACAAACATATCAATTCCGATGCCACCAGTTTCCATCGCGCTCGATCTGGAGTGGGAGATCACACAGCTACACCACAGCCAAGAGTGGGCGGCAGGAATCGCCCGCAAAGTGCTGGTCCGGTATCCCGACTTGCAGATTACATTGAGGGTAATGAAAGCAAATACCCGAATTCCCGAACACCACAATCCGGGGCGAATCTGCGTACAGACGATCCAGGGACTCATTCGCATGCACGCGGATGGTAAGGTGTTCGATTTACCCAAAGGCAAGATGCTGGTGCTTGACCGCGCCATTACTCATGATGTCGAAGCGTTGCAGGAGAGTGCGTTCCTGCTCACTGTGGCTTACCCCCAGGGTATTTCGCACTAGGAAATGGCGATGCGGCGTTGGGAAATTGTTTTCCGCGCAGACGAGTTCAAAAGAGGGGCATGATGAGCGCTATCACAGCTGCAACGAGCTTGGGTGAAATAGCAACGCTTGTGCCTGAAGCTACACGTATATTCGAAGATTTCGGGAGAGGGACCGGACAGCAGAGCACTCTGAACGTACGAAAATGTCTTTGAAAGTATTTCTTCTTCATTGCATCAATACCCCATTCGGGTGGATATAAAGGTAGCGAGGAGGAGCAGATATGAAAGCCACAGAGCACTTAGAAATGGAGCACCACAAGATCGCCAGAGTAGCCGAAGGATGTGTGGTCTTCGCGGATGAATTACAGCAGGGTGTCAAAATCCCTTCCAACATCCTAAAGAGTCTAGCCAGCTTTCTCCATTTGTACGCCGAACAGTACCACCACGAGGAAGAAAAGTGGCTGTTCAGCATGCTCAGGCAACGCGGAGTGCCAGCAGGAGCTTGCCCCATTGCGGCGATCTCCCATGAAGATGACAAGCTGCGAATGCTGGTGGATCAACTCTCAACTGCTGTGGATGTTTATGCTAAAACGGACGGAGCCGTAGACAGCACGCTGGTAGATACTTTGCGCTCCCTTGCACACATGTATCGTGACCACATCTGGAAAGAGGACTACTTGCTGCTGCCCATGGCGAACAAAATTTTGTCGGACGGCGATCAGCAGATTCTCGCTGAAGCTTTTGCCAGCCTGGATGATCGCGTCAGCGAAGAGGCCTATCAGTCGCTGGCACAGCTCAGCAAGGCGATTAAATCTTGTCCGCTTTGCTCGACGCCTCAAGAGCACGCTGCCTAAAGGAGGAGGAAAAACTTATGAGAAGCCAGTTCTTGCTGCCGGAGCATGCAACCGCCGCGAACGTTCCGGAAACAACCAGCAGCCGGCTACGCTTTCCGGCCGCTGCCGGTGGATCCATATTGCAGCTTGATCTTTTGAACAAGTCCAGCTGTGGATCAGCCCCGGATCGCTGCCTCAAAACTCGCGATTCGGCGGAGGTCGAGCCTACTCTGCGAAACATAGCGATCGCAAAACGTCATGTTCGAAATGAATTGATGCGGAAACCTCCGCACACCAGTGCTCCTGCGGCAACGCCCGCGGATGTCAGCAACTGGAAATATAGCGCGTGCAACTGCACGTGATTGGAGTTCAGCATCTATTCAAAAACGTGTATTTAGTTTTCCGACCATGCGTATTCTTTCGGGTATTCAGCCGAGCGGTGAGATCCATCTGGGCAACTATATAGGCGCGCTGCGGCACTGGGTTGCGTCCCAGGAAGAGCTTGAAAGCTTCTATCTTCTGGCGGACCTCCACGCAATTACAGTGACCCAGGACCCGAAGGCGCTCAGGGAGAGAACACTATCAACTGCGGCGGTTCTCCTTGCGATTGGTGTTGATCCAGCCCGCTCTGCATTGTTTTTGCAATCGCATGTGGGTGAGCACGCTGAACTCGCGTGGATTCTGAACTGCCTCACAAGCTTTAGCGAGTTGCAACGAATGACCCAATTCAAAGACAAAGCCAATCGAGAAGGAACCACAACCCTCGGCCTGTTTGCATATCCGGTATTGCAAGCGGCCGATATTTTGCTTTATCAGGCTGACCATGTACCCGTCGGGGAAGACCAGAAGCAGCATCTCGAGCTCACACGCAATCTTGCTTCGCGCTTTAACACTCGTTTTGGCGCCACGTTCAAAATACCTCAGGCTGCGATTGCTCCGGCCGGAGCTCGGATCATGGACTTGCAGGATCCAAGTAAGAAAATGTCCAAATCTGGAGCCTCGCCTGATGGGGCGATCTGGCTGACAGACACGCCTGATGCGATCCGGAAGAAGATCCGCGGCGCGGTCACTGATTCCGGGAGCGAAGTCAAGGCGTCAAGCAGAAAGCCTGCCGTAACCAATTTGCTGACAATCTATTCCATCCTGAGCAATAAGAGTGTCCACGAGTCGGAGCAGGAATTCGCCGGCGCGGGGTACGCACGATTCAAGGATGCACTAGCGGAAACGCTGATCGCATACCTTCAACCCATACAAAATCGCTTTCGGGATGTGGCATCTGACCGAGGAGAAATTGTGCGGGTTCTTCACCGGGGTGCGGAAAAGGCCCGGGCCATTGCAGCCCATACGCTCGATGCTGTTAAGCAGAGCATCGGATTCCTTCCGCGATAGAAGATGCTCTCTTGATCTTTATCTTGATCTTGCTGCTTTGGCTCCGGTCAGGACCCGTTCTTTACGCCCCGGCGGTGTCCCACTTCGCCCTCGGTTACCGTTTCCGGACTCTGCACCAGGTCTTTGAGCACCTTCTTCATCGTCTGCCCGTAGACAATGGAAATTGATGTAGTGAGCGGAATGTTCTTGGGACAAATTTGTACACAATTCTGGGCGTAGGCACATTCGTGGATTCCACCATCGCCCATCATGGCGTGCAAGCGTTCGTCTTTCAGTGTTTTTCCCGCGGGATGCTCGTTGAACAGGCGGACCTGGTTAATGATGGCAGCGCCCACGAAACGAGTGCTTTCGGTGACCTGCGGGCAAACTTCGAGGCAAAGGCAACAAGAAATGCACCGGGAGAGCGGATACATTTGCTCCTGCGTGCCTGGATCAATGCGCGGCCCAGCGCCAAGGTCGTACGTTCCGTCGAGCGGTACCCAGGCCTTTATCAACTTTAGATTTTCGAACAGGACGCCGCGGTCAACGACCAAATCGCGCACTACGGGAAAGCGGGAGAGCGGTTCCAGCCGAATCGGATGTTCAAGCTTATCAACCAGGGCCGAGCAGGCCATCGCGGCCCTCCCATTGATTCTTATGGCGCACGAGCCACAGATTTCTTCAAGGCAATTGGAATCGTAAGCAACCGGAGTCGTAACCTTTCCAAACCGGTCGACTGGATTTTCGGCGATGTCCCGCAATGCAATGATGACATTCATTCCGTGCCGCCATTGCAGATCGAATTCTTCCCAGTGGGGAGTAGACTGCGGGGTGGGCTGACGCTTAATGATGAATCTAATATTGTTTCCATCCATAGGACTTCGCCCGCCTCACTGTACAACCCAAATTGCCGTGGCTCTGGTATGCCGCAGCAGGTGTTCGGCAAGATGACCGCCCGTCATCTCGCGGAACCACGAGTGCGATTCATGACCGATTACAATCGTATGACAGTCTCGTTCCGCGGCGAGGCGGGGAATGGCATGATCGAGAAAAGCAGCATCATTGGGTTCGCTAAATTCGATTTCTATCGCCTGTCGCGAGACCCCGCCCTTTTGCATGGTATGGACCAGTTCATTGAGCGTCGGCTGCGCCGCGGCCTTTCGTGAGTTGATCCACTCCTGTTGCTGCCGGTGCAGTTCAGTGTTCACTTTTTCCTCTTGTTCGGGTGTATCAGCACCGCCAGTCTCCAGCAATTGCGCGGGCAGGCGCGGCATAAGATACAGCAGATGAAGGTGAAAATTTCGATGCCGCCCGATTATGACGGCCATGTAATCGGCCATTCGTTTACTGGCAGGAGACTCGTCCGCCAGTAGAAGCAAATGCGCGCTCTTTGCAGCGTCCGTTTTCATCAGCGTCCTCGCATGCAGTGAGCATTGAAGTTGCGTGCGGCCATGTAGGTGCTCGTTTACCACATTGTATCAAGGTCCGATATAACGAGAGCGCCCCGCTACCGCGTCCAATTCTGCCAGCCTGCGAACGGAGGAAGCGGTATTCCCGTTTCAACGCGCAGGACGAATGAACTATTTCAGTGATGCCTGAGTCGTCTTAATCTTAAGTCGTGATCTAAATCGTTGGAGTAAGTTTGCCGCCATGCGGCGAAGAAACAATACAACATCGAGATTTGAAGGGCTTTGATCGTGGTGCCTTCAATATGAGGAGGATGCACAATGGAGAACTCACTTTTTCCTGCTGCAACACTTGAAATCGGAAAGAAGCGCGAAGAGCTTGCCCCGGAGGCGCTAAATTCATGGCGCGCCTTTAGCCGGCAGGTGTTTGCCGACGGGGCATTGCCGGCAAAGACAAAGGATCTTATTGCAGTGGCGGTTGCTCATGTGACGCAATGCCCGTATTGCATTCGTGCCCATACCAAAAGCGCGCGGCAAAAGGGGGCTACCGAAAAGGAGATCATGGAAGCCATCTGGGTAGCTGCGGAGATGAGGGCGGGGGCGGCGATTGCGCACTCGGCGCTCGCCCTTGACGTCATGAAGGAGCATGGTGCGGGTAGCTGACGTGGCGACTGCCTGAATACGACCAGCCCATATCAGCATCATATGTAATGGTCCATGTGAGCAGAGATGTAGATGTTCGCATTCTTTGTGATCCTGCAAGAAGGCCAATGGGCTGGAAGTTTAGATATATCGAGGTATGATACTGTTAACGCCGGTATTTATGTTCGGATGCAAAGAAGCAAGCTGAACATAATTGGCGGCCGCGGCTCGCAGAGAGGAGGACCCCCTCATGAATGCGACGCTCACGACTGGGATACATAGCGACATCGAACGGCATCTCGGGCCGCAGGCTGAAGTCCTACTCAGTTTCAAAGACCCAAAAATCCCACGTGCGCGACTCCACCTTCCCGGCCCCGATGTGATTGATCGCATCTACGCTCTTTCCGACCGGAAGCCTCAAGTTCTCGTTAGCCTTCAGCGCATCTTCGGGCATGGCAGGTTGGCCCGTAGCGGCTATCTTTCGATTCTGCCCGTTGATCAAGGGGTCGAGCATTCTGCCGGTGCGAGTTTCGCGCCCAACCCTGATTACTTCGATCCCGAAGAGATTGTTAAATTGGCAATCGAGGGCGGGTGCAATGCGGTTGCTTCGACCTTCGGCGTACTGGGCATTGTGGCCAGGAAGTATGCTCATAAGATTCCCTTTATCGTCAAAATCAATCACAACGAATTGCTGAGCTTTCCTAATAAGTTCGATCAAATTCTGTTTGGCACGGTAAAAGAAGTTCAGGAAATGGGCGCCGCCGCTATTGGCGCAACCATCTATTTTGGATCTGCCGAGAGCTCGCGCCAGATCGTCGAAATCAGCCAAGCGTTCGCTATGGCACACGAATTGGGGATGGCGACTATCTTGTGGTGTTACCTGCGCAACCAGGCGTTCAAAATGGACAAGGACTACCACCTTTCTGCTGATCTCACTGGCCAGGCAAACCACCTTGGATGCACGCTTGAAGCCGACCTCATCAAGCAGAAATTACCGGAACTCAATGGAGGGTACAAAGCTCTGAACAAAGAGCGTCCCGGATATGGAAAGTTTGACGAGCGCATGTATTCAGAACTGAGCAGCGATCATCCCATTGATTTGTGCCGCTACCAGGTCGCTAACTGTTATATGGGCCGTATCGGGCTCATCAACAGCGGGGGCGGCTCGGGTAAGAATGACTTCGGGGATGCCATTGCAACGGCGATCATCAACAAGCGGGCTGGCGGCACAGGCCTCATTGCGGGGAGAAAAGTCTTTCAGAGGCCAACACAGGAAGGTGTTCCTCTGCTGAATCTTATTCAGGATATCTATCTGTCGAACGAAATTGATGTCCCGTAGCGGTGCGAATGGATTTGTTTAGAGTTTCCGCAAAGTACCGGCTGGCCTAAGCAGCTGTTTTTGTGCTGGAGCGCACGCGGCTGAATTTCGTTTGCTGGGAAAGTCATAGCAACAGCTTGCAGGTAGTTGCCGTCTAAGGAGCATCGTGACACTGTGGGCCTTTGGCGTTTACTTCGCCCTCGTATTTGCGCTTGTAGTTGCCATGCTAGCCGTGTCCTACGTGCTGGGACAGAGGCATCGCGAAGCCGCCACTGACTCACCTTATGAATCGGGAATTGTTTCGACTGGATCAGCCCACCTCCGATTATCAGCAAAGTTTTATTTAGTCGCGATGTTTTTTGTGATCTTCGACTTGGAAGCGGTATTCATCTTCGCCTGGGCTGTCGCAGGACGGGAACTGGGGTGGGCTGGATACTGGGAGCTTCTCATCTTCAGCGGCGTTCTCGTTGCCGCTCTTGTCTACCTGTGGCGCGTGGGTGCATTGGATTGGGGATCGATTCAACGCCACACGCGATGAAGAGAGCACCGTATGCAATGGTCCATTACGAAACCGAGTGAAACTCAACGGCTGCTCGAAGCCGATAACCAGCCTTTCGAATCCGCCGTGCGCCGCAGCCTGGTTCTGGGCCGCCTTCAGGATCTACTGGCCTGGGGCCGCAAGAACTCCATCTGGCCGTTTAACTTTGGCCTCTCATGCTGCTACGTGGAACTTGCCACCAGCATCACCAGCAAATATGACGTGGCGCGGTTCGGCGCCGAGGTGATTCGGGGCACTCCGCGCGAGGCCGACCTGATGGTGATTGCCGGCACGGTCTTCATCAAGATGGCTCCAATCATCCAGCGGCTCTACGAGCAAATGATGGAGCCGCGCTGGATCATTTCCATGGGCTCGTGTGCGAATTCCGGCGGCATGTACGACATTTACAGCGTTGTCCAGGGAGTGGACAAATTTCTGCCGGTAGATGTCTATGTGCCCGGCTGCCCACCCCGACCCGATGCATTCATGGAAGGGTTGCTGCTGCTGCAACACGCTGTCGGCAAGGAGCGCAGGCCCCTGAGTTGGGTTGTGGGCCCGCAAGGAGTAGAGAGGGCGCCGATGCCGTCCTTGCGGGACCTGAAACGTCCGCTGCGGCAGCAGGCAACCACATTACGGCCACCGGACGAGGTGTGAGCGATTGCAAGTCACAGAAGCCACTGCCGTTGATCAGTTGCAGGAGAAATTTCCCCAGGTCTCTCTTGTCCGAGAGTCCGCGCGCGATGGCATTCCTACGGCCTGGATTCCGGCCGGGCACGTAAGCGAACTTATGCAGTTCCTCAAGACCGGCATCGAACAACCGTATGCGATGCTGTATGACCTTACGGGAATTGATGAACGTGTGCGCGTGAACCGCGATGGCCAGCCGGCCAGCGACGTTACCGTCGTTTATCACCTACTGTCGTTCGAGCGCAATGAATATATCCGGCTGAAAGTAGCGCTGCACACCAATCATCTGTCCTTGCCCTCGATCACAGCTATTTGGCCCGCGGCGAATTGGTACGAGCGCGAAGTCTGGGACATGTTCGGAGTCCGGTTTGAAGGCCATCCCCATCTGGAGCGGATACTCATGCCGAAGACCTGGGTGGGGCATCCCCTGCGGAAAGACCATCCTGCTCGAGCAACCGAAATGGGTCCATTTCAGTTACCAGAAGAGAAGGAAGAACGCGAGCAGGAGGCATTGCGTTTCCATCCCGAAGCATGGGGCATGGAGCGCAGTCGCGATGGCGCGGATTTTATTTTCCTGAATGTGGGTCCCCAGCATCCGGGCACCCATGGCGTACTCCGGATCGTGTTGCAACTCGATGGAGAGGAGATCGTTGACGCCGTACCCGATATCGGTTTCCATCACCGCGGCGCGGAGAAGATGGGCGAGCGCCAGAGTTGGCATACCTATATTCCTTACACCGACCGCGTGGATTACCTCGGCGGCGTGATGAATAACTTCGCCTATCTCATCGCGGTGGAGAAATTGGCCGGCATCGAGGTGCCGCCGCGCGCCCGGACGATTCGCATCATGCTGGCGGAATTGTTTCGCATCATCAGCCACCTGGTCTGGTATGGCACTTTCGCGCAAGACTTAGGGCAGATGTCGCCGGTGTTTTACACCTTCAACGACCGCGAGAAAGCTTTCGGCATCATTGAAGCCATCTGCGGCGCGCGCATGCATCCCAACTGGTTCCGTATTGGCGGCGTGGCTCAGGACCTGCCCAATGGCTGGGAGGCCATGGTCCGCGACTTTATTTCCTATTTTCCACCGCGCTTGCGGGAATATGACCGCGAAGTGTTGGCCAACCGCATCTTCAAAGGCCGGACGGTGGGTGTTGGAGAGTGCACTACGCAGGAAGCCGTCGAATGGGGCATGACCGGCCCCAACCTTCGGGCAACCGGCTTCGCATGGGATTTTCGCAAGAAGCAGCCATATTCAGGATATGAAAACTTTGAATTCGACATTCCGACGGCGCTCCATGGCGACTGCTATGACCGTGCTCTGGTACGCGTGGAAGAGATGAGGCAAAGCGTGCGCATCATTGAGCAATGCGTGAACCACATGCCGGACGGTCCGTATAAATCGCTCGATCCGCTCGCCTCTCCGCCTCTCAAAGAACGCACAATGCACGATATTGAGACCCTGATTACGCATTTTCTCAGCGTAAGCTGGGGGCCGGTGGTCCCGCCGGGCGAAGCGCTGGGAGCGATTGAGGCCACCAAGGGAAATAACGGCTACTACCTGGTGAGCGACGGAGGAACAAACTCCTATCGCACGCGAATCCGCACGCCGTCATTCCCTCATATGCAAATGCTGCCGCTGCTCTGCCGCGGACGGATGATCCCCGATCTACTGGCCGTTCTCGGCAGCCTGGATTACGTACTGGCCGACATTGACCGTTAAGGAGCCGCAATGCTGTCATCCGAAGAACGAGGCGAAATCGAAGCGGAAATGCTGAAATATCCGAACAAGCAGGCGGCGTGCATTGACGCCCTGAAAATCGTGCAGCGCCGCCGCGGCTGGATTTCGGATGAAAGCATCCGCGAGATCGCGGAGTTCCTGGGCATATCAACCGACGAACTCGATGGCGTAGCTACGTTTTACAACCTGATCTACCGCAAGCCCGTGGGCCGCCACGTGATTCTGCTGTGCAACAGCGTGAGCTGCTGGATCATGGGTTATAACCGCTTGCGTAAGCGCTTGTGCGAACGGCTTGAAATCCAGCTGGGCGAAACAACCGCCGACGGACGGTTCACGCTCTTGCCAATCGTGTGCCTGGGCACATGCGATCACGCGCCGGCGCTAATGGTTGATGACGACCTGCATCGCGATCTTTCACCCGATTCCGCAGAACAAATCCTGGAGAGATACCGGTAATCATGACCAGCGAACGCCCTCTTACCAAAGACATGAAAGCCGATGGCGAGGCACTCACGCTCAAGGAGTACGAGCGCGCCGGCGGCTATCAGGGGATTCGCAAGGCGCTCCGCATGGGGCCGAAGGATATTACCGATCAAGTTACGAAATCCAGTCTGCGCGGTCGTGGAGGCGCGGGATTTCCTACGGGATCGAAATGGAGTTTTGTTCCTCTCGGCAAGGATGCTCCTCATCCGAAATACCTGATCGCCAATGCCGATGAGATGGAGCCGGGAACGTTTAAAGACCGATTGCTGATGGAGGGCAACCCCCATCAATTGCTGGAAGGCATGATGGTCGCATCGCGCGCCATTGAGGCCGATGTGGCGTTTGTCTTTTTGCGAGGCGAATACGTGTTGTCGGCCCAGCGGCTGCAGCGGGCAATCGCAGAAGCCTACGCCGCGGGTTATTTGGGCGAAAAGATTTTTGGATCGGAAGTGGGTCTCGAGCTCCACCTGCATCTCAGCGCCGGCCGTTACATGTGCGGCGAAGAAACGGGTCTATTGAACGCGCTCGAAGGCAAGCGCGCCAATCCACGCACCAAACCGCCATATCCGCAAATTTCCGGGCTGTTCGGAAAGCCCACGATTGTGCAGAACGTGGAGACGCTGGCGAACTTACCGCACATCATCAACAACGGCGTCGAATGGTTCAAGAAGCTCAGCTACAGCGCTGACGGCGGCAGCAAACTCTATGGCGCGAGCGGAAAGGTAAAGCGGCCCGGCCTTTGGGAGTTGCCCATGGGCACAACGATCGGCGAACTGCTCCATGAACATGCCGGCGGAATGCGAGACGGAGTGGAATTCCGCGGGCTGCTTCCTGGCGGCGCTTCCACTGATTTTCTCACCGAGGAGCACCTCGACGTAAAGATGGATTTCACTGAAGTGCAGAAGGTGGGCAGCCGCATGGGAACGGGAACAATGATCATTCTGGACGATCAAACCTGCCCGGTCGGGATGGTCTGGAACCTGGAAGATTTTTTTGCGCAGGAATCCTGCGGCTGGTGTACGCCCTGCTGGAGCGGCTTGCGCTGGGCGGAGCGCATCCTATGGGCGTTTGAGCAGGGCCACGGAAGCGAAGCAGATTTGGAGAAGCTGGAGTGGATCTGCAAGTTCTGCGCTCCCGGCAACACCTTCTGCGCGCTGGCGCCGGGCGCGGTTGAGCCGCTGCAAAGCGCACTGAAATATTTTCGCGATGACTTCTTGCGCCACGTGCGCGAAAAGCAGTGTCCCTGGAGGTAAGGGTTGGCAACCATCTATGTAGACGGAAAGCCGCACCAGGTAGACGCCCAGCAAAACCTGCTGCACGCCTGCCTGACTCTCGGCTTTAATCTGCCGTACTTCTGCTGGCATCCCGCGCTGGGATCAGTGGGCGCATGCCGGCAGTGCGCGGTGAAACAGTTCCGCAGTCCCGAGGACAAGCATGGGCGGCTGGTGATGGCGTGCATGACGCCGGCCTCCGAAGGCGCGCAAATTTCCATCGCAGATCCTGAGGCTGTCGCTTTTCGTAAGGGCATCATCGAGGGCATGATGGAAAACCATCCTCATGACTGCCCGGTTTGCGACGAGGGGGGAGAATGTCATCTCCAGGACATGACCGTGATGACTGGCCACGATTATCGCCGCTACGAATTTCCCAAACGCACCTTCCGTAATCAGTATCTCGGGCCTTTCGTCAATCACGAGATGAACCGCTGCATTCAATGCTATCGCTGTGTGCGCTTCTATCGGGAGTATGCAGGCGGCCAAGACTTCAACGTCTTCGGCATTCGCAATCTTGCGTATTTCGGACGCCACGAAGATGGCGTATTGGAAAGCGAATTTGCAGGAAACCTCGATGAAGTCTGTCCTACGGGTGTCTTCACCGACGCCACCCACAAGCATCACTACACGCGCAAATGGGACATGCAGTTTGCGCCTTCGATCTGCGTGCATTGCGGCCTGGGATGCAACATCAGCCCGGGCGAACGATATGGAATGCTGCGCAGGATCGTGAATCGCTACCACGGCGACATCAATGGATACTTCCTTTGTGATCGTGGCCGTTACGGCTATGAGTTCGTGAATAGCGAGCAGCGGATTCGGCAGCCGCAAATACGGAGTAACGGGCAGATCCAGCCGGTCCCGAAACAGCAGGCCATCGAAGAGGGGGGGCGCTTCATCGCGAGTGCAACGACCGTCATTGGCATTGGATCATCACGTGCCTCTCTGGAATCAAACTTCGCTTTGCGCATGGCAGTTGGCGCCAACCATTTTTTTGCCGGCGCTTCGACGCAGGAGTTGCAGTTGCTGCATTTAACTCTCGAGATTCTGCGGACCACTCCGGTGGCTTCGCTGCGCGATGTCGAGGATTCCGATGCGGTGCTGGTCCTCGGCGAAGATGTCAGCAACTATGCTCCTCGAATGGCGCTGAGCCTGCGGCAGTCAGTGCGGCAGCAGCCGTTTGCCATGACCGACAAGCTGAAAATCCCACGCTGGCTGGACCACGCGGTGCGCGAAGCGGCGCAGGAGCACAAAGGCCCGCTTTTTATGGCAACGGTTGCTGCTACGCGCCTGGACGACGTTGCCACTGACACCTACCGCGGCGCGCCGGACGAAATTGCCCGGCTTGGTTATGCGGTCGCGCGGACCTTGGATCCAGAGGCAGCAGGGTTGCGCGCAACAACCGCAAGCGGATCGCTGGCCGGGCAAATTGTGCGGGCGGTGCGCGCGGTAACAGGTTTAGGCAAACCGCCGTCGGGAGCGCCCGATGCGGACTTTGAAACCATGGCCCAGCGCATTGCGCAGGCGTTGAACGGCGCCGAGCGTCCTCTGGTGATCTCCGGGCTGGGATGCCGGAGCGGCCCAGTGCTGAAAGCTGCCGCGAACGTAGTGCGTGCATTGCAGCGGAACGGCAAGCCCGCGCGTATTGCGCTGGCGGTTCCTGAGTGCAACAGCCTGGGGCTGGCGATGCTAGGAGCAAAACCCTTTGAGGAGGCGCTCGCCGTGGCACGCGAACATAGCGGCACGACAGCGATCATGCTTGAAAACGATCTCTATCGTCAGGCCCCAGGCTCCGACGTCGACGTTTTCTTGCGCAGTGCCAACCATCTGATTGCTCTCGACCACCTGCAGAACCGCACCACGGCGACGGCAGAATTGACGTTCCCCGCCGCGACCTTTGCGGAAAGTGACGGCACGCTCGTCAATAACGAAGGCCGCGCGCAGCGTTTTTTTCAGGCCCTTACGCCCCAGGAAATCCAGGAGAGCTGGCGTTGGTTGCGCGATATTTTTGTGGCTGCGGGGCGGCGTGAATTTTCAGCGTGGAAGACTCTGGATGATGTTATTCAATCGCTGGTAAGTGAATTTCCTGACTTGGCGCAGGTTGCCGAAGCCGCTCCTGCTGCAAGTTTCCGCATGGCTGGGGAAAAGATTCCGCGCCAGCCGCACCGCTACAGCGGCCGCACCGCTATGCTTGCGAATATCAATGTGAGCGAACCGAAGCCGCCGGACGATCCCGATTCTTCGCTTTCCTATTCCATGGAAGGCAATCCCGACCAGCCCCCAGCCGCTCTGATTCCGTTCGCTTGGGCAGGCGGCTGGAATTCTTACCAGGCATGGAACAAATTCCAGGAGGAGATCGCCGGTCCTCTGCGTGGAGGGAACCCAGGTGTGCGGTTGTTCCAACCGCCCGCGCAAGCCGGCGAGTATTTCCAAGATGCGCCAAAGCGATTTCAGCCCCGCGAAGGCGAGTGGCTGGTAGTGCCGCTTTACCACGTTTTTGGATCAGAGGAGCTCAGCATTCTTTCTCCGGGGGTGAAGCAGTTGTCGCCCAAGCCGTATATCGCCATGAATGACGAGCACGCCAAGGGGGCAGGGCTACAAGCCGAGGACATGGTTGAACTGGCGATCGGCGGGGCAAGCTACCGCGCTGCGCTTCAGATCCGTCCCGACTTACCCGTGGGCATTGCAGGAGTACCCGTTGGCGTTGACTTGTTTGCGGGGATTCAACTTCCAGCCTGGAGCAAGATTGAACGAGTCTCATGACCAGTCCTTATCCATTTGCCGCGATTTTTGGGATTCTGATCGTTGCGCTCACCATCGCGAGCGGCTTGATCTGGATTGAGCGGCGATTGCTCGCGCTCTGGCAGGACCGCTATGGCCCGAACCGCGTCGGGCCATTTGGATTGCTGCAAGTGCTGGCTGACACGATCAAGCTGCTGGCAAAAGAAGATTGGATTCCGCCCTTCGCGGATAAGCCAGTGTTCATCATCGCACCCGCCATCATCATGATCACCGTGCTCATGTCTTTTGCGGTGATACCGATTGCGCCGGGCATCATCATCAGCGACCTCAATATTGCCCTGCTTTTCTTTCTTGCCATGTCATCCCTCGGCGTTTACAGCATTGTCCTGGCGGGTTGGTCTTCCGACAATAAATACTCGCTATTGGGCGGAGTGCGGGCCGCTGCGCAAATGCTCAGCTACGAAGTTTTCATGGGCCTGTCTCTCATGGGGGTGGTTCTGCTGTCGGGATCATTCGACCTCGTGGACATTGTCCATGCCCAGCGAAAAATCTGGTTCATCATTCCCCAATTTCTGGGCTTTGTGCTTTTTCTGATCGCAGGGCTGGCTGAGACTCGCCGCTTGCCTTTCGACCTGCCTGAAGCCGAAAGCGAACTTGTCGCTGGGTTCCACTCCGAATATTCGGGAATGAAATTCGGCATGTTTTTCGTCGGCGAATATCTCGGGGTCACGTTGATCTCGGCCATGATCACGATCTTGTTTTTCGGCGGGTGGATGGGACCGGTGCTGCCGCCGATTGTCTGGTTCCTCCTCAAGATGTTTTTCTTTATCGGCGTTTTTATCCTGATGCGCGCGTCTTTACCACGGCCGCGCTTCGATCAACTAATGGCATGGGCATGGAAATTAATGCTGCCTCTGGCACTCGCAAACCTGCTCGTCACGGGCGCAGTGGTGCTGGCGTTTTTCCACTAGCGGAGAAGGAAACTATGTTCAGTCTGGTACGCACATTATGGGATGTTTTCCTCCACAGCTTTAAGCCGAGGGTGACCCGGCAATATCCCGAGCAGCCCGCGTATGTGCCGCCGCGGTGGCGTGGGCGCATTATCCTGTCCCGCGATCCCGACGGGGGCGAACGCTGTGTCGGCTGTTATTTGTGCGCTATCGCCTGTCCGGTAGATTGCATTGCACTGCAGGCAACGGAAGATGCCACCGGCCGCCGTTACCCCGAATTCTTCCGTATCAATTTTTCGCGCTGCATCTTCTGCGGATATTGCGAGGACGCCTGCCCCACTTACGCGATACAACTTACTCCCGACTTTGAAATGAGCGAGTACAAGCGGCAGAACATGGTCTACGAAAAAGAGGATTTGCTGATCAACGGAACCGGCAAATATCCCGGCTACAATTTCTGGCGGGTCGCCGGGGTGAAGATCGGCGGGAAAGACAAGGGCCAGGCCGAACGGGAAGAGCCACCAACCGACCTGCGTCAGCTAATGCCTTAAGGCAAGAGGCAAGAGAAATGAACGTAATCGCATTTTATATCGCGGCGGCCATCGCGGTCCTTACAACCGTTCTGGTAATAACCCGCAAGAATGCCGTTCAGGCGCTGCTCTATCTGGCGGTTTCGCTGATCTCCGTCGCGGTCATTTTCTATGACCTCGGGGCGCCATTTATGGCCGCTTTGGAAGTAATCATTTACGCCGGCTCAATCATTGTGTTGTTCATTTTTGTGGTGATGATGCTGAATCTCGGCAAACGCGCAACGGAGGCGGAATCGAAACTGCTGCATGCGCGCATGTGGATTGGGCCAATAATTCTCGCGGGCATCCTCATTGCGGAACTCGCATACCTGCTGGCACAAGGAAATACCCGCGTCGGAGCCGCACACGTAATTCCTCCCAGGGATGTCGGACTGGCCCTGTACCGCCCTTACCTGCTCGGCGTGGAAATCTCTTCCATGCTGCTGATGGGGGCTTTGGTCGGCGCGTATCACCTGGGCTGGCACAAGCAACGTAAACCGGAGACGCAAGATGCAAATCGTGAGCATGCAACAAGCCCTGACGCTGGCCGCGGTCCTGTTCGCACTGGGAGTGGCCGGACTGTTGGTGCGCCGTAACCTGCTTTTTATTCTGATGTCGATCGAGATCATGCTCAATGCCGCAGGCCTGGCATTTGTCACTGCGGGGGCCCGCTGGGCACAGGCCGACGGGCAAGTAATGTTCATCTTTATTCTTGCCATGGCAGCATCGGAAGTCGCCGTTGGGCTCGCACTTCTGCTCCAGTTGTATCACCAGAACCAATCGCTTGATGCCGATGCTGCAAGTCAAATGAAAGGCTAACGTGCTGGAACTGCTCTTTTTGGTGCCGGTCGTCCCGTTTGCCAGCTTCCTATGGCTGGCTACGGCCGGTTCGCGCACGTCCCGCAAAGCCGTCGCCGTGGTGGGCGTGGGTTCGATTGCGATCTGCACGGTCATTTCTCTGTTGATCACCTGGTCTTACCTGGCTTCGCCGCCGGACGGGGGCGCATTCACACAGGTGTTGTGGACCTGGATTTCCGTCGATGGCTTTACCCCGCAAATCGCGTTTTATCTAGACGCGCTCTCGCTGATCATGATGTTGGTCGTCAGCTTCGTCAGCTTTGTGATCCACCTGTATTCGGCGGAGTTCATGTTGGAAGGAGAAGGTTACAGCCGGTTCTTCGCTTACATGAACTTGTTCGTTGCCTCAATGATCACGCTACTGCTCGCCAACAATCTTCTGCTGCTTTATCTGGGGTGGGAAGGGGTGGGCCTATGCAGTTATCTGCTGATCGGATTCTGGTATCAGGACAGCGCAAATGGAAGAGCCGCGCAGAAGGCGTTCATCGTCACTCGGGTGGGAGATACGGCATTCGCTATTGGGCTCTTCTTGCTGTTCACGCATCTCGGCACGCTCGACATACAAGCTCTCATGCAGCGCGCAGCGCAGCAGTGGCCTGTGGGCTCAACCCTGGCGATCGTGGCTTCTGCGTTGTTGCTCGGCGGCGCGGTCGGGAAATCTGCCCAACTGCCATTGCAAACCTGGCTTCCTGACGCCATGGCCGGCCCGACGCCCACCAGCGCGTTAATTCACGCGGCCACTATGGTGACCGCGGGTGTTTATCTGATCGCGCGCACTCACGTGTTGTTTTCTCTGGCGCCGCCCACGCAATTCGCGGTGGCTGTTGTAGGCGCGGCCACGGTGCTGCTCGCTGGATGTAGCGCCCTGGTGCAGCACGATATAAAGCGCATCCTCGCCTACTCGACCGTCAGCCAGATCGGCTACATGTTTCTCGCTCTCGGTGTAGGAGCGTGGACCGCGGCGATTTTCCACTTCATGACGCATGCGTTTTTTAAGGCGCTTCTGTTCCTGGTAGCGGGAGTTGTGATCCAAGCCTTGCACGATGAGCATGATATTTTCCGCATGGGCGGCTTGCGGAAAGATCTGCCCTATGCGTTCTGGGGATTTGTGATTGGCGGTTCTGCACTGGCTGGCCTTCCGCTCATTACTGCCGGGTTCTATAGCAAGGATTTAATTCTTTGGAGCGCGTTCAGTTCGACACAGGGCAGCACGGCGTTGTGGATCGCCGGCCTGATTGGCGTTCTGCTGACGTCTCTCTACATCTATCGCTTGATTTTTCTCACCTTCTACGGAAAAAAGCAGATAGAGGTGGCGCACCGCCCCGGCTGGCGAATAAAAATTCCCATCGTCACGCTTAGTGTGCTCTCACTGGTCGGCGGCTTCGTGAACATTCCGAAAGCGCTCGGCAATGTTCCCGCATTCACGGACCTGCTGCATTCCGCATTGCCCGCCGTGATTGAAAGGCAGGCCAGCATGATCACTGAGGGCCTCTCCGAGGGCATTGCTGCCATCGCATTCGCGCTGGGACTGGGTTTTGCTTACCTGTTTTTCCTCCATAAACGAACCTTGGCCGACATACTGGCAAGCAATGCCATAGGCAGGCTGATCCATCGCTTCTGGTTTGCCGATTGGGGCATGGATTGGCTTTATGACCGTCTGTTCATCCGGCCAATCATCTGGTTTGCGCAGGTGGACCGAAATGATTTCATGGATGCCTTCTACGCGGGCGTTGCCGGTTTGAATGAATTTTCGTGGCGTGCCCTCCGCGAAACCGAGAGTGGGCGGCTTCGCTGGTACGCGGCCGGGATCACCGCCGGTACAGTGGTGTTTTTAGCAATTGTGTTGTGGACATGATTCTGATCTGGCTCATTACGATTCTGTTGGCCAGCGGCGTTGCCGCATGGATGATTGCGCGCTGGAGTGTGCTCGCCGCGCGCTGGATCGCGCTTGTAGCAACGCTTGCCGATTTCGTAATCACGCTGGTCGTCTGGTTGCGCCACTACGGGCAGTTTTCAATCGTCGTGCAAGGCAATTGGCTGGAACAACTCGACTGGGCCTGGATTCCGCGCTTCGGCATCCACTTTCATTTAGCGCTCGATGGCCTCAGCTTGCTGTTGCTAATGCTGACATTCTTTCTCGGCATTGTTTCCGTGCTGGTTTCCTGGACGGAAATCCAGCATGCGGAGGGCTTTTTTCACCTGAACCTGCTTTGGGTGCTGGCTGGGATTACCGGCGTGTTCCTCGCGGTCGATCTTTTTCTCTTCTACTTCGCGTGGGAACTGATGCTGGTCCCCATGTATTTCCTGATCGCGATTTGGGGCCATGAGCGGCGGCAGTATGCTTCCGTGAAGTTTTTCATCTTTACTCAACTCAGCGGACTGCTGATGCTCATTGCCATTCTCGCGCTCTATTTTGCGCATCACGCCGCCACCGGCGTCTACACCTTCGAGTACAAACAACTGCTCGCCACTCCACTTTCGTCCTCGGCCGCGTGGTGGATCATGCTGGGGTTCTTCGTCGCCTTTGCGGTGAAGCTCCCGGCTGTGCCTGTGCATACTTGGCTGCCGGATGCGCACACTGAGGCTCCAACAGCGGGAAGCATCGTGCTGGCCGGCCTCCTGCTCAAAACCGGCGCGTATGGTTTACTCCGATTCGTGGTGCCGCTGTTCCCTGGAGCGGCCCACCAGTTCGCGCCAATTGCCATGATCCTGGGGGTGATCGGGATCCTTTACGGCGGCGTGTTGGCCTTCGGCCAAACGGATTTCAAGCGGCTGGTGGCTTATACCAGCGTGAGTCATCTCGGGTTCGTGCTTTTGGGCATCTTTGCCTGGAACGAACTGGCGCTCGAAGGAGCGGTAGTCACGATGATTGCTCATGGAATCAGCACCGGCGCACTGTTTGTGATCGCCGGTCTGCTCCAGGACCGGATGCAAACGCGCGACATGGGGCGCATGAGTGGGCTGTGGAGCACAATGCCCCGCCTCAGCGGTGCAGGTCTGTTCTTTGCACTGGGGTCACTCGGGCTGCCTGGTCTTGGCGATTTCGTGGGAGAGTTCTTAGTGTTGCTCGGGACTTATCCGGTGAGCCGGCTGCTAACTATTTTGGCGGCAGTTGGAGTCCTGGTTGCAACCTTCTACGCGCTGCGCCTGGTGCAACGCGCATTCCACGGCGCGAATGTGCATGAATGGAAGCTACCCGATCTGGTAAAGCGCGAAGCCTTGATTCTCGCGCCCATGGTCGTCTTATTGCTGTGGCTTGGGCTATATCCTCTGCCAGTCTTGAACACCTTTAAACCGGCAATGAAAAGTTTGCAGCAGTATGCCAGCCGTCCCATGAGGGAGGCAAAGTGAACAGAACCGACGCAATCACCTTGCTGCCGCTGATTGTTGTAGCGGGTACCTCCGTACTGGCCATGTTGGCAACCGCTGTGCGCCGCAGCCATGTTTTCACGCTGTGCATGACGCTGGCGGGACTCGCGGCAGCTTTCGGATGCGCATGGCCCGCGGGTGCAAGGGCGCCGCGGCAGGTGACCGCGCTGTTGATCATTGATGACTATTCCTTGTTTTACTTCCGCCTTTTGATTGCCGCAGTGTTCGCCATCGCCATCCTGACTTACGACTACCTGCGCAAGCGCGACCTGCATCGCGAAGAACTCTACATCCTCCTGCTGATTGCCACGGTGGGGGCAATGGTGCTGGTGGCCAGCAGTCACTTCGCCTCGTTCTTTCTGGGGCTGGAGACTCTGAGCATTTCGCTCTATGCCATGATCGCGTATCTGCGCCGGCCTCGCCCGGTTGAAGCCGGGATCAAATACCTGGTCTTGGCAGCAGGTTCCGCCGCATTTTTGTTATTTGGCATGGCCCTGGTCTATGCCGATCTGGGCACGATGGAATTCGCGCGCATGGCGCAACTGCTTCCCGGCACACCAGGCGATGCGCTGCTCATCTCCGGCATGGTCCTGATTATCACGGGAATCGGATTCAAGCTGGCCGTGGTCCCATTTCACCTCTGGACTCCGGATGTATACGAAGGCGCGCCTGCACCTGTATCCGCATTTATCGCCACGGTTTCGAAAGGCGCCATGTTCGCACTGCTGTTGCGCTATTTCTATTCTGCCGGAGCCCTCGCAAACCGTCATATCGCCCTCATCTTCACGATCATCGCCATCGCTTCCATGATCGCGGGGAATCTACTCGCACTTTTGCAGAATAATGTTAAGCGGATTCTCGCTTACTCTTCGATCGCCCACATGGGCTATTTGCTGGTTGCATTTCTGGTGGGCGGAGAATTCGCCGTGGATGCGGTGACGTTCTATCTCGTCGCATATTTTGTGACAACTCTCGGAGCTTTCGGAGTCATCAGCGTTATGAGCGGCGGTGACGGCGAACCGGAGCAATTGGAAGACTATCGCGGACTATTCTGGCGGCAACCGGCGCTCGCCGGTGTATTCACAGTTATGCTGCTCTCTCTGGCCGGAATTCCAGTTACCGCTGGATTTATCGGCAAGTTCTACATTGTTGCCGCGGGCGCATCGTCGGCGCGCTGGGCGCTTATCCTTATTCTGGTCATAAGCAGTGTCATTGGACTGTTTTACTACCTGCGCCTCGTTGCCGCGATGTACGCCACTCCCGATAAAGAGCCAGCGGCCGCCACCATGCCTGCGGCGTTCATCGGAGGGGCCGTGCTCGCGGCCCTTACTTGCGTGTTGCTGTGGCTCGGCGTTTACCCGAATCCTGTACTGCGCATGATCGAGAACGTGTTTCCCAAGTAGCAATCAAGAAGCGGCAAGGTTGATGCAGGCCAGCCATCTTTAAACCGTTTGCACGGCAAGCATCGAAACCGACCCGCCATCCACACCCTCAACGGGAAACGCGAGCCGCTCGGACGGTATGCGGGCGCCCGCAATATACAGGAGCGGCAAGTAATGATCCGGCGTGGGCACCGCTAATTCTGCCTCGCTGCCGAGTTGATCTTCGTATGCGATCAACGGCTTGTAATCTTCAGCAAGCAACAGTTCGCGGACTCGCCCTTCGAAAGATATCGCCCAGTCATACGGCTCTGGGGCATGCCGTCCCCAAGCATAGGCATGCAGGTTGTGTACGACGTTGCCGCTCCCAAATATTAAAATCCCTTCCTCCCGCAAGAGTGCCAGGCGCTTGCCTATCTCGTAGTGGAACAAAGGCGGTTGGGTCTCATCAATGCTAAGTTGAACCACTGGAATATCGGCCTGTGGATAGAGGTGGCACAGAACCGACCAAGTACCGTGGTCGAGCCCCCAGCGGTCATCGCGGCGCACGGGCACAGGCGCAAGTAATTTCTGGATTCGCGAAGCTAGCTCAGGATCACCGGGCGCGGGATACCGCACCTGATACAGTTCGCGTGGAAATCCGCCGAAGTCGTGGATCTTCCTCGGCGTAGTGCTCACGGTTACGGCTGCATCTTGTACATACCAATGGGCAGAGATCGAAAGGATTGCCTTAGGCCTCGGGAGCGTTGCTCCAATAGCAGCCCACCGCTGTGTATAAAGATTCCGCAGCAGCGCATTCATGGGATTCCGTGCCCAATAAACAACGCTGGCATTTGCTCGGCCATAATTAATTTCTCGCTCTTACGCGGCGTTCCGCGCTTCCTGCAGTTACCGCGTGCGCCGGACTACGTTGACGTATCAGCGTCAATTACGATGACTCTGGCGCAACAGCATGCTCTAGACCGAAGTGCCCGGCCAGGCAATCGTGAGTAGAATTGCGCTGTCGGAATCCGCCTCCACATCGTGAGGAATGTCGCGCTCCAGCGCGACCATTTGTCCAGCCGGCAGCTCTATTAACTGGTCAGCCGTGCGGAAGCGGACATGCCCGGTCAGAGTTTGAACGGAAATGCGCCCTTCGGTGCGGTGCTTTTCCAGGCGTCCTCCGGGCTTCATGACCACCAGCACCACACGAAAATCTGCATATTTTACGAGTGTCTTGGCGGTGTGCCCGGTCTGCCAGCGCCCCTCCGACCGTAGCTGCTGAATTTCTTTATTGAGGTCGAATCTCAACAGTGGCGCGGCAAGAACACCCACCTCATGTTCGCGTCCAGTCTCTGGGTTCGCATTCGTCGTCATTTCTCATCCTCCTTACAAGGCGCCCTGGTGTCAGGCTTCCCATCTATTATCCGACAGAAAACATGATTTCCGGCAAAGCTTCGAATTCCGCCCAAGCTCTTGGTTGCGCGGCTCCAGCCGTTTTACGGGCTGAGTGAACATCGATCAACGACTTGGATGAAAGCTTCATGTTGAGGATGCCGCATTCGGCTTCAGCAACACAAAATATTTCGTTTCCCAGAATTTACTGGTCCACTATGACAACCGGTTACCTCAAGAGTACGAATGCTCTATTGAGCCGTCCAGATTTCTATTTCAGTATAAAAACAGCCAGCAGATCCAAGAAGGCGAGAAAAACAAGGAGGACTAGAGTTAAGACGAGCTGGCGGAAAGAGGTTGCCAGTGAAAAAACAGATTCCACAGCAACGCCATTTAGCGATGTCGGTTTCTTTCTTCCTGTTATTTTTATTTATCTTCGTTGCCACTGAATCATTAATCGCACAATCCAATCCAAAAAATACTTCGAACCGCTCTGGCGGGAAAATTGCCGATATTGTCCGCGATCCGGCCGTTATTCCTGCGCCATTGGGAAATCGCGCTCCCACCGTGGTGCGGGTCACGCTCGTGGCCAGAGAAGTTGTCGGTCAACTTGATCCTGCAGTAGGCACTGTTTACCGTTATTGGACTTTCAACGGCAAAGTGCCGGGCCCGATGATCCGGGTCAAACAAGGTGACACGGTGGAGGTTACGCTGCGCAACGATGCACACAGCACCATGGTCCATTCAGTGGACTTCCATGCAGCTCTTGGTCCCGGCGGTGGAGCAGATATATCTCAAGTCCTTCCGGGCGAATCCAAAACGTTCACGTTCAAAGCCACAACTGCGGGCCTGTTTGTGTACCACTGCGGCACGCCCATGATAGCGCAGCATGTTGCGAATGGGATGTATGGTTTGATTTTGGTCGAACCGCCGCAAGGGCTTCCACGTGCGGACCGGGAATACTACATCATGCAGGGGGAACTCTACACAAACTCGAACAAAGGTACTCCTGGGTTGCAGCAATTCAGCAACACAAATCTCCTGCAGGAAAATCCTCAATACTTCGTTTTTAACGGAGCTGTGGGCTCCCTTAATAAAGAGCACCCGCTTCGAGCCGAAGTTGGACAGACAGTGCGGATTTACTTTGGCGATGCTGGCCCGAACGCCACATCTTCATTCCATGTGGTCGGTGAGATATTTACACGCGTCTACGCTCTGGGATCGCTCACTTCTCCGCCTATGGCCGGCGTTCAAACAGTAAGTGTTCCGCCAGGTGGTGCTGCTGTTCTGGATCTCACCGCAAGCATGCCGGGTAATTTCACGATAATAGACCACGCAATGGCACGCATGGAGAAAGGCCTGATGGGAGTTCTGGAAGTCACAGGCACTCAGGATGCTGCCTTGATGCATGTGGGTCCTGCGGTCTCCACGGCTAGTTCTCAAACACCTTCGTTTGTAAGTGGCATGACGAAGCAGGATATGGCAGAGGCCGCTAATGTGAATGGCGATGCGGCCGCAATGCGAAATGGGAGTTCAAATCAAACGTCGAGACCCGGCGCCTCTGCCGGCCAAATGGCGAGCATCTCCGAACATGATGAGGTTGTTAAACCGACGCACCAATCCAATTCCAATTTTTCGAATCCATCTTCGGAAAAACCGGCAGAGATGAATGGATGCCTGCGGTTACAAAATGACGGAAAAGCGATGCTGCACGTTATGGATTCGTCGAAAGTGTACCGGTTGGAAGCCCAACCGTTTCTATTTTCTGAGAACGCCAATCGACTCGTCCATGTGACTGGACAATTTGGGAGTGTCTTGACCGTTGAAGATCCCGATATTCCAAGCTTTGTAGTGGAGGCCGTTGAAACACTTGCTCACGATTGCACGACAAAAATGTCGGCTGCCGCCATCCACAAGATATTGACTAAAACTGTGCCGAACGATGGAGCAGTGGTGACCATGAGCGATCTGAGATTTGTTCCTTCCACGGTCACAATTAACGCAGGGCAGAAAGTTACATGGAAGAATCCATCAGCGGTTGTGCACAATGTGGTGGACGATGCGCAAAAGGCGCTGAACCGGATAGACGTCAAAGTTCCAGCGGGAGGCAAGCAATTTGACTCCGGCTGGCTGCGCCCGAATCAGTCATTTTCCGTGGTGTTTACTGTACCCGGAACCTACCGTTATGTTTGTACGCTGCACGAAGCCCAGGGGATGAAAGGAGTGATTATCGTCAGAGCGCTACCGGCATTCGCCTCCGACTGAGAACTTACAAGCACAGCAACTACAGCGCAGGCGGTATGGATATTTGGCGAACACAGCGATAGTGTAAAGAGCTAGGACAGCGAGGAGAGCACCGGGCCATGACAAAAGATAATGAAGGCCATCACGGAAGCGATGATGGAGGCTTAAATCGATCGCCCAATCTGCAACTGGTCGCTCATTGGCAGGAGTTTATCGTGGAGAAATTGTTTTATGTCGCAGGCTGAGATCGCCAGCGCAAGACCTACATTCGCGCACAACTATCCCACGCGCGGACACATGCTCTTTGACTGCTCGCTGCTTTCCACCTACGGTCAAGAGGTCAGTTTTTATGATTACCGCGGCCGTTGCAACTTGATTGTGATCTTGGCAGGGGACATGGGGCTCGCCCAGAAGCAGTTTCTCGCCGCGCTTTCGCGGAGCTACGCGGAAATTCAAGCGCAAAATGCCGAGGTTTTGCTCGTACTGCCGCATTCGCCAGATCAAGCAAAGCTGATTCAGCAGCATGAAAGCTTGCCGTTCGTAGTTCTCGCGGATACAGACCTGCGCGCGCACCAAGAAGGTGGCGCTCTCGACTCAATCAACAAGCCCTCTACCGCCGTCTATGTGACCGACCGTTTTCTTGAAGTCTTCGCTGCATGGCGTACTTCCGGAGACCAGCTCCCGGCCATCGCTGAGATCTTCTCATGGTTGCAGTACATTGAAAGCCAATGCCCCGAGTGCTCGCAGGCGGAATGGCCGGTCGACGATTAGATTTGGTAAGCGGGAAAGATCATAGCGAATCGCTCCTTCGATTCTAATCGAACTGATTATGCGGGGTAGAATCCGTAATACCGCGCGCGGTTTGCTCTTGTTCGGATGATTGCTACACCCTCCTCCGACACTGAAACACAGCACAAAGAAATTGCAGGACAGAGGTCTGGCTGTAATGTCTATTTTTGTACTATATATGCAAACTTTAGAATATACTACATAAGACATGAAAGATGCCTTGCGGCAGTTTAAGAGTGAGATATTCCAGGGACTGGCGAATCCTACGCGGATCGCCATGGTTGAGCTGTTACGTGATGGCGAGTTATCCGCCGGCAAACTGATTCAAGCACTCGGGATCGAACAAGCCAACGCATCGCAACATCTGGCCGTACTCCGGGCCAAGCAGATCGTGGTGAGCCGGAAGGTCGGCAATCAAGTCTATTATTCAATCCGCGACCGGGCGCTCATTGAGGTGCTCGATATTCTCCGGAGATACTTTTATGCCCAGCTCAATAACACTGTAACCATGCTCAAGGAAGTCGCGAGGGAGGCCCCAAAGCCCCGTCTCTCCGCACGACGATGACCGATCCGAGTTGTTCTGAGCTTTCCCGTTTGGACCGATTGCAGCGCGCTGTAGAACAGTGCGCACACTTGCTTCCCAGGCAAGGCCCTATTGGAGTTTTTGTTCACCACAACACCCTGCATGCCTTCGAACACCTGCCATTTGAAAAAGCTGTAATCGAGGCCGCGCATCTGTTTGGGGCGGAGCCTTACATGAGCGAAGCCGACTATCGG
>JAICKN010000283.1 GCA_025927855.1 Terriglobales bacterium
AAGAACCATCCGGCAATGTTGGTGATAAAGGAAGAAACGAAAATCGCGATGGGCAGCCAAAAAATATCCTTTGGACCTCGTATCAGCAGAAATATCCCGGCAGCGTAGATCATTTGCTGGGCTATGCGAAGTCCGGAACTTACGTGGAACATTTCCAACGCATTCAATAGATATTCAGCTCCGGTGAAGTTCATCAGAAAGAGCCCGCATCCGTAGATCAAAAACAGCACCCACGCTTCATGACTGCGTTCGCTCCAGCCAACTCCCATCAAAACTAAAAGAGCCATCAAAGAACCGCATAATCGGAGGCCTACAATTCCCGGAACCAGCTCAAAAGCTGACTCCCGGTGGGCCGCGATCTGCTGGCTGGCATAGGTCGTCAGCCCCGGATTGGCGATTACATCCACAAAAGCGCACACGGCAACCACATAACTCCACAATCCATATCCTTCGACGCCGAGCTTGCGGACAATGTATGGAAAAGTAACGGAGGTGATGAGAATTCCTGCAACGCGCGCTCCCCCGACTGAGCAAACATAGGCGCCATAGCGGAGCATTGAATTTCGAAGATTGCGCTTAGCGGAAATGGTCAGAGGGCCTCGTGCGAGCAACGTCGCATGGTTTAAGCATGATTGAGACTGACGAATTTCGACAGTCTTCTTAGGGGTGGGAACCTAAAAAGGAAACAAAAAACGGCTCATCGCCTGCAATGCGCGGACCAAGGCAGCGGCTCCGGGCTGCCGCAGATTGCATATTTTAGTCTACCGCACATCCGATTTTTTCCAGGCTTCTGCTCAATACCAACCATCGGAATAATGCTGTGCTGTGGTCTGCGCCTTCCAGGTGCTGACGATTCAATTCCGTAATTCCTGAAGTGTCAAAGACATCTCCGAACTGCCGCCTAAGGACGCTAATAGCTTCCTGCATCTGTTCCCGCAAGCTCGTCCGCAACCACCTTGCAAGCGGCGGTGTAAAGCCTTGTTTGGCACGCCGTCGGATCTCAGGACTTACCCAGGAAGGCAGGCATTGGCGTAATAACGCCTTGCCTTGACCTCCTTCAAAGTGCCATTGGAAGGGCAGCTTCGCTGCATAGTTGAAAATCTTTTGGTCCAAAAATGGCGCCCGGCATTCCACTGGATTCAACATACTGGCCCGGTCCACTTTGACCAGAATTTGCTCCGGCAAGTAACCGCTAGCTGTTGCCTCCATTGCCGAGAGCGGAAATGGCAAATGCGAATGCCGTTCTGCGGATTCACAGAGTTCATCGAGGCCGCTCGACACTTCTTCAATGTGACTGGATCGGAAGCTACGCATGGTTCCCTGCCCTTTCTCGCCGGCATGAAGGAGTTCCCAGTCATTTCGCTTTAAGAAATTAAGCAGGTCTCCGCCGCGCCAGCGCTCAGGCCAGTGCTTGTGCCATTTCTGCGCCAATGGATTTATTCCGGGAAACCGGCGCACAGGGTGCCATTGAAAATAGCGATAGAACTCTCTATACCCGCCGAAAAGCTCATCTCCCCCGTCGCCCGTGAGCATTACTTTGCAATGGCGCTTCGCGGCCCGGCAGACTGCATAGGTCGGGAACATGGAAGCATCCGCAAAGGGCTCATCGTAGTGTTCAATGAGTCCGTCAAATATCTGCAATAAATCTTCCGAAGAAATATGCACTTCATAATGTTCCGAACCAATCTGCTCGGCAATGACTCGCGCGTATGGAGCCTCATTTAACTCTTTGTCTTCAAAAACAGCGCAAAATGTCTTTAAACAAACATCCGGCTGCAATTCGCGGATTGTGGCGGCTATCAACGTGGAATCAATGCCACCGGAAAGAAACGCGCCAACGGTTACGTCGCTTCGCAGCCTGAGCCCTACAGCCTCGCGCAAGCGTTCTCGAATATCCTCAATAGCCTGGTCTTTATGGACCGCGGCATGGTCGCCTCCTGCCATAAATTCGGGCTTCCAGAAGCGCATTGCCCGCAACTCACCCTGAGGACTAACGGTAAGCGATTCGCCTGCCTGTAATTTGCGCACACCCCGCAAATGCGTGCGCGGGGCAGGGATGTAATTCAGGCTAAGAAATTGCGCAATCGCCGCTAAATCCAGAGAGCGGTCAATTTCGCTGAGGGGCAGAGCTTTCATCTCGGACGCGAATGCGATTCCTTTGCCCTGCGACAACGGCGCGAAATATAGCGGCTTCTCCCCAAAGCGGTCCCGGGCCAAAAAGATTTCCTGTTTTATTGTGTCAACGACTGCAAATGCGAACATCCCTTCCAAGTCATTGAGGAGCCGGGCGCCTTTTTCTTCGTACAGATGAACCAGGACTTCACTATCGCTGCGGGTAGAAAATTGATGGCCTCGCTGAAGGAGCCCCTCACGAAGTTCCAGGTAGTTGTAGACTTCTCCATTACAGACCAGCCATATTGTGCGGTCTTCATTGCAAATCGGCTGAGCGCCGCCTTCCAAATCAATAATGGACAAGCGCAAATGCCCCAGCAGGCAGGAACCATTCAACAGCGTGACGTTGCCGTTCCCGTCCGGCCCACGATGCTCAAGCAATTGCTGGGCCCTCTTCGCCCATTCTTTCTCTACACCAGAAAGCGGTCTGCCTGATTGAAAAATTCCGAAGATTCCGCACATAGCTAATTTCGATGTTTTACGACGCTGTCGAAAACTGACGCCCACTGGTCCGCAATCTCCGCCCAATCAAACTTCTGGGCGTGACGCGCCGCAGCTTCCGATAACGCCCTCCGGAGGTTTGCATTACGCAGAACAAGATCCAGCTTGCCGGCGAGTTCCCCATCTGAATCCGCCAAAAAACCGGTTTGACCGGGAACCACGTAGTCAGGACGATAATGGTTCATTGCAATCGCGGGTACGCCGCATGCGGCAGCTTGCCCCAGCACTTGCGGATGGCCTTCAAGAATGCTGGGAAAAAGGAAAACATGCGCATGCCTCATTTCTTCTCCCAACTTTTCGCCACTGAGATGCCCTAAAAAACGTACGTTCCTGCATCCGGCCTGCGCCGCCAGTTCCTTGCAGCCGTCCAGAGTTTTTCCCTTGCCAG
Organism: Terriglobales bacterium; assembly: GCA_025927855.1. Classification (GTDB taxonomy): domain Bacteria; phylum Acidobacteriota; class Terriglobia; order Terriglobales; family Acidobacteriaceae; genus JAICKN01. Next base: position 3,062 of record JAICKN010000283.1, read on the forward strand.
CCAGCCGGAACTGTACGTCCGGAAATCGGGACGCCTGGCGAATGACAACTTCACATCGCTTGTGTGATTGAAAGGAACCGGCGTAGAGAACCGTAAGCGGACCATTATTTCGTTTTGCCAGTGATTCCTCTGTACAGTAGAAAAACCTGCGGTCAATGCCGTTGTAAATTGTTTGTGCCTTGATTCCGAAGCATTCGTATACCGTCTGCGACACGAAAGAGGAATTTCCAAATACTGCATTGCTCTCCACCACCGAGCGGCGGATAAATGCCGTCGCCGTTTGCTGGTTCATTTCTGAGACCACGTGGTTCACTATCCTTAGAGGAAACTTTAATCTTTGCCGTAACGCAAAGACGGCGCGGTCAAATGGTCCATAACGTGGATAGAAGTAAATACTTGGTTTTGCAAACACAATTGCGAATAAAAGATGAAGAGAGTTCCCATGCTTGTGATAGCGAATTAACCGTGTGTTCCGGCGCGCTCGAATTCTTTCATCCGGCTCCCCCAAGTGCAGCATCGTCACATGGAAGCGGTCCTCCGGCAGG